>NZ_WIXR01000005.1:3220-114306 GCF_019425585.1 Burkholderia sp. COPS | reverse complement strand
CTGTCGACTTCGACCTCGACGGGCCTCTCGTCGGCCACCAGCTCGATCGGCTCCCTGTCCACCGGCCTGAGCAGCACGAACAGCTCGATCAGCTCGCTGTCGACCTCCACGTCGACCGGCCTCTCCTCGGCCACCAGCTCGATCACGTCACTGTCCACGTCGACCTCGACCGGCATCAGCTCGTTGTCCACCGGCCTGAGCAGCACGGACAGCACGATCCTGTCGCTGTCCACGTCGACGTCGACCGGTATCGGCTCGCTGTCCACCGGCCTGAGCAGCACGAACAGCAACGTGGCCTCGCTGTCGACTTCGACCTCGACCGCGATCAACGCCGCGAAGACGCACTACTACAGCGTCAACGACAACGGCACGCAGCAGGCCAACTACGACAACACGGGCGCCACCGGCACCAACGCCCTCGCCGCCGGCGTGAACGCCAGCGCGGCAGGCGCGAGCAGCGTGGCAGTCGGCGACGGTTCGAACGCGCAGTCGGCAGGCGCGGTCGCGATCGGCCAGAACGCATCGGCCACGGGCGGCAAGGCCGTGTCGATCGGCTCCGGCAACACGGCCACCGGCGACGGCGCGGTCGCGATCGGCGACCCGAGCATCGCGACGGGTACCGGCGCGGTCGCACTGGGCGCGAACGACACGGCGACCGGCAACGGCGCAGTGGCGCTCGGCAACGCGAACACCGCAACCGGTGCCAGCGCGCTCGCCCTCGGCAGCTCGAACCAGGCCACCGCGGACAACACGATCGCGCTGGGCAACCAGTCGACGGCCAGCGCCGTCGGTGCACAGGCCTACGGCTCGAGCGCCACGGCCAGCGCCGCCGACGCGCTCGCCCTGGGTTCGAACGCCACCGCGAACGTCGCCAACTCGATCGCACTCGGCGCGAATTCGGTCACGGCCCCGGCCGTCGGTACCTCCAGCGCCACGATCGGCGGCGTCACGTACTTCTTCGCGGGCAGCTCGCCGGTCGGCGTGGTGAGCGTCGGCGCACCGGGTGCGGAACGCCAGATCACGAACGTCGCCGCGGGCCGGATCTCGGCCAGCAGCACGGACGCGATCAACGGCAGCCAGCTCAACGCGACGAACAACGCGGTCAACGCGCTGTCGACGTCCACCGCATCGAACGTCGCATCGCTGTCGACCGGCATCAACTCGCTGTCGACGGGCCTGAGCACGACGAACAGCAACGTGGCCTCGCTGTCCACGTCGACCTCGACCGCGATCAACTCGCTGTCGACCGGCCTGAGCACGACGAACAGCAACGTCAACTCGCTGTCGACGTCGACCTCGACGGGCATCGGTTCGCTGTCCACCGGCCTGAGCACGACGAACAGCAACGTGGCCTCGCTGTCGACCGGCGTGAACAACATCAACAACACGTTGAACTCGCTGTCGACGACGATCAACAACAACACGACGCGCGCCGCCAACAACAACGGCATCGCGGCCGACATGAACGGCAAGGGCACCGACGTCCCGACCGTCACCGCCGGCTCGAACTCGGTGGCGATCGGCGCGAATTCGAACGACGGCGGTCGCTCGAACGTGGTGTCGGTCGGCAGCGACACGCAGCAGCGCCAGATCACGAACGTCGCGCCGGGTACGCAAGGCACCGACGCGGTGAACGTGAACCAGCTGACGCAAGTGCAGACGACGCTGTCGACGGCACTGTCGGGCCAGCAGGCGCAGATCAACTCGCTGGGTTCGCAACTGCAGCAGACCGACCAGATGGCGAAGCAGGGTATCGCGGCCGTCGGCGCGATGGCATCGATCCCGCAGCTCGATCGCGATGCCAACTTCGGGATGGGCGTGGGTACGTCGACCTTCCTCGGCCAGAAGGCGATGGCGGTCAACATGCAGGCGCGCATCACGGAGAACCTGAAGGCGTCGATCAACGGCGGCTTCAGCGGCGGTCAGAAGGTGATCGGCGCCGGCATGCTGTACCAGTGGAAGTAACGCGTCGCGCCGCCAGGCCGCCCGGCTCGCCAGCCGGACGGCCCGCGGCGGCCCCGACGGCCGGACGAGCCCGCCGCGCAACCCGGGGCGGGCTTCAGTCAACCCAAGTTTTGAGGATGTAACCGTGAACAAACTCGCTCTTGCGCTCGCGCTTTCCGCAACGGCCCTCGCCGCGTGCTCGACCGCATCCGGCCCGACCTTCAGCGCCTCCGAACTGCAGCCGCGCGACGGCGTGCGCACCTTCCAGGTGGACTGCCACGGCCTGCTGTCGGGCCCGGAGACCTGCATGAAGGCCGCCCGCAAGATCTGCGGCGAAGAGCCCGTGCGCGCTGTCGACTCTGCCCGCGCGCTGCGCGACAAATCCGATCCGGCCACGCTGATCTTCCAGTGCGGCGCGGCACCGGCCGAAGCGGCCCCGGCAGCCACGCCGGCGCCGGCGGCTGCCGTCGTCGAACAGGTCAACCTATCGGGCGACGCGCTGTTCGCCACCGACCACGCGACGCTCGCCCCGACCGCGCGCGAATCGCTCGACCGTTTGCTGAGCGAGCGCGCCGACCACACGTACTCGCAGGTGAGCGTCACCGGCTTTACGGATTCGGTGGGCAGCGACGACTACAATCTCGCGCTGTCGAAGCGCCGCGCCGAATCCGTCGCGGCATACCTGAAGGCACACGGCCTGAAGACCGATTCGCTGACGGTCTCGGGGCGCGGCAAGGCCGACCCGGTCGCGTCGAACGCGACGCCCGAAGGCCGCGCCAGCAACCGCCGCGTCGAAATCCGCCTGCAGCACTGAGCGGGCCGCCGCCGCGCGCGGCGCCCCGATCCGGCCGGCCGTCAGTGCCGCGCCGGCCCGCACCCGCCCCCCTGCCGGACGAGCCAGGCGCCGCTTCGCCGGCGCCCGGCTCGCATGGGCCGGCGGCTATGTCAAAGTTCGTCACGTCCCGCCAAAAACGGCGGTTTCCGTGCCACAATCGCCGCAGACAGTCGCCGGGGCAACCTGTCCGAATCACGCGCCGTGCCAGGCGTGCCCGATGACACGCCGGAAACCGGCTGCCGCCCTCGCGAACCAGGTCGCCCGATTCGCCCGCCGCGGCGCACCGGCGCAAATGCAACCATGACAATCCACGGCGCGCCGCTTCCAGGCCAGACGCTCGACGCGATGCCCGGACGCACGACGCCGCAGAGGAAACCAACCGGTGACGGACATCAATGAAGCCGCCTCGGGCGGCACCCGCAAGCAACGGCCGGCGGTCGGCATCTCGCTGTTTGCGCGCGACGGCCAGGCGATCTGGGAAAACGGCATCCACCAGAACATCGCGTTCCTCGCGATGATGCTCAAGCGCTCGGATCGCGTCGGCCCGGTCTACTTCCTGAACGGCGGCGACGCCAACGCGCTGCCGGCCGGCCTCGAACTCGACGGCCTCGACATCCCGCTCGTGAAACCCTCCGACGTCACGCACGAACTCGACGTCGTGATCGAAATGGGCGCGCAGCTGCCGGTGGAGTGGCTCCGGCACATGAAGGCGCTCGGCAAGAAAATCGCCGCGTTCTTCTGCGGGCACGTGTATGCCGGCCTGTGCGAAACCCCGATCTTCGGGAAACCGTCGGGACACGTCTTCAACGGCGCGCCGTTCGACGAGGTCTGGTTGCTGCCGCAATACGACAAGACCGCGGCGCCGATGCTGCGGACCATCCTGCGCGCGCCCGTCCACCTGATGCCGCACATCTGGTCGCCGTACTTCCTCGATCGGCGCATCGCCGCGCTCGCCGCGGAAGGCGCGACGTTCGGCTATCGGCCCGGCCGCCGCCCGTGGTACCTCGCGATGCTCGAGCCGAACATCTCGGTCGCCAAGTCCTGCCACTATCCGATGCTCGCGTGCGACGCGTTCTACCGTGCGCGTCCGGACGCGGTTCAGCACATGTTCGTCGTGAACTCGTTGCACATGAAGGAGCATCCGACCTTCGTGCACTTCGCGAACAGCCTCGATCTCGTGCGCCAGCACAAGGCGACCTTCGAGCCGCGCCTCGACCTGCCGGGCTTCATGGCGCGTCACGCGGATGCGGTCGTGTCGCACCACTGGGAAAACGGGCAGAACTATCTGTATTACGACGTGCTGTACGGCGGTTATCCGCTGATCCACAACTCGACGCTGATCGGCGACGCCGGTTATTACTACCCGGACTTCGATTCCGCCGCGGGCGGCCGCGCGCTGCTCGACGCGTGGCTGCATCACGACGAACGCCTCGACGACTACCGCGCGAAGGCCGGCCGGCTGCTGCAGTCGGTCTCGATCGACAACCCCGCGAACCTCGACGCGTTCGTTTCGCGTCTGGTCGCCTGAACCGGAGAATACGCATGTCGGACTCCAATGCCCGTCAAGCGCCCGGCGAGGGCAAGCGTCTCGTCGTCGGCGTGTCGCTGTTCGTGCGCGGCGCCGGCCAGTCGCTGTGGGAAAACGGCATCTTCCAGAACTGCCTGCTGCTGATCCTGCTGCTGCGCCAGTCGCCGCTCGTCGCGGAAGCCGTGATGGTGAACGGCGGCGAACAGGTCGCCGATCCGCAGATGATGCTCGGCGAATGGGACGTGCCGCTCCTGTCGATGGATGAAGCACTGCAGCGCTGCGACGTGCTGATCGAAATGAGCGCGCAGTTCGGCGCGGATTACCTGCGCGCGTTCCGCGAGCGCGGCGGCAAGGTCGTCACGATGCGGGTCGGCAACGACTACGTGATCGACATCGAACGCGCGATGTTCAACAAGCCGTCGGGTTTCCTGTTCTCGGGCGCGCCGTACGATGCCGTGTGGACGATTCCCGAATTCGAGCGCTCGTGCCTGCACTATTACCAGACGGGCCTGCGCGCGCCCGTCACGATCGTTCCGCACATCTGGCACCCGATGCTGTTCGACAAGGCGCGCGCGACACTCGGTGCCGGGCTGTCGTTCGGCTATGAACCCGGCAAGCCGCGCTGGCGCGTGACGATGTTCGAGCCGAACATTTGCATGGTGAAGACGAGCGTCATCCCGATGCTGGTGGCCGAGGAAGCGTATCGCGCGAAGCCCGATTTCCTCGAGTTCGTGCGCGTGTGCAACACGCTGCACCTGAAGGAACATGCGACGTTCGTCCATTTCGCGAAAAGCCTCGACATCGTGAACCACGGGATCACGACGTTCGAGAGCCGCTACGCGGTGTACGAGTTCATGGCCGCGTTCGGCGACGCGGTCGTGTCGCACACGTGGGAAAACGCGCAGAACTACCTGTACTACGAACTGTTGTACGGCGACTACCCGCTGATCCACAACTCGCCGTTCCTCGGCAAGGCCGGGTATTTCTATCCGGACTTCGACTGCCAGGCCGGCGGCCGCGCGTTGCTGAAGGCGTTCGCCGAGCACGACGCGAACCTGGAAGCGTACCGCGAGCAGTCGAAGCACGTGCTCAGCTCCGTGAGCATCTACAACCCCGAGAACGTCGCCGCCTATACGGACGCGATCGCCACCCTCTATCGCGACGCGTGACGCGCCGCCCTTTTCCGGACTCCGACATGACCGCACGCACGACCCTCACCCGCGCCAAATGGCTGATCGGCTGCGCCGTTGCATCGATCGCGATCGGCGCGCATGCGCAAGCCGACGGCGAATCGGCCGACGCGCTGCTCCGCGACTCGGACGCCGTGTTCAAGCAGCTCGACGCCGGCCAGTACAACGACGTGTGGACCGATGCCGCCGCGTTCGTGAAGGCACGCATCAAGCAGGACCAGTTCGCGTCGGACATGCAGCGTGCGCGCCAGTCGGTCGGCGCGGTCCGTCATCGCGGCTGGGCGCAGATCACGCGCATCCGCTACACCAACGCGTCGACGACACCCGACGGGCTCTACGCGAACGTCGATTACGCGACCACGCTGACGAGCGGCGCGACCATGTTCGAGAAGCTGAGTTTTCGCCGCGAGGATGACGGCCACTGGCGCCTGACCGGCTATGTGCCGCGCTCGTCGCAAAACTATACGCCGTAACCCGCGCAACGCCCGCACCACGGAGCCGTCATGAAACTCAATGTCGCGATAACGATGAACGTGCAGCGCGACGCGACGCAGTCGATCTGGTACAACGGCGCGAACCAGCACTGCGTGTACCTGTACATGCTGCTGAAGCAGTCGCCGCTGATCGGCGAGGTCTGGCTCGCGCACGACGAAGGCGTGACCGAGTATCCGCAGGCGCTGATGATGGACGCGTTCGGCGACGCGCTGCGGCCGCTGTCCGCCGTCGTCCACCAGACCGACCTGCTGATCGAGATGAACGCATTCGTCGACTCGACGCACACCGACGCCGTGCGCCGGCGCGGCGGCAAGTGCGTGTCGTACCGCTTCGGCAACGACTACGTGATCGCGGTCGAGACGATCAACTTCGAGAAGAACCAGTGGCGGCCGAACCCGCACCGCGTGCAGTTCGACGAGATCTGGACCAACCCGCAGCACATGCATACGTGCGCCGCGTATTTCAAGGCCGTGTACCGCGCGCCGGTGATCGAGCTGCCGCACATCTGGTCGCCGTATTTCATCGAGCGCAGCCTCGACGCCGATCCTGAACTGAAGGCGCGCTTCGGTTATCGGAACCACGGCCCCGCGAAACGCATCGCATTCTTCGAACCGAACCTGAACGTCGTGAAAAGCTCGATCGTGCCGATGCTCGCCGCCAACGCGTGTTACGTCGAGCATCCGGAGCTCGTCGAGCACGTGTACATGACCAACACGTTCGACAAGAAGGAAAACGTCGCCTTCAAGCATCTCGCGCTCGGGCTCGAGATGGTGCGCGACGGCAAGGCGACCGCCGACGTGCGCGCGCCGTTCGTCGCGTGGGCCGCGCATCACACCGACATCGTCGTGTCCCACCACTGGGAAAACGGCCTCAACTACCTGCTGTACGACGCGCTGTACGGCAACTACCCGCTCGTGCACAACTCGCCGTTCCTGCGCGACGTCGGTTATTACTATCCGGACTTCGAGATCTTCGATGCGGCGCGTGCGATCGCGACCGCCGCGCAGACGCACGACGCACGGCTCGACGAATACGCGGCCGCGGCACGCCGCTGCCTGCATCAGGTCGACACACTCGCCGCGCACAACGTCCACGCGTATTCCGCACAGATCCAGCAGTTGTTCGCCGGCCGCGCACTCGGCTGACCTTACTTCCCCTGCTCCCGCCCATGAATCAGACCGTCCGCAATTTCGTCGTGATCGATTCGATTCACGGTCCGTTCGTCATCAACCGGCACTGCGCGTACCAGGCCGAAGCATTGATCAAGACCGGGCGGCCGCACATCCAGGATGAGCTCGACACGATCCTGAAGGTGATCGACCAGTTGCCGGACGATGCGATCGCCGTGGACGGCGGCGCGAATGCGGGGCTCGTGTGCGTGCCGATCGCCCACCGGTTGCGTGCGCGCGGCGGCCGCGTGTACGCGTTCGAGCCGCAGCGCACGCTGTTCCATGCGCTCGGCGGCACCGTCGCGCTCAACCAGCTCGACAACGTCCATCTGCTGAACATGGGGCTTGCGGGCGCCAACGGCACGATGAAGGTGCCCGACGTCGACTACGGACAGGATGCCGACTTCGGCCAGGTGTCGCTCGTCGGCGCGCACGCGGAAGGCGGTACGCCGACACCGGTCGTCAGGCTCGACGCGCTCGGCCTGTCGCGGCTGGATTTCCTGAAGCTCGACGTCGAAGGCATGGAGATCGACGCGCTGCGCGGCGCGCGCCGCCTGATCGAGACGCACCTGCCCTGGTGCTGGGTCGAATACTGGAAAGTCGGCGAGGCGCCGATCATCGCCACCTTTGCCGGCCTCGACTACACGTTCTACCGGATGGACCCGCTGAACCTGCTTTGCGTGCCCAACGCGCGCTGGGACAGGCAGCGGCTGGTCATCTCGATCGAGCCGATCGCCGTCGCGTCGCCGGCCGACGTCGATGCGCCCCCCGACGCAGCCGTCGACACCGACGCGCCTGAAACGCACTGGAACCGCGCACTCGACCATGAGTCGCGCTGCGAGTGGGGGCACGCGATCGATCGCTGGCAACGCGCGCGCGGCCGCGGGCTCGACGACGATGCGATCGCGCTGCAACTCGCGTCGTGCTACGGCTTTGCCGGGGCACCCGACGCCGGGCTCGCGGCGCTCGAACGCTTCAGCGACGCGGACGCGTTGCCCGACGCGACGCGCGGCCGCCTCGAGCTGATGCGTTCGATGCTGCTGCTGCGTGCCGGCCGGCGCGACGAAGCGGCCCGCGCCACCATCGCGAGCGAAAACATCCTGACGGCCGCGCAGTTCGGGCTGCCGACGGAGCGGCTCTACCAGGGCCAGCCGCTGCAGGGCAAGCGGCTGCTGGTGCTCAGCTACGGCGGTGTCGGCGATCAGCTCCAGTACGCGCGCTACCTGCATGCGCTCGACACGCTCGGCTGCACGAGCGTGACCGTCGTCGTTCCGGACGCGCTGACGGGCCTGATGCGTCACACGTTCCCGCACATCGAATGCATCGGCGCGCACGGCGCGTGGATCGACACGTCGCAGATCGCACACGATTACTGGTGTTCGTTCCTGGTGCTCGCCGCGCAGTTCGGCTACGCGCCGGCACCCAAAGGATCGGCGGGCGCGTACCTGTCCTGCCCGCCCGGGCAGGCGGCCGCGTGGCGCGAGCGCGTGTCGCGCGACGGTCATGCCGCCGGCACGCGCCGCATCGGGCTCAACTGGCGCGGGCGCGACGACAGCGACGCGCGCTTCCATCGCGCGGCCAGCCTGCGCGACCTCGCGCCGCTGACGCGGCTGCACGGTCACGCCGCGTACTGCATCAACCGCGACCTGTCCGCGCAGTCCGAGCAATCGGACCTGCCGGTGACCTTCCCGCATCACGCGATCGGCGATTTCAGCGACCTGGCGGCACTGATGCTCGCGCTCGACGCCGTGGTGACCACCTGCACCGCGCATGTGCACCTCGCCGGCGCGCTCGGCGTGCCGGCCGTGCTGCTGCTCAGCCCGAAAGCCGACGCGCGCTGGGAAACCGGCTCGCGCACCGCTCTCTATCCGGGCGTCCGGATCGTGCGCGCCGCGCACGTCGGCCGATGGGACGACGCGGTCGACCGCGCGATGGCGTTCGTGCTCGGCGGATTCGGGAAGGATTGACCGGTATGGCGCGCGATCGGGCCGCTACACGAAAAGATGAGATCGACACGGGCCGCGCGCATCGCATCGCATCGCGCCGCGCCGGCGCCGGCGCCGGCGACCGGCGTGAACAGGCGCTAGACCAGCACCCGGTCGCCACTCTGCGCGGCGAACACACGGCCATGCCGCCGGCCCGTTCGCGCGAGCACGGCAAAGCAACGCGCCGCCGGCCGGCTGATGCCGCCGGATAACTTGACGAGGCTGTCGGACACACCACGCGCGATCGCCGAATCGTCGCCGCACGCGCCCGCGATGACACCCGCGTAATAGTGCCGCGCGGCCAGTTCGCGGCCGCCGGCGTCGAGCGGCGTCATCCGCTGGATGCGGCGCGCAATGGTTTTCAGTCCGTCGAGATACGGCCCGACGTCGATCGGCACTTCGGTCGATTCGGCGCCCAGCTGCCACAGCATGTCGGCCAGCTCGGCGATCGCGACGAGTTCGCGCGCACCGGCTGCCTGCGTGCCCGTTCCGCTTCCGGCCTTCGTCCCCGCCATGCCCATGCCCCTTTGCGATTCGTCCCGGCCACGCGCCGGCCACGCCCGACACCGGCGTGCGTCGTGCACGCCACCCCGCCTGTTTCCGCGCCGTCACGCGGCGGCCGGCGACCGCCATGAAAAACGGATGCCCTGCGCCCAGGCGACGCCGGCATCCACGATGATCTGCCGGTCGATCTCGCTCTCCACGCCTTCGACGACGACGTGCCGCGCACCTTCATGCGCGAACGCGATCAGCCTGCGGAACTGGTAGCGGCCGATCGCGTTGCGCTTGATCATCGACAGGATCGACCGGTCGAGCTTCACGATGTCGGGATTGCCGACCACCAGGTTGTTCAACGCGCTGAAACCCACCCCGAAATCGTCGATCGCGATGCGGCATCCGGTCTGCCGGAAGCGGTTCACGAACGAACGACCCGCGACGGGATTCAGCGGCCCCGTCTCCGTGATCTCGACCACCAGCCGCGCCGCGACCGACGGCTCGCGCTCGAGCCGCCTGAAGATGGCCAGCCACGCATCGTCGACGACCGCGCTCGCCGCCGCCACATTGCAGCCGTAGACGGCAGCCGGATCGGCGCGCAGCGCGTCGATCGTCCGGCCGACCACGAGCCGGTCGAACCATCGCATCAGCCCGAGCGCCTCGAGGCGCGGCAGGAACGCGACCGGCGGCAGCGCATCGCGCTCGCCCCACCGCAATCGCGCCAGGCATTCCTGGTACAGCACACCGCCCGACAGGTCGGCCCGGCACACGGGCTCTTGCGCGAACGCGAGCCGGCTCTCCACGAAACTGCGTACCGACGCGAGGTCGGGATGATCGTCGGGGGCGCCGAACACGAGATCGATTTCGTCACGATTCGCTTCCCGATTCGCCTCCTGGCGAGCTTCGACCGCATTCATCCGGCGCTCCGGCAAATGGCGAGCCGCCGATCGCGGCTCGACCTCAACAAACATGCGGAGCAAACCGATCATGACGTGCTCCGCCGCCTACCCGGCCCATCCTGTTATGTCGATCTTTTCCGGGGAGCGTACTTTTCGCTTCGGCGCGCCGTCAAATTCGATATTTTCAACGATATTCAGTTACTGGAATACACCACGCATGCGCAACACCGATTGTGCGACAGGTCACACTAACGCAAATTACATAAACACGATTCGGATATTGTTTATTCCATGCACCTAAACATTCTTGTCCGAATCAATTCCCGCGTAATCCGCATGCCTCGCAAATTCGAAAATCTTCAATTAATCAGATCAATACCGGCCCGCGAGGCAGCGCCCTCGCCCGCTGCCGGACTCGCCGTGAAGGCTGGCGGCCCGGCTTGCGCGTCGCCGCAAATCGGCTGCCGCACGTCATTCGATCATCGCAGCGCTCAATTTTCCCGTTTCAAACGGATTATTAAATTTCCAACCTGAATCAAGCCACCGTTAATCGATAATATCAATTTAAATCATATGACGATTATCGATCAAACCATTTTTAACAATCTTGAATACTTGTTAACCTATAAAATGATTTCCGACGGACTTCCCTCGGAGCCGTCAAATTCGTGCCTTCAAAAACCGTCGAACCGATCGGGTTCGGCGGTTTCTTTTTTAACGGCATTATTTCGTCAGACATTAGGGCGGGACAATCCCGATGGCGGGCCGCGGCGCAACGTGTGCGCCGCGAGAAAAACCGGGCCTTATGCGGCCGATGCGCCGACCAAGTTCGCGAGCAGGGCGTCGTATTCGGCGATGAGCGCGGGATTCGCCGACGTATAGCGGCTCAGGATGTCCCGCTGGCGCCGCGTGTACGCTTCCCAGTCGTCATCGTGCGTATGCAGCGCGCGCAACAGCGCATCGGCGCCCTGCTGCACGTCGTTGTCCGGATAGTAGTAGCCGAGTTCGGGCGCGAGGCTCGCGTTGTGCACGAGCGGATAGCCCTGCCAGCACACGTCGAAATAGAAATAGTTGAGCGGGTTCGACCATTGGTGCGACACGACGATATCGGTCAGGTCGGCCAGGAACAGCGGCGTATCGAAGCGCCCGACGAAACTCGCCTTGCCCGCGCGCACGATGTCCAGGTAGTTCATCAGCATCACGAACTCGGGGCTGTCGTGCGCGAGGCGATCGGCGTTCGTCACGTGCGTGAAGCAGATCGCATCCGGATCGCGGCGATACGCTTCGTCGATGATCAGCATCGGATACACGCAGAACTTCACGACGTCGTGGTTCGGCTCCATCACCGTCAGCCGCTTGCCCGGCTCGCTGCGCGGCCGGTATTCGCCGCGCTCCGGCAGCGACTGCGCGCGCGCGCTCAGGAACATCGGGTCCCACACGAACGGCACGACACGCCCGGGGCAGCGGCGCAGCGACTGCAGGAACGGCAGCGACGACGGCGCGATCTGCGGAATCGCCCACACCTCGTCGTAGCCGCGATTGATGAACAGCGAATCCCACAGCCGGCGGCCGAACAGAATCGATTCCATCGCGTTGACGTACTCGACGCCGCAGCAGTAACTGACGAGTTTCGCGCCGCGCGCCTTCAGGTAGGCCGTCTGCTCGCCGTCGATCTGCCCGCCGAGCTCGATCAACACGTCGAGCGCATCCTTCATCTCGGCGAATGCGCGCGTGTCGTACACGCTGCGATCCCACGGCAAGGCATCGGTGAGCGGTACGTCGGTGGTGTTGACCAGCGTCACGCGGTAGCCATGCGGCGACGCCATCAGCAGCTTCGCAAGAAACAGCGCGTTCTGCTTGATGCCGTTGATCCACATGCTTTCGTCAGGGGCACGCAGTCCGATCGTGATACCGATGCGCAGGCCGTTCAGGACAGGGGATGTCATCGTCGGCGGGATGGGAAGTTGGATGGGGATGGAATGGATGCAGTGTAGCGCGCGAAGCGCCGCCCGCGTCAAGCGGCGCACGCCGCCGGCCACCCGGCATTCTAGCGGAGTGCCCGCCGCATACTGTCAGGGATGGTCAGCGCCCGGCCGGCACACGCAGATCCGCGAGACGGTTGTGCGATACTCGTGCGACCCGCCGCGCCACCGGGTTGCCGGGCGGTATCGGCATCCAGGGTGGGCAGAAAACGGCTTCGCAGCAACACTGCGACATCGCTACGATCAATTTTACAAACCAGCGTTGACGGGAGGTCAAAGTGGAGCAGATCGGGTATTCGTGGCCAACCTTCGATCAACTCACGCAGTATCTGGTCAAGTCGATCAACCCGGGCAAGATTCTGGATATCGGGGCCGGGGGCGGGAAATACGGGCGCCTGCTCAGGAAGGTCGTGCCGGATTGCCGTATCACGGCGCTGGAATGTGACGAGGAGACCCATCCGTTCCTGATCGAGAACGGCTACGACGACATCATTTCCGGCGTCAGCGACACGCTGTACGAACGGTCCGGCGACTCGTACGACACGATCATCCTGGGCGATGTCATCGAGCACATGCGCCACTCCCACGGTCGCGATCTACTGGAGTTTCTCAACTATCGATCGCGATACATCATCATCTCGACCCCCGAGTGCATGCCGATGAGCAGCGCATCGTACTTCGAGAGCCACAACTCCGTGTGGCGGCCCGATTCATTCATGTGGCATGACTTCTGGGCCCATCAGCAATGCGGGATCATGCACTTCTACCTGCTCAGGGGGCACCTCGACTGGAACGCACCGCGCCTCGATTCTCTCGTGAACTCCGCCAATGCGTCGAGCCTGTTCAATACGCGCGCCAGCAACGAACGCGAGGCCGCCGACGAGAAATTGCTCCAGCCGGTCAACCTGACGCTCCATGATTCCCGGTACCTGGAAAAACTCGACGGCGATCAATACGCAGTTTTTCGCCCGATCTGATTTCGTGTACCCGACTGAAAAAGGCGCCGTGCGGCGCCTTTTTCGTTTCTGACATGCGCTCGTCGCGTGCCGGCTCGGAGCCGGCACGCATGGATTGCCGTCAGATCGCCGAGATCGTCGGCGCCACGGCGGCCGGGTCGGTGATGCTGGCCTTGCCGGTTTCGACGTGCCCCGCGATGCGGCGCATCCAGCCGGCGTTCCCGGCCACCGCGAACTGCAGGTCGTACCAGTGGCTGCTGCACGACAGATCCCAGTGCGCTTCGACGCGCTGCCCGGCCGGAACCGTCAACGTGCGCGGTGCGCCGCCGTACGCGACATCGGTCGCCGTGACCGTGAGCGTGCCGGTGCCCGCGTTGGCGATCGTCACGTACACGTCGCCGTTGGCCGTGTCGTAACACGGCGTGATTTCAGGCTTCGCGCCGGCATCCGCGGCGGCCGATCCGGCGAAGCGCCGGAAATAGCCGTTCGGCCCCCACACGCTCACCAGGTAGTTGCCGTTCGCATCGAGCGCCCACGTGTCGGTCAGCTGCTTGCCCGCCTCGACCGTGTAGCGGCGCGGCATCGCGGTGGGGTCGCCCGTATAGACCCAGAAATGCGCGCCCTGCGTGCCGGTGTTCGCGAACGTCAGCGCATAGCCTTGCGCCTGGAGCTGGCCGGTCACGTGCAATTCGTACGGCAGCGCACGCGCCGGCCGCGTGCCGGGCTCCTGTGCCGTCACGACCTGCTGCGCGGTGCTGGCCGGTGCGGTCTGCGACGACGCGCGCGAACATTGCAGGTCCGCCTGCGCGACATACGCCTGCGTGCTCGGCAGGGTCGGCAGCGTCGCATCCGATTTCGAGAAGTCGAGCGCCGACGTCAGGTCGCCGCAGATCGCGCGGCGCCACGGCGAGATGTTCGTTTCCATCACGCCGAAGCGCTTCTCGATGAATTGCAGCACCGATGTGTGATCGAAGACCTGCGAGCACACGAAGCCGCCCTTCGACCACGGCGAAACCACGAACATCGGCACGCGCGGGCCGAGGCCGTATGGCAGGTTGTCGGCCGTGTACGTACCCGTCTGCGTCGAGGTCACGACGTTGTGCCGCTCGAGCGACACGTCCACGGTGCTCATGCCGGAACCCGGCAGCGTCGGTGCCGACGGCGGCACGACGTGATCGAAGAAGCCGTCGTTCTCGTCGTACATGACGAGCAGGACGGTCTTGCTCCACACGTCCGGATTCGACGTCAGCGCATCGAGAATGGTCGACAGGTAATACGCGCCGTAAAGCGGTGTGAACTTCGGATGCTCCGAATACGCGGCGGGCGGCAGCAGCCACGATACCTGCGGCAGCGCGTTCGCCTGCACGTCGGCCTTCAGCTGCGTGATCGGGCGCGTGCTCATCCCGCGCGTCTGCAGCGACGAACCGGCCGGCGCATTCACGAAGTTGTTGAAGCACGCGAGCATGTTCGTGCCGTAGTTGCCGGTGAAGTTGTCGAACCCGGTGCCCTGCTGGTAGACCTGCCACGAGATGCCCGCTTTCTCGAGGCGCTCCGGATAAGTCGTCCAGCTGAAGGGCGGCAACTGGATCTTGTCGAACTGGTTGTCGATGTAGTCGGTGTTGTCGAGCAGCGGGCCGCCGCCCGTGCCGAGCGGGTCGACCATGCCCGTCATCAGGTACATGCGGTTCGGGTGCGTGTTGCCCGGGATCGAGCAGAAGTAGTTGTCGCACACGGTGAACGCATCCGCGAGCGCGTAATGGAACGGGATGTCGTCGCGGACGTGGTAGCCCATCGTCATGTTGGACTTCTGCACCGCCCACTGGTCGGCACGGCCGTTGTCGATCGCGCCGTGCGTCGTCGCCCACGTATGCGGCAGGCCGCCGATGCACTGCGCGTTAACGCCCGGGTTGGTCGTGTCGTAGCGGAACGGCGCGATCACGCTCGTCTTGTCCTCCTGCCGCGGCTGGAACCACACCGGCTTGCCGTTCGGCAGCGTGACCGGGAAGCGGTCGTTGTAGCCGCGCACGCCGCTCAGGTGACCGAGGTAGTGGTCGAACGAGCGGTTTTCCTGCATGAACACGACGATGTGCTGCACATCCTGGATCGTGCCCGTCACGGTATTCGGCTCGATCGCCAGCGCCTTGCGGATCGATTCGGGAAGCAGTGCGGTGGCGGCGGTCGCGCCGGCGAGGCCGGCGGAGAACTTCAGAAAATCGCGTCGCGAATGGGTGGCCATGCTGGTTGCTCTTGATTGGATTTCTGGTGGAAACAGCCGGGATCAGGAAGCGGGCGAGGAGGCAGGCGCGGTGAAACCGGGCGGGCAGTGCATCTGCGCGGTGGCGACCACGCCGCCGCCGCATGCGGCCTTCTGCTGCGCCACAGGTGCGGCGGGTGCGGTCAGGTCGTCGTTGCAGGCACCGAGGAGTGCGGTCAGCGCGATCAGGCCAACGACCGCGAAAGGCCGTAGGGCCGACTTTCGCATAACGTCTCTCCGTGGATGTGATGACTCGACACAGGCGCGGGTGCGCACCGGTCGTGTCGACGGCGAGATGCTAATTATCACGTGTTACACGACGGTGTCGTGCAAGGAGGCGCGCCGCGTGCACGCAAGGGGCGCGCATGTCGCGGCGGAGAGGATTACGAGAGGTTGACGTAATGCAATCGAAAGATTCGCATTGCTTCGTTTTTGCCGAAGCGATCGAAGCGAACCTGTCGCGGTGTCGGTCGAGCAACGCACCACGACGCCTGTATTACGGGCCGGCAGCCGCGGCGGCCGGCCCGCATATCGCGAAACCGGCGCCGCTCAGCCTTCCGCCATCATCAGCAACTGCGCGCCATCCGAAACCTGGTCGCCGACGCCGTACAGCACTTCCGCGACGACGCCCGCGCTCGGCGCGCCGATCGTGTGCTCCATCTTCATCGCTTCCATCACGATCAGCGGCGTGCCCGCCTCGACCTTCTGGCCCGGCTCGACCAGCACCGCGATCACCTTGCCGGGCATCGGCGCGGTCAGGCGGCCGCCGCCCTGCTCCGCATCACCCGCATGCGCGAGCAGGTTGCGCCATTCGAACGTCTCGGCCGCGCCTTGCGAGAACACGTGGAAGGTGTCGCCGTCCGCATACACGCGGCCGCTGCTGCGTACGCCGCCGAGCGTCACGTCGAAATCGAGCGGCGTGGCGCCACGCGTCCACGTGAACGGTTGCGCGGCCGCGCCGCCGGTCGCGAGGCGCGCGACAGCGCCGTCGTCCTCGTACGTGACCGTCACGTCCGCTTCGCGCTCGGCCGCATGCCAGTCGAGCGTGCGGCGATAGCCGCCGTTCAGCCGCCAGTCCGGCAGCGCGCCCCACGGCGACGAACCCTGCGCGGCCGCGCCGCGTTCGCGCGCGAGCAGCGCCGCGCATGCGAGCGCGAGCATCGCGCGCGGCGGCTCTTGCGGCGCGAACAGCGCATCGTGATTGCGCTCGATCAGGCCCGTGTCGAGATCGGCCGTCGCGAACGGCTCGCACGCGACGATCCGCTGCAGGAACGCGGCATTCGTGTGCAGGCCGACCACTTCGCATGCACGCAGCGCGCGCAGCATCAGGCCCAGTGCTTCCGCGCGGTCCGCGCCGTGGACGATCAGCTTCGCGATCATCGGATCGTAGAACGGCGTGATCGCATCGCCTTCGCGCACGCCGCTGTCGACGCGCACCGATGCGCCGATCGCGAACTCGACGCCGGCCGGCAGCCGCAGGTGCTTCAGCGTGCCCGTGGACGGCAGGAAACCGCGCGCCGGGTTCTCCGCATAAAGGCGCGCCTCGAGCGCGTGACCCTGCACGCGCAGTTCGTCCTGCTGCAGCGGCAGCGGCTCGCCGGATGCGACACGCAGTTGCCATTCGACGAGATCGAGCCCGGTGACCATCTCGGTGACCGGATGCTCGACCTGCAGGCGCGTGTTCATTTCCATGAAGTAGAACGCGTCGCCCGTCATGATGAATTCGACGGTGCCCGCGCCGACATAACCGACCGCGCGCGCGGCCGCGACGGCCGCTTCGCCCATCGCCTGGCGCACGTCGTCGTGCAGGCCCGGCGCCGGCGCTTCCTCGAGCACCTTCTGGTGACGGCGCTGCACCGAGCAGTCGCGGTCGAACAGGTACACGGTATTGCCGTGCGTGTCGCCGAACACCTGCACCTCGACGTGACGCGGGCGCGTCAGGTATTTCTCGATCAGCACGCGGTCGTTGCCGAAGCTGCTCGCGGCTTCGCGCTGGCACGACGCGAGCGCCGCGGGGAAATCGTCGGAGCGCTCGACCACGCGCATCCCCTTGCCGCCGCCGCCCGCGCTCGCCTTCAACAGCACCGGGTAGCCGATCGCGTCGGCTTCGCGATGCAGGTTGGCCGCATCCTGGTCGTCGCCGTGATAACCGGGCACGAGCGGCACGGCGGCCGCGTGCATCAGCGCCTTCGCGGCGGCCTTCGAGCCCATCGCCGCGATCGCGTCGACCGGCGGCCCGATGAAGACGATGCCGGCCGCTTCGCACGCATGCGCAAAATCTTCGTTCTCCGACAGGAATCCGTAGCCGGGATGGATCGCCTGCGCGCCGGTTGCGCGCGCGGCTTCGATGATGCGCTCGATGCGCAGGTAGCTGTCCGCGGCGGCCGAGCCGCCGATGTGCACGGCTTCGTCGCACGCGGCCACGTGTTTCGCGTTCGCGTCCGCGTCGGAATAGACGGCGACGCTCGCGATCCCGAGACGTTTGCACGTCGCGGCGACGCGGCACGCGATTTCGCCGCGGTTGGCGATCAGAATCTTGTCGAACATGGCTTCGGTGTCGTCCGGAAAGTTAGGGGCACGCCGTCATTCACGCCACGAAGGCGTGCGTTTCTCGAGAAAGGACGCGATCCCTTCGCGCGCTTCCGCGCCGGCCCGGGTTCGCGCGATCCAGTCGGCGGTCTGCTCAATCAGCGCCGCGTCGAGCGCGCGGCCGGCCACGTCGGCAACGAGCCGCTTGCATGCGCGCACCGCGTCGGGGCCGTTCGCGACGAGCGTCGCGGCCAGCTTCGCGACGGTTTCGTCGAGCGCATCGGCCGGTACCGCTTCGTGAATGAAGCCGAGCGACGCCGCGCGCGTGCTGTCGAACACCTCGGCCGTCGTGAAGTAACGGCGCGCCGCGCGCTCGCCCATCGCGCGCACCACGTACGGCGCGATCGTCGCGGGGATCAGCCCGAGCCGCGCTTCCGACAGGCAGAACTTCACGCCGTCGGCGGCAATCGCGATGTCGGCAGCGGCCACCAGGCCCACGCCGCCCGCGTAGGCATCGCCGTGCACGCGGGCGATCACCGGCTTGCCGCAGCGATGGATCGCCTCGAGCATGCGCGCGAGCTTGCGCGCATCGGCGCGGTTCTCGTCGTCCGAGTAACCGGCCATCTTCTTCATCCAGTTCAGGTCCGCGCCCGCGCAGAACGCGGCGCCTTCCGCGGCGAGCACGATCGCGCGCACGCCTTCATGCGCGTCGAGCCATTCGAACGCGGTGGTCAGCTCGGCGATCGTCGTCTCGTTGAACGCGTTGCGCACGTCGGGGCGCGCGAGCGTGACGGTCGCCACGCGGCCGGCTTCGCTTACCTTGATCGTTTCGTATCGCATCGGTCAGCCCTCCCGGCCGTTACATGCGGAACACGCCGAAGCGCGTGTCTTCGATCGGCGCGTTCATCGACGCGGCAAGGCCGAGCCCGAGCACGTCGCGCGTCTGCGCCGGGTCGATCACGCCGTCGTCCCACAGCCGCGCGCTCGCGTAATACGGATGGCCCTGGCGCTCGTACTGGTCGCGGATCGGCTGCTTGAACGCGTCTTCTTCCTCGGCGGACCACGAACCGCCCTTCGCCTCGATGCCGTCGCGGCGCACCGTCGCGAGCACCGACGCGGCCTGCTCGCCGCCCATCACCGAGATCCGCGCGTTCGGCCACATCCACAGGAAGCGCGGGCCGAACGCGCGGCCGCACATCCCGTAGTTGCCGGCGCCGAACGAGCCGCCGATGATCACCGTGAACTTCGGCACCTTCGCGTTCGACACGGCCGTCACCATCTTCGCGCCGTGCCGCGCGATGCCTTCGTTCTCGTACTTGCGGCCGACCATGAAGCCCGTGATGTTCTGCAGGAACACGAGCGGAATCTTGCGCTGGCAGCACATCTCGATGAAATGCGCGCCCTTCACCGCCGATTCGGAGAACAGAATGCCGTTGTTCGCGACGATCCCGACCGGGTGGCCCCAGATGTGCGCGAAACCGGTAACGAGCGTCGTGCCGTAGCGCGCCTTGAATTCGTCGAACTCCGAATCGTCGACGATACGCGCGATCACCTCGCGCACGTCGAACGGCTTGCGCGTATCGACCGGAATCACGCCGTACAGGCTCTTCGCGTCGTAGCGCGGCGGCTTCGGCTCGCGCAGCGCGACCGGCGGCGCGATCTTCGGCGCGAGGTGACTGACGATGGTGCGCGCGATCGACAGCGCATGCGCGTCGTTCTGCGCGAGATGGTCGGCCACGCCCGACAGGCGCGTATGCACGTCGCCGCCGCCGAGATCCTCGGCGCTCACTTGCTCGCCGGTCGCGGCCTTCACGAGCGGCGGGCCGCCCAGGAAAATCGTGCCCTGCTCCTTCACGATGATCGACTCGTCGCTCATCGCCGGCACGTACGCGCCGCCCGCCGTGCACGAGCCCATCACGACGGCGATCTGCGCGATCCCCGCGGCCGACATCGTCGCCTGGTTGAAGAAGATGCGGCCGAAGTGGTCGCGATCGGGAAACACGTCGTCCTGGTTCGGCAGGTTCGCGCCGCCCGAATCGACGAGGTACACGCACGGCAGCCGGTTTTCCGCGGCGATCTCCTGCGCGCGCACGTGCTTCTTCACGGTGACCGGGTAATAGGTGCCGCCCTTGACCGTCGCGTCGTTGCACACGATCACGCATTCGCGGCCGGCGATGCGGCCGATCCCGGTGATGACGCCCGCGCCCGGTGCGTCATCGTTGTACATGCCGTTCGCCGCGAGCTGCGAGAACTCGAGGAACGGCGCGCCCGGATCGAGCAGTTGCGCGATGCGGTCGCGCGGCAGCAGCTTGCCGCGCGCCAGGTGCTTGTCGCGCGCGGCCTGGCCGCCGCCCTGCGCGAGCTGTTCGATCTTCGCGCGCAGATCGGCGACGACCGCCTCGAGCGCGGCGGCATTCGCGCGGAAGTCTTCCGAGCGCGGGTTCAGTTTCGATTCGATGATCGGCATCGACGGGGCTCCGTTCGCGTGACGTGGGGCGTTACATCGTTTCCGCGAACAGCTCGCGGCCGATCAGCATCCGGCGGATCTCGCTCGTGCCGGCGCCGATCTCGTACAGCTTCGCATCGCGCCACAGGCGCCCGACCGGGTATTCGTTGATGTAGCCGTTGCCGCCGAGGATCTGGATCGCCTCGCCGGCCATCCACGTCGCCTTCTCGGCCGTATAGAGGATCACGCCCGCGCAGTCCTTGCGCACCTGGCGGATGTGGTCGCTGCCGGCCGAATCGAGGTGGCGGCCGACCGCGTACAGATACGCGCGGCATGCCTGGAACGTGGTGTACATGTCGGCGACCTTGCCCTGGATCAGCTGGAATTCGCCGATCGCCTGGCCGAACTGCTTGCGGTCGTGGATGTACGGCACCACCGCGTCGAGACACGCGGCCATGATGCCCGTCGGGCCGCCCGACAGCACGGCGCGCTCGTAGTCGAGGCCGCTCATCAGCACCTTCACGCCGCCGTTGAGCTGGCCGAGGATGTTTTCCTCGGGCACTTCGACGTCCTGGAACACCAGCTCGCCCGTGTGCGAGCCGCGCATGCCGAGCTTGTCGAGCTTCTGCGCGACCGAGAAGCCCTTCATCCCCTTCTCGACGATGAACGCGGTGATGCCGCGCGGGCCGGCTTCGAGGTCGGTCTTCGCGTAGACCACCAGCGTGTCGCAATCGGGCCCGTTGGTGATCCACATCTTCGTGCCGTTCAGCACGTAGCGATCGCCGCGCTTGTCGGCGCGCAGCTTCATGCTGACGACGTCCGAGCCGGCGTTCGGCTCGCTCATCGCGAGTGCGCCGATGTGTTCGCCCGACACGAGCTTCGGCAGGTATTTCTGCTTTTGAGCCTCGGTGCCGTTGCGGTGGATCTGGTTCACGCACAGGTTCGAGTGCGCGCCGTACGACAGGCCGATCGACGCCGAGGCGCGCGAGATCTCCTCCATCGCGACCATGTGCGCGGTATAGCCCATGTTCGCGCCGCCGTACTCCTCGGCCACCGTCATGCCGAGCACGCCGAGATCGCCGAACTTCTTCCACAGATCCATCGGAAACTGGTCGGTGCGGTCGACCTCCGCCGCGCGCGGCGTGATTTCCTTCGCCGCGAACGTCGCGACGGCGTCGCGCAGCATCTCGATGTCTTCACCGAGCATGAATTGCACACCGGGCAGGTTGATCATGTCTCCTCCGTCTCCAGAAAGTGTGTGGCACCCACCGATTTCTGAGTTTCGCTCAAATCGAATGAATGCACCGATTCATTGACCAATACAGCGTAAATTTTGCACAGTTTCGCGCCTCGTCGGGTTCGGCGTCAATAGTTTTTTGAGTGACACTCAGATATCATGCGGAGATGACAGCCGCTACCGCCGACACCATGACCGCCACCGTCAAAGCCGATCGCGCCGACACGTCGCGCGCGCCCGCCGGGCGCAAATCCCAGCAACGCGTGCAGGACATCCTGCGCGCCGGCCGGGAAGTGTTCGCCGAAAAGGGTTACGAGCATGCGACGGCCGCCGAGATCGCGCAGCGCGTCGGCGTATCGGAGGCGACGGTGTTCAGCTACTTCCGCGGCAAGCGCGAGCTGTGCGCGCGCGTCATCGCGGATTGGTACGACGAAAACATCGCCGCGTTCGAGCAGGGGATGCCGCAGGAAGCGTCGGTGCGGCAGCAGTTCGCGTTCATCGTGCGCACCCACCTGCGGCTGATGCTGGTGAACGGCACGGGCCTGTGCGCGCTGGTGTTGTCGGAAGGCCGCGCGAAGCAGCATGCGCTGAGCGACGAACTCACCGCGCTGCAGCGCCGCTACACCGCGCCGCTGATGGACGTGCTCGCGCGCGGCCAGGCGGCCGGGCAGGTGCGTACCGACCTGCCGCTGAGCCTGCTGCGCTCGATGGTGTTCGGGCCGATCGAGCACGTGCTGTGGGATGCGATCCTCGGGCACCGCAAGCTCGACACGGAAACGACGGCCACGCAGCTCGTCGACATGCTGTGGGCCGCCGTGCAGCCGCCGGCGCCGGAACAGGCGGCGCTCGTGCGGTTCAGGAATGAAGTGGCGGAAGCCGTGCGGCGGCTGGAAGGGGAAGCGTCACGCCCGTGACGCAGGGGTGCGGCCCGGGCACGCGCCGCATCGTGCGCCGCGCGTAACCGACCGCTAGGAATCCTCGCCGACACGCAGCGGCGCGCGGCTCTGCTCGTTGTTCAAATGGACGAACTTGCGCAACAGGCGCACGAGTTCCTGCGAATCTTCCTCGCCCATCCCGTCGAACAGGCCGGCACGCAGCTCCTGCACTGACGGAATCAGGCGCGTGAGCAGTTCGACGCCCGTCGGCGTCAGCAGCAGGCGCCGCTGACGCCGCGGCAGCACTTCGCGAACGATCAATCCTTTCGCTTCGAGCCGGACCGCGAGGTCGGCCGTGGTCGACGTGTCGAGCGCCACCCGCTGCGCCAGCGTCACCTGATCGAGCCCCGGACACTCGTAGAGCATCCGCAGGACGGCGTACTGCACCGGCGTCACGTCGCGGCCCAGCTTCTCGTAGAACATCGCGACGGCAATCTGGTGCGCGCGCCGGATCAGGTGCCCCGGCTCGTCGTACAGGTCGAGCGGGAAAGCCGGCGCGTCGGCGGGATTCGTTTTTTCCATGAATGAGTCGATGACATAGGCGGCGCGCGCCGGTTGCGCGCGCCGACGGCATGGCGCTGCCTCGCGCCATTTCCCGGGAAAACCAGTATACCGCTCGCCTTGCCCCGGCTTATCTCAATGCGTACACTGAATCTCATTCAGTACACGGAATGAAGAACTGCCGCATGTCAGCGGCACCGCCCCGAAGGAGACGACGAACGTGTTTCTCAAGAACGCTTGGTATGTGGCGTGCACGCCCGATGAAATCGACGGCAAGCCGCTGGGCCGCAAGATCTGCAATGAATCGATGGTGTTTTACCGCGCGGCGGACGGCCGGGTCGCCGCGCTCGAGGACTTCTGCCCGCACCGCGGCGCCCCGCTGTCGCTGGGATTCGTGCGCGACGGTGTGCTCGTGTGCGGTTATCACGGGCTGGAAATGGGCTGCGACGGCAAGGCGTCCGGCATGCCGGGCCAGCGCGTCGGCGGCTTCCCGCCGATTCGCAGCTTCCCGGTGATCGAGCGCTACGGATTCGTCTGGGTCTGGCCGGGCAATGCGTCGGAAGCCGATCCCGCCAAGCTGCCCGCGCTGGCCTGGGCCGAAGACCCGGCCTGGGCGCACGGCGGCGGCCTCTATCACATCCGTTGCGATTACCGGCTGATGATCGACAACCTGATGGACCTCACGCACGAAACCTACGTGCATGCGTCGAGCATCGGCCAGAAGGAAATCGACGAAGCGCCGCCGAAGACCACCAGTCATGGAGACGAAGTCGTCACGAGCCGCTTCATGGAGAACGTGATGCCGCCGCCGTTCTGGCGGATGGCGCTGCGCGGCAACGGGCTCGCCGACGACGTGCCGGTCGACCGCTGGCAGATCTGCCGCTTCACGCCGCCGAGCCACGTGATGATCGAAGTGGGCGTCGCCCATGCGGGCCACGGCGGCTACGACGCGCCGGCCGAGTTGAAGGCGTCGTCGATCGTGGTCGACTTCATCACGCCCGAGACAGACACCTCGATCTGGTATTTCTGGGGCATGGCGCGCAACTTCCGGCCCGAAGATCACGCGCTGACCGCCGAGATCCGCGAAGGCCAGGGCAAGATCTTCGCCGAGGATCTCGAGATGCTCGAACGCCAGCAGCTCAACCTCGAGCAGTGGCCGGACCGCAAGCTGCTCAAACTCAACATCGACGCCGGCGGCGTGCTGTCGCGCAAGGTGATCGACCGGCTGCTCGCCGAAGAAAACGCGGCGAGCCCGCAGCGGCCCGTGATTCCGGTCGCGCAGGTCAAGGAGGCGTCATGAGCGCCGCGACATTGACGGTCCGGGTGGCCCGCAAGTGGCAGGAAGCGCGCGACATCTGCGGTTTCGAATTCGTCAGCGACGACGGTTCACCGCTGCCGGGCTTTGAAGCCGGCGCCCACATCGACGTGCATTTGCCAGGCGGGCTCGTGCGCCAGTACTCGCTGTGCAATCATCCGGAACACGCCGATCGCTATCAGATCGCCGTGCTGCGCGATGCCGACGGCCGCGGCGGGTCGCGCGCGATCCACGACGAAGTCCAGCAAGGCGATACCGTGCGGATCGGCGTGCCGCGCAACCAGTTTCCGCTCGCCCCCGACGCTCCGCACCACCTGCTGCTCGCGGGCGGGATCGGCGTCACGCCGATCCTCAGCATGGCGGAACGACTGTTCTCGTCCGGCATGCCGTTCGACATGCACTACTGCGCGCGCTCGACCGATCGCATGGCGTTCGTCGAGCGGATCAACGCGGCCGGGTTTCACGATCGCACCCGCCTCCACGTCGACGACGGCGATCCCGGGCAACGCTTCGACCTCGCCGCCGTGCTCGCCGCCGCGCCCGCAGGCACGCACCTGTACGTATGCGGCCCGCGCGGCTTCATGGACGCAGTGCTGAACGCCGCGCGCGAGCGCAACTGGGCCGAAGCGCGGCTGCACTACGAGTTCTTCGGCGGCGCGGTTGCGTCGTCCGGCGCGGACCGTGCGTTCCAGGTTCGGATCGCGAGCAGCGGCATGGTGATCGACGTGCCGGCCGAATGCACGGTCATCGCGGCGCTGGCGGCGAACGGCGTCGACGTGCTGACGTCGTGCGAACAAGGCGTATGCGGCACCTGCGCGACACGTGTGCTCGAAGGCGAGCCCGATCATCGCGACGCGTATCTGACCGACGATGAAAAGGCAGCCGGCGATCAGTTCATGCCGTGCTGCTCGCGATCGCGAAGCGACCTGCTGGTCCTCGATCTGTAGATCCGCAAAGCTGTAGACGGACCGCCCGACTCGCGGCGGCCAACCACAATACTGGAGACGATCAATGGAGCAACATGCCCCGGCACCGGTCAGTACTACTCAGTTCCCGGTCGATCGATGGTGGGTCGCCGCGCTGTCATCCGAGCTGACGGACAAACCCGTCGCCCGCACGCTCCTCGGCCGCCCGATCGTCCTGTTCCGGTTGCCGTCCGGGGAAGTCGGCGCACTGGAGGATCGCTGCTGCCACAAGTCGCTGCCGTTGTCGTGCGGCTCGCTCGAATCGCGCGGCCTGCGCTGCGGCTATCACGGGCTGCTGTTCGACCGCGACGGCACGTGCGTGGAGATTCCCGGCCAGGACCGGATTCCGGCGAAGGCGTGCGTGTCGTCGTATCCGGTACGGGAACAGGACGCCATCGTGTGGATCTGGATCGGCGCCGACGCGCACGCTCGGCCGACGAGCGCGCCGCCACGCTATGCGTTCCATGCCGATCCGCAATACCGGTTCGGCGGCGGCCACTACCATTACGACGCACCGTATCAGCTGATTCACGACAACCTGATGGACCTGAGCCACCTCGGTTATGTCCATCTGAAAACGATCGGCGGCAACGCGGCGCTGCACATGGGTGCGGAAACCCGCGTCAGCAGCGACGGCGATACCGTGACGCTGGTTCGCCGGATGCCGGATTCCGACCCGCCGCCAACCTATACCGCTGCGTGGCCGTTCGCGGGCCGCGTCGATCGCTGGCAGGAAATCGAATTCCACGTGTCGCACATCCGGATCTGGACCGGCGCGATGGACGCCGGAACCGGCGACCTGCACGATCCGGCACGCGGCGGCTTTCACATGCGCGGCTTCCACGGCATCACGCCCGAGACGGAAACGACGACGCACTACTTCTGGACCGTCGCGACCAATCCGCAACACGACATCGAGCGCGTCGCGCAAACGGTCATCGAGCAATCCGCGGCGACGTTCGACGAGGACAAGGCCGTGATCGAAGCGCAATACCGGAACCAGCTGCGGTTTCCGGGCGGCCGCCAGATCGACATTCACGTCGACGCGGGCCCCAATCGCGCGCGGCGCGTGATCGAGCGGCTGCTGCTCGAACCCGCTTGAGCATCGCGCCGCCCCGCCGACAACACCCGCCGGTCGCGACGGGCGCTCCGCGGGGTGTCCCGTCGGCCCGTTCAATCGCTTTCGCCCCATTCGCCATCACCGGCTTCGATTTCATCCCATTTAATTAGTCATACTATTTACAAGGATCTTTGACGTGAGCGCAAACATCCGCAATACGATCGACGAATCCCCGATGAGCACGTTCCAGACGATGGCGGTCACCGCCTGCGTCGTGCTGAACATGCTCGACGGCTTCGACGTGCTGGCCATCGCGTTCGCCGCGCCGCACCTGGCGGCCGAGTGGAAACTGAGCGGCAAGGAAATCGGCCTGCTGCTGAGCGCCGGGCTCGCCGGCATGGGCATCGGCTCGGTGCTGATCGCGCCGCTCGCCGACCGCGTCGGCCGCCGCCGCATCATCCTGCTCTGCCTCGCGGTGATCTCGACCGGGATGCTCGCCTGCGCGGCCACGCACAGCACGATTCAACTCGCCGTCACGCGTGCGTACACGGGGCTCGGCATCGGCGGCATGCTGGCGAGCCTGACCGTCATCAGCGGCGAATACGCATCGAGCAAATGGCGCAGCGCCGCGATCGGCATGCAGTCGACCGGCTACGCGATCGGCGCGACCGGCGGCGGCGTCATCGCCGGCTACCTGCTGTCGACGTGGGGATGGCGCAGCGTATTCGCGTTCGGCGGCATCCTGACCTTGCTGGCGATCCCGATGGTGCTCGCATTGCTGCCGGAATCGCTCGACTTCCTGCTGGCAAGGCGTCCGGACAACGCGCTGCAGAAAATCAACCGCATCCTCGCGAGAATGAAGCGCGCGCCGATCGACATGCTGCCCGCGGCGACTGCCGCCATCGACTCGGCGAACGCCGCGTCGAGCTGGACGGCCGTGCTGCGCGCGCCGCTGACGCGCCGCACGATCGCACTGTGGATCGCATTCTTTCTCGTGATGGGCAGCTTCTACTTCGTCGTGAGCTGGACACCGAAGCTGCTGGTTCAGGCCGGGTTGTCGGCATCGCAGGGGGTCACCGGTGGCGTGCTGCTCAATCTCGGCGGCATTGCGGGCGCATCGCTCTTCAGCCTGCTGTCGACACGGTTCGGCCTCCGTAACCTGCTCGGCGCGACGCTGCTGCTCGGCGGTGTATTGATGGTCGTGTTCGGCGCGAACACCGGCTCGCTCGGGATCGGGATGACGGTCGGGGTATTCCTCGGCGCCGTGATCAATGCGTGCGTGGCCGGCATGTATGCGCTGTCGCCGACGCCGTATCCCGCCGAAATCCGCACGACCGGCATCGGCCTCGCGGTCGGCATCGGTCGCCTCGGCGCGATCCTGTCGCCGATGACGGTCGGTGCGCTGCTGGACGACGGCTGGTCCGTGTCCCATCTGTATCTCGCGTTCCTCGTGCCGATGATCGGCGCGGCAATCGCCGTCGCCGTGGTGGGTACGCGTGCCGCGGCACCGCACAGGCAACGCGACCCGGCGATGTCGTAACGCACGACGCGCGCAGCCTTGCCGATACCCGTCGGCATCCCGGATCGGCTCGGGTCATAAAAATATCGATAAGCATATCTACATACTGTTTGGAGACAGCCATGAAAACGAAACTGGGCGCCGCAGTCGCGACGGCGACGGCGATGGCACTGACGCTGGCGCTGGCCGGACCGGCCTGCGCACAAAGCAGCGTGACGCTGTACGGAATCATCGATACCGGCGTGTCCTACTACAACAACGCCGCACATGGCGGATCGTTCACGGGTATGCCGACACTGACCGGCGAAGTGCCGTCACGCTGGGGGCTGAGGGGCACGGAGGATCTCGGCGGGGGCTACCAGGCGTTCTTCGTGCTCGAGAACGGCTTCCAGCCCGGCACGGGCGCACTGAACTACGGCGGGCGCCTGTTCGGGCGACAGGCGAACGTGGGCGTGAACAGTCCGCTCGGCGCGCTGACCCTCGGCCGCCAGATGAACATGTCGATGATCGTGCTGACCAATGCGGACGTGATCGGCCCGTCGATTCACTCGATGGCGGATTTCGATTCCTATCTGCCGAACGCACGCAGCGACAATGCGATCGGTTACAAGGGCACGTTCCACGGTGTGACGCTCGGCGCCACCTACAGCTTCGGCCGCGACGCGGCCGGGCCGGCAGGGCCGTCGGCCACGGGCTGTGCCGGACAGGTGCCCGGCGACTTCGTCGCTTGCCGCCAATACACGGCGATGCTCGCGTATGACGCGAGCAATTTCGGGCTCGCCGCGTCGCACGACGTGATGCGCGGCGGCGGCGGTGCGCTCGCGCCGCTGAACAATCCGGCGTACACCGACACGCGCGACATCGTCGCCGGCTACGTGAAGATCGGCCCCGCGAAACTGGGCGCCGGCTGGATTCGCCGCAACCTCGCGGCAGCCGAACACCTGCAGGCCGATATCGTGTTCGCCGGCGGCACGTACTACGCGACGCCCTACCTCGCGCTCGACCTTCAGGGCGTCCGCTACCTGCAACGCCGGGAAAACAGCGAAGGCGGCACGAACGCGACACTGCTCGTCGGCCGCGCGAACTATTTCCTGTCGAAGCGGACGACCGTCTATACGTCGGTGGGCTACATGTTCAACAGCACGCTGGCCGCGAACGCGGTCGCCGCGGGCGGGACGGTCGGCACCGGGATGAACCAGCTCGGCGTGATGGCCGGCATCCAGCAGAAGTTCTGAACGCCGGACGCCCGTGCGCCGGTCAGTTGGCGAGACGGCAGTGGGCCAGCTTCAGGCCCGGCAACACGGGCGCATCGATATAGCCTTCGTTCACGCAGCTGAAGCGGAAAGCCGCCGACGTGACGAACGGCTTGATTTCGCCGCCGGGGAATTTCGGCTTCAGCGCATCCTGGTCGGCCACGTCGAAATGCGTATCGAATTGCTCGCCGTCGGCCGTCAGCGCGCCGAAGTAAGTGCCGCCCGGATCGCTGCCCATCCGGATCACGGCGCCGACGAACGTGAGGCGCTTGCCGTCGTACTTCGCCTTCGCGGCGGCCACGTCCTGCGTGTAGGCCTCGATCACGGCGCCGTAGTGCGCGTCGATCGCGTCGGCATCGGAAGCCGCGCAAGCAGCCTGGTGAATGCCTGCCAGCAGCGCGCAGGCCGCAAGCGCGGCCGCCGCGAACGGCGCGGAAATCTTCTTCATGGGTGGTCTCCCGTCTAGCGTGGTGGTTGAAGTGATTGAAGCCCGGCGCAACGCCGGATGAATTCGCTTCCGTTGCTTTAATCGTTCGAATGGCGGATGACGGCTGCGATCACTTCATCGCCCGCGTGGTCGTGCGCGGTGCGTGGCGTCGCGCGGAACGCGACGTGACAGGAAGATGACATGGTGCGGCCCCCGGTTCTCTCGTTGAATTTCACTGCGTCTGATTTTGGCCGCTACGGTAGCAGACGGCCGCCAGCCCGGCAACCGACACCCGGGCGCCCGCAATCCTGTCATTACAATTGCAAATGATTCTCATTACATATATCATGCACGCCTTGGCCGTAACGAAACGCCGCGGCCCGAGACACGATCCTTAGCACTCCCTCCTGTATCGATTCATGCCATCCCGTCGAACGCCCCGCCGCGTCCGGACCCCGCGTCCGTGGCGCTCGAGCCTGCCTGCCCTGATTACCCTTTGCGTCGCAAGCGGCGCGCATGCGGCCAACGCCGAAGCCGGTGCAACCGCATCGGCCCCCGCGACGCCGGCCGGGAAAGAACTCCCCGCCATCAACGTCAACGCATCGTCGACCGTCGACCCGACCATCGGCTACCAGCCGCGCACCAGCAGCATCGCGGGCGGCAGCGACCGTCCGTTGAAAGAGATCCCGCAATCGGTCGCGGTGGTCAGCAGCAGCGTGATGCAGGACCAGCAGGCGCGTTCGCTCGACGACGTGCTCGGCAACATCAGCGGCGTGACCCAAACCAACACGCTCGGCGGCACGCGCGACGCGTTCATCAAGCGCGGCTTCGGATCGAACAACGACGGCTCCGTGCTGGTCGACGGCGTGCGCACGCCGGTGCTGCACAGCTATCTCGCGACGATCGACCGCGTCGAGGTGCTGAAGGGCCCGGCTTCGCTGCTGTACGGGATGCAGGATCCGGGCGGCGTGATCAACCTCATCACGCGCAAGCCGGAAGACACGTTCGGCGGCTCGATCTCCGCATCGCGCACGAACCACGGCGGCAGCAACGCGCAGTTCGATCTCACGGGCCCGCTCGGCAACCCCGGCCAGGTCGCGGGCGGCACGCTCGCGTTCCGGCTGACCGGCGAATACGACACGAGCCGCTACTGGCGCAGCTTCGGCCGCGAACGCAACGCGCTGATCGCACCCGCGCTGTCGTGGCACGACGCGAACACGTCGATCGACGTCAGCTATCAGTACGTCGACTACACGATGCCGTTCGATCGCGGCACCGTGCTCGTGAACGGCCAGCTCGACGATGCGTTGCGCTATCGCCGCTACGAGGAAGCATGGTCGCAAAGCAGCGGCATCCAGGAAACGTTGCGGACGCGCATCGAGCACCGCTTCTCCGACGCATGGCGCGTGCGCGCGACCTACGGCTGGGGCCGCGACCGCTACGACCAAACCATCACCCGCGGCAACTCGTTCAACAGCAAGACGGGCGCAATGACACGCTCGTCCGACGCGAACCTCGGCCGCAACGACTCCGACCAGATCGCGACGCTCGGCCTGCTCGGCAACGTGACGCTCGCCGGGATGAACCACGCGATCTACATCGGCGGCGAATACGAACGGCAGCGCAGTTTCCGCGGCGACACGATCCGCGGCAAGGCGACGACGGGCTTCAATCTCTACGATCCCGTGTACGGCCTGCTCGCGGCGGGCGGCACGCCCAACGCGAAGCAAAGCGATTCGCGCTCGGTCGTGCATGCGTATTCGACGATCGTGCAGGACTCGGTGAAGATCACCGACCGCCTCACCGCGGTGGGCGGGCTGCGCTGGGAAAACTGGCAGCAGGAATCGGGGATGGGGCGGCCGTTCGTGTTCGCCGACCGCTCGCGCGGCAGCGTCTGGCTGCCGCAGTTCGGGCTCGCATACGCGCTCACGCCGGCGCTGACCGCCTACGCGAACGTGAGCCGGTCGTTCAAGCCGAACGTCGCATCGAACGTCGCCGCGCCGCTCGCGCCGGAATACGGCCGCGTGCTCGAGGCCGGGCTGAAGTTCAGCCTGAAGCCCGCGATCACCGGCACGCTCGCGGTCTACCAGATCGACAAGCGCAACGTCGCGGTCACGGTCGGCGACATCACGTCGACGATCGGCACCGCGCGCTCGCGCGGGATCGAGCTCGACGTCGCCGGGCAGATCACGCGCCACCTGAGCGTGATCGGCAGCTACGCGTATACGAACGCGACCGATCGCGACAGCAACACCCCGCTCACGAACGTCGCGCGCCACACCGGGAGCCTGTTCGCCGTGTACGACACGGCCATCGCGAATCTGCCCGGCCGCTGGCGCTTCGGCGGCGGCGCGCGTCTCGTCGGCGCACGCTCCGGCGACACGGCGAACAGCTTCACGCTGCCCGGTTATGTGACCGTCGATGCCTTCGCAGCCTACGAAACGACGATCGGCAAGTTCCCGACGCGCTTCCAGCTCAACGTGAAGAACCTGCTCGACAAGACCTACTACCCGTCGAGCAACAACAACCTGATCGTCGCGGTCGGCGAGCCGCGGCTCGTCACGCTGACGACGACGGTGTCGTTCTGATGGCCTGACGTTCCGATCGCCCGATGCGTGCATGAGCCGGCCCAAACGCGGCAGCCCATGCACCACGGCCGTAGTCGCAGCCGCTCGCGACGCGTAGCGGCTCGCTCCTTGCCCCGGTGATGCATCCTTGCCGCTTCGCAAGCGGTCACCGCGAATCCGCGCGCGTTGGGCCGGACAACCACCGACGACGCGGCGACGGAACATCGTCCGATCCGCCGGCGAAGCAGGATCGACAGCGAATCACCCCGTTGCTTGCCGCCCACACCAGCGCCGGATTCCGCTTGACTGCCGTCCCGCGCGGCACCCGACGCCGCCATTCACATGCCTCCCCGGCACTCGCTTCACCGCCCGCAAAAATGCATCCGAGCGATGCATTTCCGCCCGCTCCCGAACCGCATCGCGCGCCGTATGATCGCCCCGGCTTTTCTCCACGGCGGCCCGATGCGCGTCTACGTCTCCATTCGCGCTCGCGCTCCGCTCCAACCACCTGCGAACATGTCCAACCTCTCACTCATCCTCGTCGTCTCCATGCTCAGCGCCTTCGGCCTGATCGCGTCCGACGTCTACCTGCCCACGATGCCGTCGATGGCCCACGAGTTTTCGATCGGCGCATGGCAGATGCCGCAAACGGTATCGGCTTACCTGATCGCGCTCGCCTGCGCGCAGCTGGCCTACGGCCCCCTCTCCGATCGATGGGGACGCAAACCCGTGCTGACCGCCGGCATCGTCCTGTACATCCTTGGCTCGATCGGCTGCGCACGCGCCGGCGGCTTCGCGAGCTTTCTCGGATGGCGCGTGCTCGAAGCGCTCGGCGCGGCGTCCGGCCTCGTCATCGGTCGCGCGATCATCGCCGACACCTGCGACAAGAACGCATCCGCGAAGATCTACAGCATCGTGTATCCGCTCGTGTCGCTGTCTCCGGCAATCGCCCCCGCAATCGGCGGATATCTGGCTGCGGCGTTCGGGTGGCGAAGCGATTTCATTTTCGTCGCCGCATTCGGCGTTGTCGCACTCGCGCTCGTTCAGTTGCTCCTGAAGGAAACCCGGCCGCCCGTCGCGCCGGGCCAACATCGCGCCGCACCGCTGGCCGGCTTCACCGGCGTACTCGCGGACCGGGCCTTCATCCGCTACACGCTCGTCGTGTGTGCGATCTATTGCGCGTGGTTCGTCTACCTGACGCAGTCGCCGTTCATCTTCTCCGGCCTCGGTCTTTCGGAACGGCAAAGCGGCTGGCTCTATCTGCCGCTGACCGCCGGCATCGTTTCCGCCAACCTGGTTGCGCGCCGCATGCTCGACCGGATGTCCTACGACTCGATCGTCGTGGCCGGCGTGGGCTGCTTCGTTGCCGGCGGCATGGCGTTCGCCCTGTGCGAATCGTGGCACGTCAAAGGGGTCGTCGCGATCGTGATGCCGATGGTGCTCGTCAGCCTGTCGAATGGATCGTCGCTGTCGCTCGCGGTCTCGGGCGCCATCGCGAGCGAACACGGGCGCGCGGCGACGGCGTCGGGGCTGGTCGGCTTCTTCCAGATCGGTAGTGCGTCGCTCGCCGCCACCGTGTCCGGCGGCCTGCTCGGCACCGGAAGCCACGTGCTGGCGGCGGCCATCCCGTTCTTCGCGATCGTCGCGGCCATCGCGATCGTGCCGCGCTGGTGTGCCGCGCGGCGCACGCTCTCGATGCGCGACACGCTACCCCGTTGAGCCCGTGGCCCTGCGCGGGCGGGGCCCCGGCCGCTATCGATAACGGTCGAACGTAGCCGCGATCTCTGCGGTGACCGCCCGAACGCGCGCCGTCCGGTTCAGGTCGGTATGCGATACGAGCCAGACCTGATACGGCGCGGCTCGCGTCCGGTCGGGCCAAATTCGCACGAGCGAATCGTCGTCTTGCGCCATATACGCGGGGAGTTCGCCGATGCCGATACCCGACCGGATCGACGCCGCCAGCATCAGGCTCGAACTCACCTGCGCCACGATGCGCCCGCGCTCCATCGACTCGCCGCACAGCGCGTTCCCCTGGTTCGACGTCGTGCCGGGCTGGTAGACGACCAGGTCATGCCCTTCGAACGCGCCTCCGATCGCGGGCTCGCCATGCGCATCCAGATACTCGCGGCTCGCGAACAGCCCGACCTCCCATTCGGCGAGCTTCCGGCGCACGAGGTCGGGATTTTCCGGCATCACGGTGCGAATCGCGAGATCCGCATCGCGTCGCGTCAGGTTGAGCACCTGCACGGACGTCGTCAGGATCACGTGTATCGCCGGACATTTCCGGCGCAGCTCCCGTATCGCGGGAACGACGAAATCCATCGCGAGGGAATCGGTCGTCGTCACCCGGACCTCGCCTTCGAGGCGATCGTCCGAGCCCTGGACGCGACGCTCGAATTCGCACGCCGCCTGCTCCATTGCTTCCGCAGCCTGCAGCGAATGCTCGCCGACCGGCGTCACGACATAACCGGACGATGTCTTGAGAAACAGCTTCGCACCGAGCGCCTTCTCGAGTGCGGTCAACCGTCGCCCCACGGTGGCCTGGTCGACATCGAGAACGGCCGCGGCCTCGCGCAGCGTCCCGGTGCGATGAACGGCCAGAAAAACGCGGGCATCGTCCCAATTCATGAGTAACGTTCTCTCTCTCGGTCAGGCATGTGTGAATTCGCAGGAGGCGATTATACAAGTCGATCCAGTGCAGCCCGCTCCGGATAATCAGCTATCCGTATCAACTGGATGATCGATTCGCCGATCTAAACCGGAACCGGAACCGTCCGCAGGAAACCCCTGAACGACGGGCTCGCCGACCGAAGCCGGGTGCAATGACCGAACCGATGGTCGTTTCACCGATCGCCCCAACCCCGGTCGCCCAATCATCAGCCTCCCGAATATCTCCCATCCGATACCGCGATTTTCCGTACCGGACGCGCGCCGCTAGACTGGCTACGCATTCGCGACGCCGCAGCGCCGTACCGCAACGCGGCATGCCCCCACAAAAACGATTCCGGGAGATACCCCATGTCCGACCGGCACGCGCGCCGAGGCGCGCTCAAGACACTCGGCCTCGCGGCCGGCACCGCGCTGCTCGCCGCCGCGCGCCCCGCTCGCGCCGCCGCGCCCGAAACCGGCACGCTGCTACCCGGCGGCGCCACGCACCTCGCCGACCTCACGCGCCGCCTCGCGGCCGCGCCGCGGCGGCGCGACTTCAAGACGGTGCCGGTGATCCTCGAACGCCCCGACCAGTGGGATCATGCGGCGCTCGCCGAACTGGCCGGCTACCGCGGCGGCCCGAAGCAGGTATGGGACAACACCGAGCTCGGCGGCCCGTGGCTGAACCTGATGCGCAATTCGCTGAACGCGCAGATCTGGTCGTATCGCCATCCGGATTTCCTCGTCGTATCGGCCACGCACGGCAGCGCGCATCTCGCACTGTTCGACCAGGCCGCGTGGGACAAATACGGCCTCGCGAAATTCGCCGGCGCCGCCTTTCCGGCCAACACGCTGCTCGACGCGAAACCCGCACAATCGAAGGGCGCGCAAGACCACGAGTCGCCCGACGGCGCATTCTCGTCGCACGACAACAGCATCGCCGCGCTGCAGCAGCGCGGCGTCGTGTTCCTGTCGTGTCACAACGCGATCTGGGAACTCGCGGAGCGGCTCGACGGCGCGAACGCGAATCCCGACAAGCTGCCGCTCGATGCGCTCGCGGCCGACCTGACCAACCATGTGATCCCGTCGGCAATCGTCACGCCGGGCGCGGTCGGCACGCTGCCCGACCTGCAGCAGGCCGGCTTCACGTACGCAAAATGAGCACCGCGATGACATCGATCCCCCTGCAACCGCCATCACCGTTGCCGCGCCGTCGGCGCACGCTGCGCGCCGTGCTGGCCGCCTGGCTCTGCTGCGCATCGGCGCTGTCGCTCGCCGCGCCGGCCGGCCCCGCCGCGAACGTCTTCCCGCCCTGGCAGGACGGCCGCAACAACGACGCGACGCATCGCGGCCTCGAATTCACGGTGCCGCAGGTCGACGTGCTCGCCGATTTCCACGGCGACCTCACCGCGCCGAAGCTCGTGCTGTTCGTCGGCGGCAACTATTTCTTCGCTATGGCGCCGCTCGTCGCGAAGTTCGAGGAAGACCATCCCGAGTACCGCGGCCGCATCTACTGGGAGACGATCCCGCCCGGCCTGCTCGTGAAGCAGATCCATGCGGGCGGCACGATCACCGTCGGCAACATGACGTGGACGGTCAAGCCCGACGCGTATTTCGCGGGACTCGGCAAGATCGACGGCTTGATCGCGGACGGCACGCTCGCCGGCCCGGCCGTGCCCTACGTGACGAACCAGCTGACGATCATGGTGCGCGCCGGCAATCCGAAGCGCATCGCGTCGCCGAACGACCTCGCGCGGCCCGACGTGCAGCTTGCGATGCCCAATCCGGCATTCGAGGGCGTCGCGCGGCAGATCCGCGCATCGCTCGTGAAAGCCGGCGGCGACGCGCTCGCGCGTACCGTCTACGACGACAAGGTGCGCGCCGGCACGACCGAGCTCACGCACATCCACCATCGGGAAACCGCGCTGTTCCTGATGCAGGGGCGCGCGGACGCGGGCGTGCTGTGGCAATCCGAGGCGGCCTTCCAGGAACAGGTCGGGCATCCGCTGATGCACATCGACATTCCGGTCGAGCAGAATACGACTGCGATCTATGCGGGCGCGATGGTGAAGGACGCGCCGCATCCGGAAGCCGCGCGCGCATGGCTCGCGTTCATCCGGTCGCCGGAAGCGTTTGGAATCTTCCAGCGCTACGGCTTCGGCCGATACGATGCGGCGACACCGCCGCAGCACCTCGCGCCGGCGCAGCAGGAGAAGCAGTCCGATGCGGGCTGACCACGCGGCCGCGCCGGCTGCCCGGCGGCGCGCTCGCGGCCTACAACAAGGAGGGGACACGTGAACGATACGGTGCACACACCGCGACGCCGGTTCGCGCCGCTGCTGCTCGCCGCGGCGACGCTGCTGGGCGGCCACGCGCGCGCGGACGACGCGGCGCTCGGCAAGACGCTCGCGACACAGGGTTCGACGACGGGCGTCGCCGCCTGCATCGGCTGCCACGGCAGCCAGGGCGAAGGCAACGCGGCGGCCGGCTTCCCGCGCCTCGCGGGCACGAGCGCCGCGTATCTGTCCGCGCAGCTTGCCGCGTTCGCGGACGGCAGCCGCCAGAATCCCGTCATGCAGCCGCTCTCGAAACTGCTGACGCCGCACGAGCGCGATGCGGTATCCGCGTACTTCGCGAGCCTGCCCGCACCCGCCGGCATCGTCGCCGCCGACGACACGTCGATCGATCCGGCGAACACCGGCGCGTGGCTCGCGACGCGCGGACGCTGGTCACAAGGCCTGCCCGCATGCGCCCAGTGTCACGGCCCCGGCGGCCTCGGCGTGGGCAGCGCGTTTCCGCCGCTCGCGGGCCAGCCCGCCGCCTATATCGCCGGCCAGTTGAACGGCTGGAAACACGGCACGCGCCCGCCGGGGCCGATGGCGCTGATGCCGGCGATCGCCGGCAAGCTGTCCGACGCCGACATCGACGCAGTGGCCGCCTACTACGCACGCGGCGGCGCCGCGCAGGGAGACAAGCGATGATCGACCGCACGACGCTGATCCGCCGCACCCGCGCGGCACTGCTCGGCGCGGCCTGGATGCCCGCGCTCGCGTTCGCGGCCGCACCGCAGGACGCACCACCGGCCAACGCTTCCGCATCCGCGCCTTCCGCCGTTGCGGCGGCCGCCAGGCCGTTCGCGCCGCCCGCCGAATCCGCGATCCCCGCCGACGAGTTCGGCAAGACCGTGAAGCTCGGCGAGCAGATCTTTTTGCACACGCCCGAGTTCGCGGGCAAGTACGTCGGCAACAAGCTGACCTGCGCGAGCTGCCACCTCGACGCGGGCCGGCGGCCCGATTCGAGCCCGATGTGGGCCGCGTACCTGCTGTATCCGGCGTACCGCAGCAAGAACGGCCACGTGAACACGTTCGCCGAGCGCCTGCAGGGATGCTTCCGCTACAGCATGAACGGCAAGGCGCCGCCGGCCGGCGACCCGATTCTCGTCGCGCTGGAAACCTATTCGTACTGGCTCGCGAAGGGCGCGCCGGTCGGCACGAAGCTGCCGGGGCAGGGTTTCCTGAAACTGCCGCCGCCCGCGCAGAAGGTCGACTATGCGCGCGGCGCCGCCGTCTACACGCAGCACTGCGCGCTGTGCCACGGTGCGGACGGCCAGGGGCAGTCGAGCGGCGGCAAGGCGGTCTTCCCGGCGCTGTGGGGCGCGCGTTCGTTCAACTGGGGCGCGGGGATGGGCGACATCCGCAATGCGGCCGGCTTCATCAAGGCCAACATGCCGCTCGGGCTCGGCGGCACGCTGACCGATCAGGAAGCGTGGGACGTCGCGACCTTCATGGACAGCCACGAACGTCCGCAGGACCCGCGCTTCACGGGCTCGGTGCACGACACGCGCGCGAAATTCCACGATTCGCCCGATTCGATGTACGGGCTCAGCGTGAACGGCCGCGTGCTCGGCGCGCCGTGACGCGGGCGCCGGGCAGGCCGGGCAGACCGCGCGGCCTGCTCGGCCCGCGCGTTCACGGACGCCAGCGATACACGATCATGCTGGTGCCGTTGTAGTTGTCCTTCGTGATCACGTATTCGCCGGTCGAGCGCAGGTACGCGCGGATCCCGTACATCGAGTCGACGTCGTTGCCGACATCCATCGCCGACGTGTTCGAGTTGGTCAGCGTCGTGACGAGGGCGCCCGTGTTGAGATCGAACACGTCGACGTTCGGCACGGTGTGCACGTAGCCGACGAACAGGTAGTGGCCGGCCGCCGCGATCGATTTGGGGTTCGCGCTCGTCAGGTTGATCACCGGGTTCGGCGCGCTCGTGTTGCCGTTCTTCCAGCCGTGATAGACCTCGATATGCCCGTTCATCGCGGTCCAGTCCCAGTTGCCCGCGAGGCCCTGCGCGAGGATCATCGTGTCGCTGTCCGCCTGGTAGATGATGCGCGTGACCGGCGCCACGGTGCCCGGCACGGCCGTCGTCGTCGGCTTGCCCCACGACGGCTTGCCGGTCGCGTCGAAGCCCGTCATCGGGTAGCGGGTAATCACGTTGGAGCCGTTCAACCCGGCCCACACGTCGCCGTTGCCGTCGATGTCGAAACCGGCCGTGACCTGCAGCGTCGTGTTGAACGGCTTGCCCGGCAGCGAGCCGGCCGGATTCGCGATATAGCCGGTCGCCGGCGTGAAGTAGTAGAAGTTGAAGTTGCCGGGGTTCTGGCCCGATGCGACGAGGATCCGGTTGCCGCCGACCGTCACGAGCTGGCCGAAGTGCTGGCCGCGCTGGTAGTCGTTCATGTCGAGGCGCGGGTCCTTCGGATAGCTGAACGGATCGACCGTGTTCGCGACGAACGTGCCGCCGGCCGAGCCCGTGTACACGTTGTTGCCGCTATAGAAGAACGCGCCGTCGGTCGCCGGGTCGGGCGCGGCGATCGCCTCGAAGTTCAGCGCCTGCAGCTTCCATTGCAGCGCGCCCGTCGGGCCGTATGAATGCAGGTCGGTGCTGCCGTTGCGTCCGAGATCCCAGCCCCCGCCCCACGCATTGTTGAGCACGTACAGGTTGCCGCCGGCATCCTTGCCGATGCCGACCACGCGCGTGAAGCGCTTGTCGCCGACCTGCCCCTTGATGCCCGATGTCGTGTCGAGATAACCGCCCTGCACGCCGAACGTGCCGACCTGCTGCGGCAGCCCGGCGAGGCTGTAGAGCTTGATGTTCATGTCCGGGCCCTGGTCGCCCACCAGCAACTGCCCCGTCGACGCGTCGAAATACAGCGCCGACGGCCGTGCGCCGGCCGCCATCTGGATCGTGTTCATCAGCGTGCCGGTCGCACTGTACTGCACGACCACGCCCGCGCTCATGCGCGCCACCCACAGGTTGCCCGCCGCATCGAGCGCCAGCGCACCGGGCCCGGTCACGCCGATGTCGCGCTGCCAGACGCCGTCGGTCGTATAGACGCGCACGCGGTTGCCGTAGAAATCGCTCGCATACAGCAGGTTGCCGGCCGTCGCGAGGCCGGTGATCACGTCCGGATTCGGCAGGCCCGTCCACGTGCTGACCGGGATGCGCAGGTCGCGCTGGTTCGTGCCGCGGTTGTAGCGGCCCACCGAGCCGCTGCCGAAGTTGCGGTTGTAGCCGAGCGCGACGAAGATCGACGTCGCGTTGCCGGTGATCGCGCCGCCCTGGAATTCGTCGTGGATGCCGATCGTGCCCATCGGCTGGCCGTTCTGGTAGAGCGCGACACCGCCCGCGTTCTCGTCCCAGCGCGACGCCGTGTAGATCACGCCCTCGGGGGCGACCCACATCGAGCGCGCGGCGTTGCCCACGTGCTGGGCCAGCGTGCCGTACGTGTTCGCGAGCCAGTCGGTCGAGTACGACACCTGCGCGTGACTCGCCGGCGCCAGCATCGCCATGCACATTCCCAGCAATGCCGCCCGAATTTGTTTCATTGACATGAATAATGCTCCCGAACGTTCAATTGTCGACACTGTAAATCGCGGCGCATGAAATATTGGTGATTCCGGCTAAAGCGCATTCACCTTCCTCCCGAATTATTCACGCCATTCTTTTTGCCGTCCGGCGCTTTTCCGTCAACGATGGTCAAACCCGCCCACCGCGCCGCAACGGCCTGCCGGCCGCACGGCTTCGGCGCTTTTCCCCGGCATTTTCTTCCGGATTGCCCAATGCAAATACGTCATTTTTTCTGAAATTCACGCATTGCCTTTTTCATTCCCCGGAAATGGGCTCGATGATTACAAATCGAAATTGAAATGAAAGGGAAAAAATATTATCCGGCTCGATCGCGTCGGTGCGATTCGGCGCAGCGGCATGCGGCGGGAGGAAGGGAGAAAGGAGAAAGCGGGATACGGCGGAGAGAACCGCGCGCCGGCCATGCCGGCACGCAGCCGCGATCGTTCAGTTCGCGTCGTCGAGCGTCGGGCCGTCCCAGCCGTCGAGGAATTTCGGCAGCTCGTCCACGACGTCGATCACGCGGTGCCGGTAGAACAGGTGCATCGTCGGCTGCAGGTCGCCGGGCAGTTGCCCGCCGTGCGCACGCGCGGCCAGGCTGTTCGGTACGACGCGCATGCCGAGCCGGTTGGTGCCGCACACGATCTCGCCGCAGGACGCGCAATACGTGCGCGACATCGACTTCGCCGGATGCGGGAACGTCGCATGGCCGCCCTCGACGGCCACCTGCTCCGGCGGCCACGCGGTCGCGGACAGCACCGGCGTGCCGTAGAAATCGCGGCAGGTCGCGCAATGGCAGTTCGCGCGCGCCGCAGGCTCACCGCGCAACGTCACGGTGACGGTTCCGCACAGGCAACTCGCGGAATACGTTCGGGTCATGTCGTCTCCTCGAAGAACGGAGGCGACAGTATAGGGGCATGCCTGCAACGTCGCCCGCACCGGCTGCGCGCAACGTTGCGGGCGCAACGATCGCTGCGCGTCAGAACTTCTGGCGCAGGCCGAGGCTGACGATGGCCTGCGACCGCGAATCGGACGAGTGGCCGTTCGCCTTGTCGGACACCGACGCGGTCGCGGCCACCGGCCGGCCGAGCGCGTCGAGCGTCATGCCCGATGCGTGCTGGTACGCGCCGAGCAGGTACACGCTGGTGCGCTTCGACAGGTCGTAGGTGGCGCCGAGCGTGACGTTGTGATACTGCGCGCGGTCGTCCACGCCATCGACATCGCTGCCGCGCGTGTAGCTGTAGCCCGCGAACAGTTGCGTCTGCGGGCGCACGTTCCAGCGCGTGAACACGCCCGCGACGTTGAACGTCGCGTGGCCCGTGAACCGCGACTGGTCGCCGCTGCGGTACTGCACGTTGCTGTAGTTCACCCCGACGACGGCCGGGCCGAAATCGTAGGTCGCGCCGGTCGCGATGATCTGCTGCGACTGCGCGCTCGCATAGCCTTCGTTGATCGACGAGTTGAACAGCCCGTCGTCGGTGCTCTGCCACTTGCCGGCCGTCGGGTCGGTCGCGCCCGTCTTGCTGTTGTCCGAGCGCTCGTAGCCGACGCCGACGCGCAGCGGGCCCGCCGCGTAGGCCGCGCCGACGCTCCACGTGTTGCGCTGCTTCATGCTGCCCGGCTGGCTGCCGAAACCGTACAGCGCGCCGAACGTGAAGCCCGAGTAGTTGGCGCTCGTGTACTTGATCGAGCTGTCGACGCGCGCCGTCTGGTCGAGGTCGTCGATATCGCCCGGGTGTGCGCCGAAGCCGCCGATGAACGACGACGGGCCGACCGGGCTCACGAAGTCGTCGAGCGACGTGTACTGGCGGCCGAGCGTGACCGCGCCGTAGCGGTCGCTGCCCAGGCCGACGAACGCCTGGCGGCCGAACTGGCGGCCACCCTGGCCCGACGTGCCGTTCGTGATGTCGAAACCGTTCTCGAGGACGAACAGCGCGCGCATCCCGCCGCCCAGATCCTCGGAACCCTTGATGCCCCAGCGGCTGCCGGACAGGTTGCCGGTCGTGAGCCCGACGTTCGAATGGCCGGTGTACGCGCCCGCGGAGCCGACCCGTTCGTTGCTGCGATAGGTCACGCCCGCGTCGACGATGCCGTACAGCGTGACGGAGCTTTGCGCGGCGGCGACGCCCGCGAGCGAGAGCAGCAGCGGGGCCGCGATCAGTTGCTTGTTCATGATTGTCGTGTCTCCGGGCGGTGAACCCGTTGTTCTGGCTGTCAGTTGCGAGTAGCGCGCGGGCGGCGAGATCCGCCGGCGGTGCGAGGCCGGCATCGTCCGCGCGCGACGACGCGGCGGGCGTGCCCGCTGCGGCCGCCATGGTAGATGGAACCGGTTTCAATCTGAAGCGGAATAATGAAAAAAGTTTATTGCCAAAATCGAGATAGTCGATCGGGCGGCCGTGTGCGCGGCGCGCCGTCCCTGTACAGCCCGGGCGGGCGCAGCCGATAATCGAGCGCGCCCCTTCCCTCGGGAGTTCCGTCATGCATGAAACGACCCTGCTGGTCTTCGCCGCCGTCGCCTTCGTCGGCATCGCGACACCCGGCCCGACCGTGCTGCTCGCGCTGACCAACGGCTCGCGCTACGGCGTGCGACGCGCGGCTTACGGCTTCGCGGGCGCGATGCTGTCCGATTTCGTGCTGATCGTCGCGGTCGCGCTCGGCCTCGGCGCGCTGCTGATGGCATCGGCGTTCTGGTTCTCGGTCGTGAAGTGGCTCGGCGCCGCCTACCTCGCGTACGTCGGCATCCGGCTGCTGATGTCGAAGGGTTCGCTCGACGTCGCCGCCGCGCACGGTGAAGCGGTATCCGGGCGCAACGCGTCGATCTTCGCGAAGAGTTTCCTCACGGCGGTGACGAACCCGAAGGGCTACCTGTTCTTCTCCGCGTTCCTGCCGCAGTTCCTCGATCCGTCCGCGCCGCTCGCACCGCAATACGTCGCGCTCTCGGTCACCTTCGCGCTGCTCGACGGCGCGGTGATGTTCGGCTACGCGCTGCTCGGCGCACGCGCGGTGCGGCTGCTGAAGCGCGCGGGCGCGCTGTGGCTCGAACGCACGTGCGGCGCGATGCTGCTCGCGCTCGCCGGGTCGCTGGCGTTGTACCGGCGTCATGCGGCGTGAATCGCGCGCCCGAACGTTCGCGGATCGTCGCGGCCGTCACGTTTCCCGATGTTGTCCCGTCGACAATTCGTCGGCGCCCTCGTCGGTAACGTTTCCAGAAAAAACAGACGATTCCGGAAACGCGACCTCAAGTACACTTGGTTGCCGCCCAAATAAGACGTGAAGCGTTGAATTACGACATCGGCCGGTTTTGTAACCGAGCGCCGTTCCGATGTCGTTGCAAAAACAAGTCGAACAGCAGTCGGCTCGCTGTGCGCCCGACGGCCGTTCCGGGCAGATATCGGACACGGCGATACTCATACCAAACAATCAAGACCATACATTCAAGTGGGAGCCGCAATGCCGCAACTTCTGGCTGATATTCCCGCGGGGAAAAACGCAATACAGGGGCCTCACCATCGAATCGCGAAAGCCATAGCGACGCTGATCAGAAACTGCAAGGGCGGGCAAAGCATACGACTGGATGGTGACTGGGGCGTCGGAAAGTCGACCATCGTCAGGCTTCTGGCGGAGGAATTCGAAGCGCAACCAGCGCAGGCGGACGAACTCGATGTCGTGGTGTTTGAATACGATGCGTGGGTTCACACCGGCGACCCGCTTCGACGCGCGTTCTTCGAAGCGCTGATCGCACGGCTGCGTGGACGTTGGCTTCCCACGCTCCGCTCAACTGACGATCAGGACGAATGGACCGATCGAATCGAATTCCTGGCAAAGCGGCTCAAGAAATCGTCTCGACAAAGCGAACCTGTTTTCAGGGACAACGACCAGACGCTCATCACGCTGCTCCTCTGTGCGGGTCTGGTCTCGCCGCTACTCAATTCCGCCATATCGTCGCTGGCGCAGGGCAAGGGGTTCTTTGCATCTGTCGTCTGGGCGGCCGTGCTGGGTTGGGGCGCGTACAAGATTCTTCGCCCGCTGACCGGCCGCACGCTGGGACTCATTTTGCGGCGGCAGCCCGACAGCGAAAACATCACCGTCACGGATGCGGGAGAACCGACGTCGCTCGATTTCCAGAACGCTTTTTTCGCATTGCTCGACACGGTGCTGGGCAGTCGAACGCATGCGACGGCCAACCGCCGGCTCGTGATCGTGGTCGACAACCTGGATCGCGTGGATGATGGCGAAGTGCGCGCAACCTGGGCGCTATTGCGTTCCTTTCTCGACAATCCGACGTTTCGTGCAGAACCCTGGTATGAGCGAGTCTGGCTGCTCGTGCCGATGGCTCGCCCCGTCAACCCGGGCAGCACGGATTCACCAAATGACGTGAACAACGCACTGGAGAAGGTGTTCCAGGTTCAATTCGCTGTGCCCGACATGACAACGCATTTCTGGCGATCGTTCTTCGAGGATCGCATGGACCGGGCCTTCGAAAAGTTAAATCGGAAAAGTCGCGATACTGTCATTGATCTGTATGCGGAAGAGCATCCGCGTACGCCGCGTGCCATCGTCCGCTATATCAACAGCTTGGTCGCGCTTTACGTCGAACGCGGCTTACGCGAAGAGGACGAGGGAGTCGACAAGAACGCAATCGGCATCGAAGTCCTTGCCGCCTACCAGCTGTGGGAGCAAAGTCCGGCGACCGGAGGCGCCCTACCGGAAATCGCGCCTTACATGATCAAGTTGACGGGCCGCAACGACCTTCAATCGATGTTCGACATCATCCGACTCGGCGCACCGGACCGGAGGCATGTCGCCTACATCTACGCACAGCAGCAACTTGAAGAAACCTTCTCAGGACCGCTGGACGACGACGCGCTGAACCAGCGCATCAAACGGATCGAGGCGTTCATCGAAGGCACGTATGCCGCGGATCGGGACCTGAAGCGCTTCGCGCTACAACAGTGCTCGGCTTTCCCCGGCCCGCTGGCCGCATTCGCCCAGACGGCAAAGACATTCATCGATCAGAAGCGCAGTTCCGACGCGTCCGTCAATCAAATATTTGCGGAGATTCTGGCGACACTCGAGCAAAACGGAATACATGCGGTGCAGGCGTTCGACGCATTGCCGCTTACTGATCTCACCGCGATTGATTCCATCGTGGCCACACTATCGTCGCTCCCGCATCCCGACGGCATCGCGCGAGAGATCTGCCGCAAGCTCGACGCCGAATCCGCCCTATCGATACGGAATTCTTCGTCGGGCATTGAAGACGGCATCGCGCGACTACTCCGCAGTCACGCAATCGCCGATGCCATCCTGGCGCACCCGACATCGATTAATCTGCACATAGACGCCGAATCCTTCACGTGGCTGGCCCAAAAACTGAATGGAATAGACGATCGCCGCGAGGTGCTCCAGAACTGCACATGCAGCGGTGGTGATCGCGAACTTGTCCGCTTCCTGAAAAACACAGCCAACAGGCCGGGATGGGACAGAGACGCGAAATATGTCTTGCATCTGCTCGGAATACGCAATGCCGATGCATTCGACGATGTGTGCGGTTCCGTTACCGAATTCGTGAAGAATGCGAGTAACGAGTATTCGGTCGTCACGCTAGCCATCGCGTTGCTCGTCTCGCTTGTCCGGACCAACCCCGAGCTGGCCAAGCCGCGAATTCGCGCACTTGCGGAATCCGGATCGCTCACGAAATTCATCGCGCTCAGTGTTAGCCAATCTCGCGACGAAGGTAACCGCTTTGCCGCAGTATGGCTGGTTCTGTGGTCATGGACCGACCATATCGCGAACGGCTCTTTTGCCAACGACGCGGATAACCACGGGTTGCAACTGATCCGTGAATGGCTGACCGCCCCCGGGAGCCTAGGCGACAGCGATATCGCATCGATGTGCGACGCGCTCGTCGACCTCATGGTCTTCGACACGTTGAACGCGCTGTCCGGCTACGCAGCATTCGTACGCCGAATCCTCAACGGCCTGCCGTCAACCGTAATGTACGAGCATCGCTGTTTCGACCACGAAGGTCCGCTGGAGGATCAGGCCGAGCGCTTCGCCGCCTCGTGGTTCCCGGATACAACGCTCCAGCGCGATTTCCTCGAGTCCTATGCTCGTTATCGACTAGAAAAATCGCGGGACCGCGGCGAAGTGGAGGATAGCGAGCAGGTCGGGTAATAGATCCGAGCGTCGGCGCCAGTCTTCTACCATCGACCACCGAGATCTGTTTATGAGAATCGACAATCCGCCGCAATCATGCTTTCCCGGCCTGTCGCTCCGCCAGCTCGAACGCGCCGACCTCGACGCGTGGTACGCGTACCTGTCGAACCCTGACGTCTTCCGCCACACGAGCTGGAACCTGCGCTCGCCCGACGATCTGCTGCCGCTGTTCGACGCCATCGAATCGACCGACCCCGATTCGATCCGGCGTCTCGCCGTGATCGACGACGCATCGGGCGCGCTCGCCGGGACGATCGGCCTGCATACCGTCTCCACCGCGAACCGCTCGGCCGAGATCGCATACGATCTCGCGCCGTCGCACTGGGGGCGCGGAATCGCGAGCGCGCTGTGCGCGGCCGTCACCGCGTGGGCCTTCGCGGACGGCGGCTTCATGCGCATGCAGGGCGTGGTGCTGACCAGCAACGCGGGCTCCGCGCGCGTGCTGCAGAAGTGCGGCTACCGCTACGAAGGGCTGTTGCGCGCGTACAGGATGGTGCGCGGCACACCGGGCGATTTCGCGATGTACGCGCGCCTCGCGACCGACTGACGCGAAATCTGCAGCTTCACGCCAAACCGCTTGCGGCTTGCGGCTTGCGGCTTGCGGCTTGCGGCTTGCGGCTTGCGGCTTGCGGCTTGCGGCTTGCGGCATCGCATACATGCATACATGCGCAAGCCATTGGACGACCCGAGCCGAATTGGCGACAATCGCCGTTCCCCTCCCCGACGATCCACCATGAAAATCGCCGCGCTGTCCGACATCCACGGCAACCTCGCCGCGCTCGACGCGGTGCTCGACGACGTCCGCCGCCGCGGCGCCGACGTGATCGTCAATCTCGGCGACATCCTGTCGGGGGCGCTCCATCCGCCCGAAACGGCCGACCGCCTGATCGCGCTCGACCTGCCGACCATCAAGGGCAATCACGAACGGCAACTGCTCGGCGGCGATCGCGAGTCGATGCGGCTGTCGGATCGCTGGGCGCACGACACGCTGCGCGCCGACCATCTCGCATGGATCGCCGCGCTGCCCGAGCGCGCGACGCTCGACGGCGACGTATTGATGGTGCACGGCACGCCCGGCAGCGACGTCGCCTATTTCCTCGAAACCGTCACGCCCGACGGCTGCCGCGCGGCGACGCCCGCGGAAATCGCGCAACGCGCGGGCGACGAACCGGCATCGCTGATCCTGTGCGGCCACACGCACATCCCGCGTACGGCCAGACTCGACGACGGCCGGCTGATCGTCAACCCGGGCAGCGTCGGGCTGCAGGCCTACGCGGACGACCTGCCGCACCCGCACCGCATCGAGACGGGGTCGCCGCATGCGCGCTACGCGATGGTGTCGCGCACGGCGGCCGGCTGGAACGTCGAATTTCATGCGGTCGAATACGACTGGCACACGGCGGCCGCCACCGCGGCATCGCGCGGGCGCGACGACTGGACCGTCGCGCTGCGCACCGGCCGGTGCTGACACGCGCTGCCCGCCACCCACTGTTACTTCATTCACCGGAAAACCGCGCCACCATGCCCGTTCCGTCGCAACTGCTCTTCCTGCCCGGTGCATCGGGCAGCACCGCCTTCTGGCAACCGCTCGCCGGCAGCCTGACGCACCCGGCCGAGCGCCGGATCGTCGGCTATCCGGGTTTCGGCGACACGCCGCGCGATCCGGCCGTCGACGATTTCGACAGCCTCGTGCGTCATGTCCTGGAAACGATCGACAGGCCGACCGCCGTGATCGCGCAATCGATGGGCGGCGTGATCGCGATGCGCGCGGCGCTCGACAAGCCCGGCCTGGTCACGCACCTCGTACTGACGGTCACGTCCGGCGGGCTCGACATGGAAGGGCTCGGCGCGCAGGACTGGCGGGCCGGGTTCGCGCAAGCCAACCCGCAACTGCCCGACTGGTTCCTGACGTTCCGTGCCGACCTGTCGCGGGAAATCGGCCGCATCGCGCAACCGACGCTGCTGCTGTGGGGCGACGACGATCCGCTCAGCCCCGTCGCAGCCGGCCGGCGCCTGCTCGAGCGGCTGCCCGACGCGCAGCTGCATGTCGTGCCGGGCGGCCGGCACGATCTCGCGGCCGTGCATGCGGCGACGCTCGCGCCGCTCGTCGACGCGCATCTGCGGCGCGGGTGACGTCGCGCGCGTCGGCTTCGGCTTCGGCGTCGGCTTCGGCTTCGGCTTCGGCTTCGGCTTCGGCTTCGGCTTCGGCTTCGGCGTCAGTTTCCGCTACGGCTTCGGCACGAACCTGAAACCACACTGCCTGAAACCACACGGCCACGTGCCGCCCCGCGTCACCCCGCATTGCGCAGCGTGAGTCGCGCCTCCAGCCCGCCGCCGTCCGCCCGGTTGTTCAGCGTGAGCGTGCCGCCCATCGCAAGCGCGAGTTGCCGCGCGATCGCGAGGCCGAGCCCTGTGCCGCCCGTCTCCCGGTTGCGCGACGTCTCCACGCGCCGGAACGGCTCGAACACCGCGTCGAGCTGATCGTCCGGAATGCCGGGCCCGCGGTCGAGCACGGCGATCACCGCGCCGCCGTCCGGCGCGGCGTGCACGTCGATCTCGGCGGCGCCCGCGAACTTCAGCGCGTTGTCGACGAGGTTGCCGACGATGCGGCGCAGCGCCTTCGGCCGCGTGACGAGCGCGAGCGGCGCGCGGCTGTGCAACGCGACGTCCTGCCCCGCATCCGTGTAATCGCACACGATGCTGTCGAGCAACGCATCGAGATCGATGCGGCGCGCGGCCTCCTCGGTGCCGTGCAGCGTCCGCGCATACGCCACGCCCTCCTTCACCAGATGCTCCATCTCGAGCAGGTCCTGGCGCAGCTTCGCGCCCTGCGTGTCGTCGTCCATCACGTCGACCCGCAAGCGCATTCGCGTGATCGGCGTCTGCAGGTCGTGCGAGATCGACGCGAGGATCTGCATGCGCTCGGCCATGTACTGCGCGATGCGGTCCTGCATCGCGTTGAACGCCCGGGCGGCGCGCGCGACTTCCGACGGCCCGTCCTCGTTCAGCCGCTCGCCCTTCAGGTCGGGGCCGAGCGCATCGGCGGCCTGCGCGAGCTGCTTGAGCGGCCGCGTCGCGAGCCGCACCGCGAGCCAGCAGCACGCGGCCAGCACCGCGAGCTGCAGCAGGAGCACGACCGGCAGCCAGCCCGACAGCGGCACCGTCGACATCGGATGGATGTCGATCGTGAGCGGCGACCCGTCGGTCAGGCGCAGATGCACCTGCAGATGTTCGCGGTCGCCGGGGATCGCGTTCGCGGTCAGCGGATAGTCGCCGCCGATGCCGTCGGAAATCGACCGCTCGACGCGCGCCGACAGCCGCGCTTCCGGCGGCGTGCCGGTCTCGCCGGGCCCGAGGATGAACGCATAGCTGCGCCGCGCGAGGCGCGGCAGCCAGGCGGCCCGCTCGGCCGGCGGCAGGTGGTCGAGCAGCGCGACCGAGCTGGCGACCTCGCGCTCGATGTAGCCCATCATCAGGTTGGTGGTCGCCTGGTCGCGCTCGGTCACCGTGAGCCAGAAAGACAGCGTCTGCGCGAGCGCGAGGCCCACGCACAGGATCAGCGCGAGCCGCGCGAACAGCGAGCGCGGCCAGTGCCACAACGTCAACGTGCGCGCGCTCATGGCGTACCGTCGACGGCGGTCACGGCCGACGAGAACACATAGCCCTCGTTGCGCAGCGTCTTGATGTAGCGCGGCTCGCGCGCGCCGTCGCGCAGGCGCTGGCGCAGCCGGCTCACGAGCAGGTCGATCGACCGGTCGAACGGGTCGGACTGCCGCCCCTGCGTGAGATTGAGCAACTGGTCGCGCGTCAGCACGCGCTGCGGGTTGTCGAGGAACACGCGCAAGAGCCGGTATTCGGCGCCGCTCAGCGCGACCAGCGTGCCGTCGGTATCGAGCAGGTGGCGTCCGGTCGTGTCGAGACGCCATTCGCCGAACGCGAGCATCGCGGCCGTTTCCGTCACCTGCATGCCGGGCGGCAGCATGCGTGCGCGCCGCAGCACCGAGCGGATTCGCGCGAGCAGTTCGCGCACCGCGAACGGCTTGGCGAGGTAGTCGTCGGCACCCATCTCGAGGCCGATGATGCGGTCGGTTTCCTCGCCGCGCGCGGTCAGCATCAGCACGGGCACCGTCCGGAACTTGCCCGCGCGCAGGTCGCGGCACAGCGTGAGGCCGTCCTCGCCCGGCATCATCAGGTCGAGCACGATCAGGTCGGGCGCGCCGTCGTCCAGCACGTTGCGCATCTCGCGGCCGTTCGCGGCCAGCGATACGCGCATGCCGTTCTTCTCCAGATAATCCGCGATCAGTTCGCGGATCGCGCGATCGTCGTCGACGATCAGCACGTGGTCGATCTTGTCCATGGGTCGTTTCGGTATCGAGGTATCGATGAGTCGATGAGTCGAGGCAGGCGATGTCCGCTTTTATACCGCACGGCGGGTACGCGTTTGTATCCCAATGTATCGCGCCGCCGTGACGACACACAACATTGCACACGCGCGGCTTGCCGGACACATCGCAGATACGTCGGCGCCGCCTAATGGGGCCTGTCGAAACCCGTCCGGCCGCCGCCTCCGAGCGGCGGCCTCCCGCTCAGGAGAACGCCATGCTGCCCCGACTCAAGACCGCCGCCCTCGTCATCGCCCTCGCCGCCACGGCCGGGCTCGCCGCGTTCGCCGGCACCCGCGACGAGGCGAGCATGCCGGCCTCGCAGGCCGGGACGGCGGCCCCCGATTTCACGGGCATCGACCGCTGGCACAACAGCGCGCCGCTGACGCTCGGCCAGTTGCGCGGCAAGGTCGTGCTCGTCGATTTCTGGACGTACTCGTGCATCAACTGCATTCATACGATTCCGTACGTGAAGGAGTGGGACCGCAAGTATCGCGACCAGGGGCTCGTGGTGGTCGGCGTGCATACGCCGGAGTATCCGTTCGAGCGCGACGCGGGCAACGTCGCCGATGCGATCAGGCGCTTCGGCATCCGTTATCCGGTCGCGCAGGACAACCGCTACGACACGTGGCGCGCGTACGGCAACCAGTACTGGCCCGCGCTCTACCTGATCGACGCGAGCGGAAAGGTCGTCTATACGCGCTATGGCGAAGGCGCGTACGACCAGACCGAGGCCGCGATTCGCGACGCGCTCGCGCAGGCGGGAGAAGGCACGAAGGGCGCGACGCGCACGCAATGACGGGCGCCGGTGCGCGGGCGTGGCACTCGCCCGAGCGCGCCGCCGGGGTCACGGCGTGCACGCCGCTTGCGCGTCACTCGCGTCATTCGCGTCATTCGCGTTTCGCGTCGGCCGCCGCGAGCATCGCCTCCCCGATCGCGAGGTTGCCCTCCGCGACCAGCGCTTCGCCCGCGCCGCGGATATCGGCTTCGTCCTTGTTCTGCCCGAGCTTGCGATTGCCGACGAGCCGCGTGATCTCGATCTGCAGCCCGACGATCGACTCCAGCATCCTGTCGATGTAGTCCTTCGGCGCGTCGCCCATCTTCCACGGCACCGGCTGCGACGCCTCGTGCGTGCGCGTCAGCCGCGCGACCACGCCGCGCACGAACTTTTCGTCGTCGCGCACCGTGATGCGGCCGTGCGCGTGCACGACCACGTAGTTCCAGGTCGGCACCTGCCGGTGCGCCACGTGCTTGCTCGGATACCAGGTTGGCGAGATGTAGGCGTCGCCCGCACGGAAGATCGCGAGCACCTCGTCGCCGTTCGCAACGTCCTGCCAGACCGGATTCGCGCGCGAGACGTGCGCATGCAGCTCGCCGAGCCCGCCGTCGTCGTCGGGCAGCAGTTCGAACGGAATGTGATTCGCGTCGAGCCCGTTCCTGCCGTGCGTGATCAGGCTGCCGAACGGATGCTGCACGATCAGCTCGCGCATCGCGTCGGGGTCGGGCTCGTTGAATTCGTCGGGGACGTACATGTCGGCTCCACGGTCATGCGGGGTTGGAAACGGCGCGGGCGCGAGCCCGTCACCCGCCGATTGTGACTTCAAACTGGTTTATGCTGTAGAGCCGGTTTGGAACAATTTCAGCAGACCAGAATCATGGCAAGAACGACCCGGATCGTCGAAATCCCGTCGCTCGGCGCGCTCGACCGTGCGGCCGGCGACCTGAGCCGCCAGCTCGCGCAGGCGCTGCGCGAAGCCGTGCGTCGCGGCGACGTCCGGCCGGGCGATGCGCTCCCGTCCACGCGGCTGCTCGCCACGTCGCTGCAGGTTGCCCGCGGCACCGTCGTCGATGCGTATGCGCAGCTCATCGCCGAAGGCTTTCTCGAATCGCGCGGCGGCGCGGGCACGCGGGTCGCGAACGCGCTCGCGGAACCGCCGCCCGGCCCCGAACCCGCGCCGCCCACGCCACGACGGCGCGCGGCCCACGCCGGGCTGCCCGAGCCGGCCGCCGCCTTCGCGCGGATCGCCCGCGAATTCCGCCCGCTGCCGGCGATGCCGTTCGCGATCTCGGTACCGATCGGCCTCACCGCACCCGACGACATCTGGCGCCGGCTCGGCAACCGCCTGCGCGCGCGCGGCGCCGGCGCGCCGTCCGGCTATGCCGATCCGCAAGGCGCGCTGCCGCTGCGCGAAGCGATCGCCGACTACGTGCGCCGTTCGCGCTCGGTGCGCTGCGAGGCCGGCCAGGTCGTGATCACGAGCGGCACGCAGCAGGGGCTGCACCTCGCGAGCCAGCTGCTGCTCGGCGCGGGCGACCGCGCCTGGGTCGAGAACCCGGCCTATCGCGGCATCACCGCGCTGCTCGAGAGCACCGGGCGACACGACGCGATGGTGCGCGTGCCGGTCGACGCCGACGGCCTCGACGTCGACGCCGGCATCCGTCTCGCGCCCGATGCGCGCGCCGCGTTCGTCACGCCGTCGCACCAGTATCCGCTCGGCATGCCGCTCAGCATGGCGCGGCGCAATGCGCTGCTCGCGTGGGCGCGTGCACGGCACGCATGGGTGGTCGAGGACGACTACGACAGCGAGCTGCGCTACGAAGGTTATCCGTTCCCGTCGCTGCAGGGTCTCGACCCCGATCGCGTGATCTACCTCGGCACGTTCAGCAAGATCCTGTTTCCGTCGCTGCGGCTCGGCTACGTGATCGCCCCCCACGATCTCGTGCCCGCGTTCTGCGGCGCGCGCGCACTGATGGATCGCCATGTGCCGACCGCCGACCAGCACGTGCTGGCCGCGTTCATCGCGGAAGGCCATCTCGACCGGCACATCCGCCGCGTGCGCGGCGTGTATGCGGAGCAGCGCGCGCTGCTGATCGACACGCTCGGTGCGCGGCTGCCGCGCGAACGCGCGTGGGTGCAGCCGGGCGATCAGGGGATGCACGTCGTGCTGTGGCTCGCAAGCGGCATCGACGATCTCGACGTGGTCGAGCGCGCCGCGCAAGCCGGCGTCGCGGTGCGCGCGGTGTCGCCGATGTTCGCGCCGGGCACGGCCCGCCCGGGGCTCGTGCTGGGCTTCGGCGGATTCGGTCGCGCGCAGATGGAAGCGGCCGCGCAACGGCTCGCGGACGTCGTATCGTCAGCGGAATCGCGGCGGCGGGTGCCGCAAAAGGTTGTCGATGGGCAACAAACGTAATCGTCTGTAAATCCTGCAAGCAAACGGCCGTTTCAGCGGGCGTCGCACGTGGGTCGTTTGCTAGGATCGCGCCTCCTCCATCCGCGCTCCTGCCGCCTTGAACCGCTTCGTGCCGCTTCTTCGAGACGCGTGGCTCCGTTGCCGCGCCCGCGTCGCACCGCTGGCCGCCGCCAGCCGCGCGCGCATCCGCGCGCTGTGCGCCGGCGCATGGCATCGCCTGCGCCATCCGACGCGCCGCGGCGTCGCGCTGACGCTCGCCTCGATACCGATGGCCGGCCTGCTGGTGCTGCTCGCGTTCGTGCCGTTCACGCCGAGCATCGGCGACATCCGCAAGGCCCGCATCGACCGCCCCGCGCGCGTGCTGTCGGCCGACGGCCAGGTCATCGCCGAATTCCGGCCCGTCAACCGCGAATGGGTGCCGCTCAAGCAGATCTCGCCGCACATGATCGACGCGCTGATCGCGACCGAGGATCACCGCTTCTACACGCATCACGGCATCGACTGGCGCCGCACGCTCGCGGCCGGGCTGCATACGTTCTCGGGCAGCCGCCAGGGCGGCTCGACGATCACGCAGCAACTCGCGCGCAACCTGTACCCGGACGAAGTCGGCCGCGCACCGACGCTCACGCGCAAGGTGAAGGAGCTGATCACAGCGTTCAAGATCGAGACGGTGTACAGCAAGGACGAGATTCTCGAGACCTACCTGAACACCGTGCCGTTCCTGTACAACGCGTACGGCGTCGAGATGGCCGCGCGTACCTACTTCGGCAAATCGGCCGACCAGCTCGACATCGTCGAGAGCGCGACGCTCGTCGGGATGCTGAAGGGCAACAGCTACTACAACCCGGTGCTGAATCCGGAACGCGCGGTCCAGCGCCGCAACATCGTGCTCGCGCGGATGGCGGCGATGGGCATGCTGTCGCCGCGGCAGCTCGCGCAATTGCAGCGCCGGCCGCTGCGCGTCGACTTCGAGCCGCAGACCGCTCAGCCGGGCCCGGCTCCGCACTTCGCGGTGCAGCTGCGCAAGTGGCTGATCGCCTGGGCCGACCGCAACAACTACGACCTCTACTCGGACGGCCTCGTCGTGCGCACGACGCTCGATGCGCAACTGCAGGACATGGCGACGCAAGCGCTGACGCAGCAAACCGATCGCCTGCAGGCAGTCGCGGACAGCGCATGGCGCGGCCCGTCCGGCTGCGGGCTGCGCAACGACCTGTTCCGCGGCTTCATCCGGCAGACGCCCGACTATCGCGACGCGCGCGCCGCAGGGCTCACCGATGTCGCCGCGCTGAAGCAGCTCGGCGCGAATCGCGCGTTCATGCACGCGTTGTGCGAACGCAAGACGCAGGTGCAGGCCGGCTTCGTCGCGATCGACCCGCGCAACGGCGCGATTCGCGCATGGGTCGGCAGCCCCGACTTCGGCAGCGAGCCGTTCGATCACGTGGTGCAGGCGCGGCGCCAGCCGGGTTCGACGTTCAAGCCGTTCGTCTATGGCGCCGCGTTCGCGGACGGCATGCGGCCGGGCGACACGTTCGTCGATCGCCCCGTCGCGATCCCGATCGGCACGCACGCGGTGTGGCGTCCGACCGATGCCGAGCCGCCGACCGACGCACCGATGACGCTGCGCGACGCGCTCGCGCTGTCGCGCAACCGCATCACCGCGCAGGTGATGCAGCGCGAAGGCGCGGCCAGGGTCGCGCAGCTCGCGCGCGCGATGGGCGTGCGCGAAAGCCCGCTCGACGCGGTGCCGTCGCTCGCGCTCGGCACGAGCCCCGTCACGCTGAAGGAAATGGTGTCCGCCTACGGGACGATCGCGAATCGGGGCGTATACGTCGCGCCGCAGATGATCACGCGCATCGAGGATCGCGACGGCAAGGTGCTCGCCGCATTCAACGGCGCCCCCCCCGAACGCGCGTTGCCGGTGGCCGCCGCGCAGACGCTGGTCGACGTGATGCGCGGCGTCGTCGATTACGGAACCGGCGAGGACATCCGTTCGCGCTACGGAATCCGCGTCGACGTCGCGGGCAAGACCGGCACGACGCAGGACAACACGGACGGCTGGTTCATCCTGATGCATCCGCAGCTGGTGGCCGGCGCGTGGGTCGGCTTCGACGACGGCAACGTGACGCTGCGCAGCGACTACTGGGGCGCGGGCGCGCACAGCGCGTTGCCGATCGTCGGGGCGTTCTACGATGCGGCACTGCGTACGCGCGCGATCGATCCGCGTGCGCAGTTCTCGCCCGACTTCCGGCCGCGCAGCGCACCGGCGCCGGCGCCGAAGCGGCGTCCGCACCCCGGCCTGTTCGACTGGCTGAGGTTCTTCCGCTGATCGTCGTGCCGGCACGCCACGCCGGCATGCACGACAGCGGCCCCGGCTAGCGCCGCGTCGTCGTCGCGTGCCCGTCCGCGTACAGCCATACCGGCACGCCGTCGTCGCGCAACGCGGCGACCGGTTCGCCCATGCTCCAGTTCTGCGCGACCTCGGCACGACGGACGTACCACGGCATCAACGTCGTGTGCCCGGCAGCGGCATCGGGATCGTCGTCGAACAGCGCATCGTCCCCGATCCGCGTGTAACGCGCCGGATGCAGCACGGTGCCGTCCGCGCGAAACACCGTCGCCCGCACGTCGTCACCGCCCTCGTCCTGCACGCAGGCCAGCCAGCCGTGATCGGCACCCCAGAACAGGCCGGCCACGTCGTCGTAGCGCCCCTGCACGACCGTCGCGCCCGTCTCGAGATCGCAGATCGCAACCTTCACCGGCTCGCCCGGCAGCACGCCGATCGCGTACCGCGTGAACAGTTCGCCCGGCACGGCTTCGTCATCGGGCAACCACGGCAGCGCCCCCATGTTGACGAAATCGAACGGCGTCAGCACGTGGCCCTGCCCGTCGACGATCGCGCAACGCCCGTCGTCGCGCCGCACGACATGGCGGATCGCACCAAGCTCGGACAGCATGTCCGTCCGTTCGTCGTCGGTCAGCGTGGCGATTTCCGCGTAAAACGGCTCGACGACGACCCGGCCTTTCGCATCGACCAGACCGACATGGCCGTTGCGTCGCGCGAGGAAGGCGCCGCATTCGGACGACCATTCGAGCGCGGCCCACTCGGGCGGCGCGCACCATTGCCCGTCGCGCCCGATCAGCCCCCACTGCTCGCCTTCGGATACCGCCGCGACGGCGCCGTTCACGAATTCATGTGCATCGTCGAAGCGTGGCGGAATCACCCACGCGCCGTGCGTGTCGACGAAGCCCCAGCGGCCGTCCAGGCTCGCGGACGCAACCCCGCCGGTGAATTCACCGAAATCGTCGAGCGACGGTTCGAGCACCCACGCGCCATCCGTGCCCACGAGCCCGAACCGCTCGCCGACGCGCACGCACGCGACGTCGCCGCTGAAATCCCACACCGCGTCGAACGCCGGTTCGCGCACGATCCGCATCTCGTCGCCATCGCCGTCGACGTCGCCATCGGCGAACAGCAGGCCGACCTTCCCGTCGCGCGCGGCCCACAGCAACCGGCGATCGCGCGCGCCGCTCGTCCACAGGTTCGTCCACTCGGGCGGCACGATCACGTGCCACGCGTCGTCGACTTCCCGCCGCACGCCCCACAGGCCGTTGCGCGCGCGAAAGCTGAACGTGCCGTAGCCGAGCCAGTTGCCGTGCACTTCGCCGGCGTCGAACATCTCGGCAAACGCCACGCCGCGCGGCGGCTCCTGTCGCTGGAAATAGTAATGCGACACGCCGCCGAACCCGAAGCCCCACGCCCAGTCGCGCCAGTCGGCGGGCGTATCGATCTCGAGCACGTCGCGCACGCCGCGCACGTCGCGGAAATCCATGCAGTTCGCGACCCGCCACCACAGGCGCGTGCAGTTGTCGCGCTCGTCGCGGATGAATTCGTCCGGATCGCCGCCGTCGAGCCATGACAGTTCGTCGAGATTCGCGGACAGCCGCGGTGCGCCGTGCGCATCGCCGAACGCATCGATCGACTCGCCGAGGTGACGCACGAGCGCATCGAACTGGCGCGCGAGCGCCGGATCGTCGCCGGGCAGCGGATACGCGACGACGAACGACGCGAGCCGGCTGAGTCGCGCATGCGCCGCGCGCGCATCGCTGGCGAGGTTCGGCGTGCCGGCGTCGCCGAACACGCGCTGATCCGTTATCGCGTCGCCCGCGCCGCCGTCGGCGAGCAGCACGCGCCACAGCAGCGGAAAGTGATTGTTGGATTCCGCGAACTCGATCGTTCGCGCGTCGTCGCCGTCACCGGCCTGGAGATAAAGCCATGATCGATTGCCCATCGGAAGGGTCGCCCTCGTCGTCGTGTCGTCGTGTCGTTGTGTCGTCGTGTATCGCGGGACGTCGGCTCGTACGCCGTCAGCGTGCCGCGGCCGGCGGCGAATCGCCGCGGCGCGCAACCCGATACAGCTCGATACCGTCGACCTGGAAGCCCTGCACCCTGCGCAGCAGGACGCCCGTGGTCGAATGCTTCGTGGTGAAGCTGCTGCCCGTGATCGACGTGACCTGATACGGCGAGCCGATCGGCATCTTGATCAGTTCGCCGCCCGGCACCTCGAGCACACAGGCGCCCGGCGGCGCCTTGTCAGGGCCGTCGGTTTCCAGCTCGGCTTCCTGCGTCGGTGCCGTTTCGGCACTCCACTGGCCGGCGTCGCGCCCGCGCAGCACGATCTTGCCGCCCACTTTCTCGACGCGCAGCGTCGCCGGCTTGCCGGCGGCCGGCGCGTAATCGCCGAGCAGCCCGTCGCAGGCACTGCCGGCTCGCGCGGACATCGAGACGAACAACATCAGACAGAAAACAGGAATGCGCACGGCGGCCCTCTCAGAATTCGAATTATTGTCGGAATGCCGGCACGAGCGCGCACGGCGGCAGCGGCACGACCGGGTGCCGCCGTGCGCCAATATAGCGAACGCGACCGACGTACGCCAGCCCGCAAGGCTGGCAGGTCGCGCCAGGCGATGCGAAGCCATCGCGGGATGCGTGCGCGGCATCGCGCCTGAACGATGCGCCGCCTTAGTCCACCTGGACGAAGCGGCCCGCCCCCGCGCCGCGCACCATCGCCGTCATCGTCCATCGATGCCGGAGGCCGCATGACCGCAAGCGCTGTCGAGATCGCGAACCTGCTGTACCGCTACGCGGCGTTGCTCGACGCGGGCGACCTGCGTTTCCATCTGAACGAAGTACCGGCCGGCTGACGCGCCGGCCGGCCGATATGGCAGGCAATGCGCTCAACCGGCCGCGAGCGTCGCGGCCAGCGTATCGAACTCCGGCGCCCACGCCGCACGCCACGCGGCCTTCGTCGCATCGTCGACCCACGCGCCGTCGATCCCGTTCAGCATGAATTGCTTGAGATCGGCGAGCGTAAAGCCGAAATGGCTGAACATCAGCTCCCACGCCTCCGACGGGTTGACCTTGTGCAGCGTCGGATCGTCCGTGTTCGGATGGATCTTCAGCCCGAGGCCCGGCATCTTGCGCATCGGATGCCGTTCCGCCCATTGCTCTGGCGGCAGCGTGCGCAGGTAGTACGAATTCGTCGGCACGACAGTGAAGACGATCCCGCGTTCCGCGTAGCGCGCGCACAGCTCGGGGTTATCGACGATCGTATAGCCGTGATCGACGCGATCGACCTGCAGCAGGTCGACGGCCGTCTCGACGTTGCGCCACGGCATCCCGAACTCGCCCGCATGCGCGGTCGTGCGGAAACCGGCCGCGCGCGCATTTCGGTAAGCCTTCCAGAACAGCTCCGGCGGCCGGTCGTTCTCGCGATAGTCGATCCCGAGCCCCGCCACTTCGTCCGCGCGATTCGCCTTCATCCATTCGACGATCGCCACGGCCTCGTCCGGATCCTGCTCGCGGTCGATGCTCGGGATCAGGCGCGCGCCGATCCCGAAATCGCGCGCGGCGTCGCGGATCGCCGTCACGATCGCGGCCTGCGCGTCCGCATACGCGATCCCCGACACCCGCACCGTGCCCGTCGGATTCCAGAAGCATTCCGCATGCCGCACGTTGTGCGCGGCCGCATCCTCCAGATACTCGTAAGCGATGCGCCGAAGGTCGTCGGGCCGCGTGAGCAGATACTTGTCGAGCGCGCGCAGCACGTGCAGCACGCCGACCGGCTTCTCGCCGCGCGCATAAAACGCGTCGATCTCCGCGCGCTCGATCGGCGCGCCGCTGCGTTCCGCGAGCGCGACGAACGTGTCGTGCCGCACCGCGCCGAGCAGGTGGCAATGCAGCTCGACCTTCGGCAGCGCGTGGAAGAAGGCCCGATGGGCCGGCGTGATCTCGATGCCCGTGCGCGCGGCCGGGACGTTACCTGGTGTTGCCTTCATTGCAGTCTCGTTTTGGGTAGTGCCGATACGTCGCGAAAGCCGTCTCTCAGTGCGGCTTCACGACGGTCCAGAAGTAATAGCCGAGCGGCAGCGCGAGCACGACGAGCCCCCACGACACGTCGCGCCGGCGGCCGGCCAGCAGCTTGACGAGCACGTAGCACAGCAGCCCGCCCGCGATGCCGGTGCCGAAACTGTTCGACATCAGCGTGAGCAGCACCATCGACATCACGGGCAGCGCATCGGTGAAGTCGTCGAAATGCGTATGGCGGATCGTTGCGAACATCGACAGCCCGATCAGGATCAGCGCCGGCGCGGTCGCCTCTTTCGGGATCGCGAGCGCGACCGGCACGAACAGCAGCATCGCGGCGAACAGCGCGGCCGCGGCCAGCGACGACAGCCCGCTGCGGCCGCCGGCCTCGACGCCTGCCGCCGATTCGATCAGCGCGGTCAGCGCGGGAATGCCGAACACGGGCCCGATCGTCGCCGCGAGCGAATCGACGAGGAACGGCCGGTTGATGTTCGGCAGGTTGCCCTGTTCGTCGAGCAGGTTCGCCTTCGCGCCGACCGCGAGCGCGGTGCCGAGCGTCGAGAAGAATTCCGCCGCGAAGAACGCGAACAGGTACGGCGCGGCCGCGAGGCTCAACGCGCTGCCGATGTCGAGCTTGAACGCGATCGGCGCGATGCTGTGCGGCAGCGACACGAACGACGCGGGCAGATGCGTGACGCCGAGCGGCACGCCCGCCGCTGCCGCGACGAGGATCGCGATCAGGATCGCGCCGGGCACCTTGCGTGCCTGCAGCACGATCGCGACCGCCAGGCCGATCAGCGCGACGAGCGCACCCGGCCGCGAGAAATCGCCGAGCGCGAACGCGTTGGTCTTCGCGTTCGCGACGACCATCCCCGCATTGCGCAACCCGAGCATCGTCACGAACAGCCCGATCGACGCGCCGAGCCCGAGCTTGATCTGCACCGGTATCAGCTTCATCACGACGCCGCGCGCACCGAGAATCGTCAGCAGGAAGAACAGGATGCCCGACACGCACGCGATGCCGAGGCCCGTCTGCCAGCCCACATGCTCCGTCGTCGCGAGCGTCACGCCGATGATCACCGAGCCGCCGATGCCGGGGCCGACCAGGAACGGCAGGTTCGCGTAGAGCCCCATCAGCGTCGTGAACAGCACGAACACGACGATCGTCGAGGTCGTCGCCGCGCCGCGCTCCATGCCGCCCGTCGCGAGCAGCGACGGGATCACGACGAGCAGGTACGCGGCCGCGAGAAACGACGTGACGCCCGCGATCGTCTCGGTGCGCACGCTCGTGCCGCGCGCGGCGAGCGCGAAGCGGCGTTCGAGCCAGTTGGCCGGCGCGCGCGCCGGCATCGTGTCAGTCGCTGACATGGTGGTTCTCCTGTGATTCCGAATATTGTCCTGTGTCGATGCACGCAGCGCGGTCTTATACTGCCGCGTACCGCACCCCGACCGTTATTGCCCGATGTCGTCCGACCGCTCGTCGCTGCTGCCCGCGCTCACGCTGCGGCAGGTTCAGCACTTCGTCGTGCTCGCCCACGCACGCAGCTTCACGCAGGCCGCGCAGGCGCTGTCGCTCACGCAGCCCGCGCTCACCGCGTCGATCCGCCAGATCGAGTTCCTGCTCGGCGGGCGCCTGTTCGCGCGTTCCGCGCACCGGCTCACGCTCACCACCGCGGGCGAAGCCGTGCTGCCGCTCGCCGAACGCCTGCTCAACCAGGCGCGCGGCACCTTCGACGACATGACGCGGCTCATCGGCGAACGCATCCAGACCGTGCGCATCGCGTTCATCCCGTCGGTCGCCGGCCGCCTGCTGCCCGCGCTCAACGCACTGCGCGACGCCCACCCGACGCTGCGCTTCACGCTCACCGACCTGCCCAACAGCGCACTCGTCGAAGCCGTGCGCGACAGCGTCGCGGATCTCGGCATCGGCGTACGCGAACCCGACAGCGACGACGGCACGCTGCGCTACCGGCAGCTGTTCGAGGACGAGATCGTGATCGTCGTGCGGCACGACGATCCGCTCGCCCGCGCGAAAAGCGTCACGTGGGCGAAGCTCGTCGATCGCGAGCTCGCGGTGTTCGTGCGCGGCAGCGTCAGCGAATCGCTGCATCGCACCGGCGGCGCCGAGAAGCTGCGCCTGAACGTCACCTACCGGATGGAATACACCGAGCCGCTCTATGCGCTCGCGCGCAACGGCCTCGCGACCGCCGTGCTGCCGAGCCTCTATACGATGCATCTGCACGATCCCGAACTCGTTGCGCTGCGCGTCGACAAGCCGCGCGTCACGCGCGCGATCTCGCTGATCTCGCTCGCCGGCGACGATCGCGGCCCGCACGTGCGTACATGCCGCGAATGGATTGCGAAGCACATCTGATTACGTCGGCCGAGTGCGGTTCGTGGTTCGCCGTTCGCCGCACGAGCGCCCGCGCTCAGGGCAGCTTCGCGATACGCTCGACGAGCGTCGCGTAGAAGCGGTCCGCGTCGACCTCGTTGATCCACGTCGCGTTCGCCGCGCGGCCGCTGCGCCCGTTCCAGTCGACGACGGTCTCGCCGAGCGTCCACTGTCCCGTCGTCTCGACCATCACGTTGACCTTGCGCCCGCCGAACAGCGTCGGATCGACGAGGTAGCCGACCGCGGTCGGGTCGTACATCGGCGCGTCTTCAGCGCCGCGCCGCTTCTTGTTGTACGCGAGTTCGGCATCCATGATGTCCGCGACGATCGCGCCGCAGCGGTTGCCGAGCGCACGGAACGGTGCGACGCGCGCCGGCGTGATCGGTGCCTTCACCGCGACATCGCGCGGCAGCACGACGATCGGCACGCCGCTGCCGAACACGACTTCGGCCGCCTGCGGATCGACGTAGATGTTGAACTCGGCGGCCGGCGTGATGTTGCCGCGCTCGAAGAACGCGCCGCCCATCAGCACGATCTCGCGCAGCGCACCGCGAATCTGCGGCGCCTCGACCAGCGCGGTCGCGACGTTCGTCAGCGGGCCGAGCGCGCACAGCGTCACGCTGTTCGGCGCCGCGCGGCTCAGCGTATCGACGAGGTACGACACCGCGTGGCCTGCCGCGAGCGGAACGCGCGGCTCGTGCAGTTCGACGCCTTCCAGCCCCGTCTTGCCGTGCACGTTCGCGGCCGTCACGAGCTCGCGCACGAGCGGCCGCGGACAGCCCGCGTAGACCGGCAGCGTCTTCGTGCGGCCGGCCCAGTCGCGGATGATCCGCGCATTGCGTTCGGTCAGGTCGAGCGGCACGTTGCCCGCGACGGCGGTCAGCGCGCGCACGTCGAGGCGGTCCTGCGCGCCCAGCGCGAACAGGATCGCGATGGCGTCGTCCTGCCCCGGGTCGGTATCGATAATCACCGTGCGGCGCGCGGCATCGCCGCCGGCGGCGAACGCGCCCGTCTCGGGCAGCAGCGCGGTGCCGGCCAGCGCGGCGGACAGTTTCAGGAAGGTGCGGCGGGATGCGATCGGATGGGTCATGGTCGGGCGCTCAGAAAACGTGCCGGACGCCGAGCGTCGCCATCATCTGGCGCGTGCCGGTCGAGCGCGCATACGCGAAGATCTGCGCATGGTCCGCGTCGCCGGCCGCCTGCTGCGCGATCACCGTCAGCGCGACGTCGGTGCGTTTCGACAGGTAATAATCGGCCTGCAGGTTCACCTGGTGCCATTTCGGCCGCTTGTCGATCACGTCGTACTTGCCGTTCGTGAACGCATACGCGGCGCCGAGAAAGAGCTGCGGTGTCATCGTGTAGACGACGTTCACGCCGAGGTTCTGCAGGTGCAGGTGCGAATTGTCGAGGTAATCGTAGCGCACGTCGGTAAACATCGCGGCGAACTGCGCGCGGCCGATCGTGTAGAAACCGCCGGTGCCCGCGATCCGCTGCCGGCTGGCGTAAGCCGCGGGCGTCATCGCGCTCTTGCTGAAGATCAGCAGCGGCGACGCGTAGTCGTTCGCGATCGCGCCGTCCTGGTTCGTCGCGCTGTAAGGGTGGTTGTACTGCGCGTAGACCGCGCTCCAGCGCAGCGGGCCCTGCTCGTAGCCGAGCCCGAAACTGTAGGCGCTGTTGTTCGCGAACCCCGTCGCGTTGCTGAAGCCGTACAGCGCGGTGAATTTCAGGCCGTGGTACACCGGGCTCACATACTTCACCGAATTCTGCACGCGGATGTCGTTGTAGCCGTTGTCGTTGTCGCCGATGTTCACGCCGTTGCTCGCGATGATCACCGGCCCGATGTAGTCGTGGATCGCGTCGTACTGGCGGCCGAACGTCAGCGAGCCGTAGGTGCGGTCGGCAAGGCCGACATAGGCCATCCGCCCGAACTCGCGGCCGTTCTGCGCGGCCGTGCCCGTCATCACGTTGAAGCCGTTCTCCAGCTGGAAGATCGCGGACAGCCCCTGCCCGAGATCCTCCTTGCCCTTCAGCCCCCAGCGCGGGTTCTGGTTCGTGCCGGACAACGCCTGCCACGCGTTCTTGCCACCCTGGTTGGTCGCGAACCCGACACCCGCCGAGATGAGACCGTACAGCGTGATGCTGCTTTGCGCACAGGCATGCGTCGCGAAGGCGCCGAGCATCGCGAGCGGGGCGAGCTTGTAGAGAGTTTTCATGCGGGTCGTGTGATCGGTGGTGGTCCAGGCGCGGCAGGGTTCCGCGAAACTGGCCTCGACTATACGAACCCGGATCGGATAATAAAAGTTTGCTTTTCTTATGTATCAATAAAACGGATTTATTCTCATCCTGGCATCGGCTGCAGCCGTCAGCCCCGCGAACCGGGGGTCAATCCGCCGTGTCGCCGCCCTTCGGCACCTTCGACCACGCATTGCGCCCCGGCATCGGCGCCCAGGCCGGGCGCGTCTTGCGCGCGCTGTCGACCACGACCAGATAACGGCCCGCGATCGGCGTGATGTCGCGGTCGCGACGCAGCACCCACAACGACTTGCCGGCCTCGACACGCGCCTGGTAATCGTCGTCGAGCAGGCCGTGACGATCGAAGAACGTGTTCAGCGACGCGGGAATCCGCACGCAGCCCTTCGAGTGCCGGATGCCGAGCAGCGCTTCGAGCCGGTCGGGATCGGTCGCATGCATCTGGAAGCGCATCGGCGACACGCCGCCCTTGCCCCAGCCGCGGTCGCCGTCCACCCAGCCGAAGTCGTAGATGCGCATGTCGCGGCGGCCGTAGCCGCGAATGCCGTTCTCGTTCGTCGTGCCTTCCGCGCGGAAATCCATGTTGTCGGGCGAGTGATGGAACACGCCGAGCGGCGTCACGAAATGGTCGTACTTGCCCGGCAACCCGGTGCCGACCGGCGAAGCGCCGATCATCAGCCACGCGTTGGCGGGCGTTGCACGGAAGTAGATGAACAGCGCCTGCACGTTCGGCGCGCGGTCGACCATCGCGACGTATTCGCCGGCGAGGTCGCCTAGATCCGCATCGGCGAGCGCCTCCTGGAGCCGCTGGCCGTAGGCGCGCTGCTCGCTTGCGGGCACGTTCAGGCGCCGCGTGACTTCCTGCGTGAAGCGCTTGCGCATGTCGACCGCGCGCGCCGTCGCATTTTTCGCCTCTTCGGCCGATAGCGGCGGATGCCGGCGTGGCGGTGTCGGCGGGGGTGCTTCGGCCTCGCTCGCGGCGGTGGCGGAAGCGGCGGACGCGGCGGAAGCGGCTGACGCGACGTCGGCAGCGGAAGTGCTGGAAGCAGTCGAGGCACCCGATGTCGCGCTGGCAGGCTCCGCATGACGCTCGTGCGACGCGGCTGACGCGGGCTGTACGGCCGACGCCCCCGACGACGCATGCGCAGGCGAGCCTCGTTGCGCATGAGACACCACCGACGCGGGCGGCGCAACTGATGAGGATGACGGAGCAACGGACGACGAAGGGTCGGACGCGGCAAACGCACGCGGCCCGACAAGCACGGGAACGATCAGGGCAACAGCGAGCGACACATACGCGGCGACTGTGCGGGTACGGCAACGCGACTTCGAAATGGGCCGCGTCAGGCTGAAAAGCATCATACGTTCGAAGCCATCGGCCGATCCGGCCGCCGCATGCTGCAGTTGCGGGCGGCGCATCTTCCGCGCGAGCCATCGACACGTCCGGCGCATCGTGTGCGCCCGGCGCCGACGCCTCTTCGCGGCGGAGCCGTTCGCCGATGCAACGCGTACGGTCCGATGGCGGCTAATGAGTCGTCAGGCCCTTCATTCTACGCGTCCGCGCAGGAATCTTCAGCGGCGCAAGCCGCGGTTTTACGGGGATTTGCGCTTCGTCACGCTTTGTTTCAACTCGTTGCCGCACGCATCTTTCGATGCATGGCAATCTCGTTGGTTGCACATTCGAGTCCGACAAAGGGCGCTGCTTTTTCGCCGCGGTGCGATGGCTTCGCCGATTCGATTCGGAAACCGGATCATTCCCGACAAGCCGTACGCGCCGGCCGCGCAGTGCGATGCCATCGCATGGCACGCATGCAGCACGAACCGTGCGACACGCGTGCACGATCACCGGTCACTTCGAGATGGCTTCGAGCGCGATGCCCTTCGTGCGCGGCCCCATGAGCCCGATCGCGGCCATCACGATCACCATCGCGCCCGCGATGAATGCGAACACGCCGAAGGTGCCGAAGCCCTTCAGCACGGCCGCGATCACGAACGACGAGAAGATCGCCGAGAAGCGGCTCCACGAATAGACAAAGCCGACGGCCCGTGCGCGGATCGACGTCGGGAACAGCTCGGCCTGATATGCGTGGAAGCTGTACGACATGATGTTGCTGGCGAGCGTGAGGCCGATGCCGAGCACGATCAGGAATGCGCCGACCGTCGTCTGGCTGAACAGCAGCCCGCAGACGACGATCGCCGCCGCCATCGCGACGATCACCGACTTGCGCTCGAAGCGGTCGGCGATCACGAGGCCGATCAGCGGGCCGACCGGCGCGGCGAGCGCGATCACGCTCGAATACATCAGGCTCGACGTGATCGTGATGCCCTGCTTGATCAGCAGCGTCGGCACCCAGTTCGCGAAGCCGTAGAAGCCGACCGTCTGGAACACGTTGAAGATCGTCATCATGATCGTGCGGTTGCGATACGGCTGCATCCACATGTCGCGGAAGCTGCCGCGCGGCGGCACGGGTTCGGCCGGCGCAGGCGGCGGCAGCGGCCGCCCGTATTCGGCTTCGACCTTCGCCTCGAGCGCGCGCATGATGCGGTCGGCTTCGTCGACCCGGCCCTGCTGCGCAAGCCAGCGCGGGCTTTCCGGCAATTCGCGGCGAATCCACCACACGAACAGCGCGCCATGCGCGCCGATCAGCACGACCCAGCGCCAGCCATCGAGGCCGAACGGCGCGTGCGGCACGAGCAGGTAGGCGAGGAACGCGACCACCGGCACCGCGACGAACCCGACCGCCTGCTCGCATGCGAATGCGCGGCCGCGGATCTGCTTCGGCACGAGTTCGGAGATGTACGTGCCGATCGTCACCATCTCGACGCCGAGGCCGAGACCGACGACGAAGCGCCAGAAGTTCAGCCCGGCCGCGGTGTCCTGGAACGCCATCACGACGTTGGCGGCCGTGTACCACAGCAGCGACCACGTGAAGATCGCGCGGCGGCCAAAGCGGTCGGCGAGAAAGCCGCACGCGATCGTGCCGATGAAGAGCCCGGAGAACAGCGCGGCGATGAAGCTCGCGACGCCCGTGGTGCCGAACAGGCCGTGTGTCGTCGCGGACAGGATGCCGCTTTTCACGAGGCCGGGCGCGACGTAGCCGCTGTACAGCAGGTCGTAGAGCTCGAAGAAGAAGCCGAGGCTCAGCAGGACGACGAGCTTCCAGACGGTACGCGTCGGCGGCAGGCGGTCGAGACGGGCCGAGATGGAGCCGGGGTCGACGGGAGGGGATTGGGCGGGTGCCTGCGAAAGGCTGTCCGTTGAGGCCATCTTGGGCGCGTCTCCTGTTCGTGTCGTGTTGTTGTCCGGCGACCTTCGAGCCGCCGTCGGGCGAATCGCTGCATTGTACCGGCACGTCCGTCCGACGCGAGCGCACCCCGGCCCCGATATCCGGCGCGCGACGACGGGCCGGCTGCACGCCGTACGTCGAACCGCTTCGGGTGCCTCACTTTTGCGCTGACCAACGTGTAACTTTCGTAACCGTCTGTCGGGTGCGGAAAACGCGCAGGAACGGCGACCCGGCGACGCATCGCGGCGGCGCCGGCCCCACGGTCCGGGCCTGATGCGCCGTTTCGCCCGGCCGCAAGCCGCCGGAACCGCCACAAACGGGGTACGCAATCAGTACAACCACGCGTTCCACACCCCGGTAACATGCTACCGGGCCAACCACCGGCTTCCGGGCACCTTTCGGCGCCCGGCATTGTCGGCAAATCGTAAGCATTCCATGTCCATACAACGACTATCCACGTACGCTCGCCGGATCGCGCTGATCGCGTTGCTGCAGTTCGCGGCGATCGCAACCGCGTCGGCGTTTCCGGAGGCCGCTTCCGCCCCGGGCGCAAGCGGCGTCGGCGCGCCCGTGCCCGCCATCTCGCTGAACGACGCCGTCGCGCAGCTCAAGCAGATGCAGGTCGAGCTCGACCGCATCAAGCAGCAGACGTCGACCGCGTCGAGCAGCAAGGAGCTGGACGCGCTCGACGACTCGGCGCAGGAGCTGAGTACCGACGTCGTGAAACTGCAAAGCGATCTCACGCCGCAACGCGCGCAGATTCAGGCACAGCTCGACGTGCTCGGGCCGCCGCCCGCCGAGGGCGCCGCGCCCGAAACGGCAGCCGTCGCGAAACAACGGGCCACGCTCGACGCGCGCAAGACGCAGCTCGATGCGGCGCTGAAGCAGGCCGCCGACCAGAAGACCAACCTCACGAACCTCGCCGAACAGTTCGCGAAGCTGCATCGCGGCCTGCTGAAGAACCAGCTCGCGTTCCGTTCGGGCGGCATTTTCAGCGCGCAGTTCTGGCTGCCGCTGTTCCATCTGTCGCCGGACGATACCCAGCGGCTCGGAGACTTCAACGAAGAAATCCGCGACATGCTGCGCTCGTCGTGGGTACCCGGACAAAAGGCGATCACCGCGCTGCTGCTGATTGCCGCGATCGCAGCCTGGCTCGGCGGCCGCCGGCTCCTCGAGCGCGGGCTCGCCTGGTTCTGCGTGAACCGCCTGCCGGCCACCCGCTTGCGCCGCAGCGCGCTGGCGTTGTCCATCGCGCTGTCGACCCTGCTGGCCACCGCCGTTGCCGTTCAGATCCTTTACCTCGCCGTCGCGCGCCGTTACGACCTCACGCCGGGGCTGACCGATCTGTGGGACCAGTTCGCGAAGCTCGCCGCGACCTGCGCACTGATCGCCGGGCTCGGCCGCGCACTGCTCTGCACGAAGCATCCGTCGTGGCGCCTCCCCGCGCTCGCCGATCCCGTCGCGCTCGCGATGAAGCCGTTCCCCGGCATCCTGGCCGCGCTGCTGCTCGTGTCCGGCACGCTCGAATCGATCAACCGGATCGTCGACACCAGCCTGTCGGTCACGCTGTTCGGTCGCGGCATCGTGTCGCTCGTCGTCACGCTGACGGTCGGCGCGTCGCTGTTGCGCGCCAACCGCGCGCGCGCCGCGCTCGCGGCGGCAGGCGAGGCGCCCGAACAGCGCTCGACGCTCGCCGGGCTGATCCATGCCGGCGTCACGCTCGCGATCGTCGCATCGTTGATCGCACTCCTGATCGGTTACGTCACGGTTGCACGCTTCATCACGTACGAACTCGTGTGGTTCGAGATCGTGCTGTGCACGACCTACATCCTGATCCAGCTGACGCGCGACGCGAGCGAAAGCCTGTTCTCGTCGAGCCTGTCGACGGGGCAGCAGATCAAGCACCTGTTCGCGCTCGAGGACCGCCACCTCGACCAGGCGCGCACGGTGCTGTCCGGCTTCGGAACGAGCCTGCTGATGCTGATCGCGGCCATCGCGCTGGTGACGGGCGGCTTCGGCACGACCCCGGGCGACCTGCTCGACAGCGCGGTCGCGATGATCGGCAGCCAGCGGCTGCAGAGCCTGAACATCATGCCCGACCGGATCCTGAACGCGGTAATCGGGTTCGCGATCGGCTTCTACCTGTTGCGCTCGCTGCGACGCTGGCTCGACAGCGAGTTCATGCCCGCGCTCGGCATGGATACCGGGATGCGCGTCTCGCTGATCACGCTGTTCACCAACGTCGGCTATGTACTGCTGGTGCTGATGACGCTCGGGCTGCTCGGCGTGCGGTGGAACAACCTCGCGTGGATCGTCAGCGCGTTGTCGGTGGGTATCGGCTTCGGCCTGCAGGAGATCGTGAAGAACTTCGTGTCCGGGCTGATCCTGCTGACCGAGCGCCCGGTGAAGGTCGGCGACATGGTCAGCATCGCGGGCGTCGAAGGCGACATCCGCCGCATCAACGTCCGCGCGACCGAGATCCAGCTCAGCGACCGCTCGACCGTGATCGTGCCGAACTCGCAGCTGATCTCGCAGAACGTGCGCAACGTGACGATGGGCAACAGCACGCAGGGCGTCGCGACGCTGGTGCTGACGTTCCCGCTGAACACCGATCCCGAGCAGGTGCGCGACCTGCTACTCGACGCGTACCGCGAGCACCAGGCGATCCTCGAGAAGCCCGCGCCGTCGGTCACGTTCAGCCAGCTCACGCCGGACGGGATCACGCTGAGCGTGACGGGCTACGTGTCGAGCCCGCGGATCGCGAGTTCGACGAAGAGCGATCTGCTGTTCGAGATCCTCAAGCAGTTGCGCGCGGCGGGCATCACGCTGTCGAGCCCGCAGATGCTGGTCGTGCAGAACATGCCGGCGGCGGAGAATTGAACAAAGACGGTCGGTCGCGTACTGCTGCTCTCGCGCCGACCGTCTCCAGTACTACCGAAATGCCCACCGTCCGATGACGCCGGCGCTGGCAAACAGCCGAAGCCGTGCCGCCTCCCACTCAGCCAGCGTTCGCACCCGTTCCTGGCGGGCATCGGAAAGGGCCGCTTGTGCCGACAACAGTTCCAGAATATCTCCTGCGCCGAACGCGTAACGATTGCGCGCCGACGTCAGCGCCGCTTCTGCGGCAGCCAGCAAGCGTGCAGACGCATCCAGGTTGCCCGCCGTCGTCTCCGCGTCGGCATGGGCCTTCAGCACGTCACGCAGAATCTGCTGCTGCGTATCGAGAAGCTGTACCTGTGCCAGTTCGCTTTGAGCCTGCGCGCCGCGAATCCGATACGTGCGAGAAAAGCCGTCAAAAAACGGAATCGTCAAAGTCAGACCGATGCTCGTCTGCGTCGCCCGCACTGACTGCAGTCCCTGATTCGGGTAACCGTTTCGCGACAGCGTACCGCTTAGATCGAGGGTCGGCATTCCGTCGGATCGCACGGCCGTGACCTTCGCTTGCGCAGCCTTCCATTTGGCCCGCGCTGCCCGGATCTCGGGGTGCGAACCTTCGGCCGTGCGAAGCCAGTCGCTTAGCTGGCGCTCCGCGTCCAGCGCAACCGGTGCGACCGCCTCTTCGACTTCGACCCGCGTGCCGACGGGCAGACCGGTCGCAAAGACCAGTTCGGCGCGGGCCCGAGCCACCTCCCCGCCAGCTCGCCGCGCAGCGAGCAATGCCTTGGCTAACGCCGTTTCCGCCTGCAATACGTCTGCTCGGGATGCTACGCCCAAGGCCAGCCGCTTGCGCGACGCACGCAGCGTCGATTCCGCCAAGGTCGCTGACTCGGTACGCGCTGCAAACGCCGCTTGAGCATTCTGGACATCGAAATAGCTCCCGATGACATCCACGACCGCCTTTTGCATCGCTGCGTCGTGGCCCGCCAACGCTGCCGTCAGCAGTTGTTGCGCCGCCGCGCCGTTTGCAGCTCGCCCGCCAAAATCGAGTAGCCGCCAGTTCAACGTCGCGTTCGACGTTCGACCGACGCCGCGCGTATTCATCGATGGTGCATCGGAATACCGGTTATAAGTCGTCAATTGGCTGATCGCCCCGTTGACGGTGGGGAGCCATGCCGATCTGGCTTCACCCACCGCAGCGGCCTGGATCTTGATCGACGCCCACGCCGCTCGAATACGGGGGTTGTGACATAGCGCAAGATCAACCGCATCACCAAGCGTCAGCGGCTTCGCCGGGCCAGTCGACGAAGCGCATACAACTGCCATGTCATCGCCCGGCAATCGCTGCCCCGCATCCAGCACCGGTAGACGGGTCAGCAACGGATCGGCCAGGGCATCCGGAATCCCGCGTGTTTCGGCATTGCAGGCAATTGAAACCAACATCAGGCAGAAGATCCACGGACACACGCCATCTTTCAAGCTCCTAGCGCTCACGCAAACTCTCCCGCGCATGCTGCAGCACCGGCGACAGCACGTACTCGATCACCCGCCGCGTACCGGTTCTGATCTCGGCACTACCCGACATACCCGGCGACAGTGCGACCTCGCGACCGTCAACCAGCAGCGCCGAACGATCAAGCAGGATCCTGACCGAGTAGACAAGTCCCTTCTTGTCGTCGTCAATCGCATCGCGCGAGACATGACTCACTGTCGCCGACAACGTGCCGTATTTCGTGTACTCGAATGCATCGATCTTCACGCTGGCGGCCTGCCCTTCCTCGACGAAGCCGATATCCCGGTTGTCGACGAACGCTTCCATTTCTACCGCCCCCTCTCGCGGCACGATCTGCATCAGCGGCTGTGCGGCCGGCACCGCCGTCCCGATGGTATGGACGGCAAGCTGCTGGACGGTTCCGTCGATCGGGGCAGTCAGACGCAGCAGTTCCCCGTGTGCCTCCGCACGCCGCATGTCGCCCGACGACGCGTCAACGATACGCTGCGCATCGTTCAACGCATCCCGGGTATTCCTTCGCGTCTCTGCCACGAGAGCCGCGCGTTGGTGACGAGCATCCGCAAGCTGTCCCGCCGTATCGATGCGCTGCTGCTCTGCCTCGATCCACGCGTGCTCCGCAACGTCACGGGTCTCCATCAATCTGGCGTAATCGTCCGCACGACGCGCCGCAAGCGGAGCGGCCTGACCGTACCTGTGTATTTCGCTGTCGAGACGGTCCCGTCGCGCGACGAAATCGCGCCATTGATCCAGCAGGTGCCGCTCGGCTTCGCGCCGACGCTCGGCCGACACGCCCTCCACACTCGCCAGTCGAGGCTGTCGCCCCGTGTCGATCGCGTCGATCAACGCCCGGGCACGCTCGGCTTGCAGTACCGCATTCAGCCGGTCGCCGTCCGCCCGTTGACGTTCGGCGTCGATTACGCGCGTATCGAGATCGATCAGCGCGTCGCCAGCCTTCACGACCTGTCCGTCGCGCACGTGCAGCGCTCGCACGCTGGCAACCTCGACCGCCGCCAGCGTCTTGGTCCGGGAGGATGGAATGATCTTGCCGCCGCCGTCGACAACAATGTCGATTTTCCCGAAATACGACCAGACGATCGCCGTCGTTACGAGCAGGATGAGAATGCGCGCGACCCACCGGCCTGCCGGCGAAACAGGTGTCGCCTGGACAGACAGCGCCGCCGGCAGAAACTCGGCCTCGTTCGCATTGAATGTCGGCAGCGTCATCCGATGGCGCCGCCTCCAGCAGTGACGCCAGACATCGCGGTACCGCCCGAACAGTTCACGCCAGGCCCCTGCCTGCTGTCGCATGCTCATATCCGTCCCTCTGCTACGTCGCGACCGCCTTGTTGCAGCGAATACAGGTGTGCGTAGATTCCATTCTTCGTGCGCAGCAGTGTGTCGTGCGTGCCGCTTTCCACGATTTGCCCGCGATCCATCACGAGAATCCGGTCGGCGTCGCGTACCGCCGAGAGCCGATGCGCAATGATCAGCACCGTACGCCGCGCGCAGATCGCCCGCATGTTGGCCTGTATGACGGCCTCTGATTCGTAGTCGAGCGCGCTGGTCGCCTCGTCGAATATCAGGATGCGTGGATCGGTCATCAATGCGCGAGCAATGGCAATGCGCTGCCGCTGGCCACCCGAGAGCCCCGTGCCATGCTCGCCGACAAGCGTGTCGTAGCCCTCCGGAAGCTCGCAGATGAACTCGTGTGCGCCGGCCAGCCTCGCTGCATCGATCACCGCGTCGATCGATGCAGTGGGTCGAGCCAGCGCGATGTTGTCCCGTACCGAACGATTGAACAGTGTGTTTTCCTGCAGAACGACGCCAATCTGCTGGCGCAGACTCGCCGTATCGATCACTGCAATATCGTGCCCGTCGACCAGCACTCGCCCGCGATCCGGCACGTAGAGCCGCTGTGCGAGCTTGGTCAGCGTGCTTTTGCCCGATCCAGAGCGGCCGACGATTCCGATGACCTCGCCCGCCGCGATCCTGACGGAGATCTGCCGGATGACATCGCTCGCATCCGGCCGGTAGCGAAACGATACCTGGTCGAATTCGATCGCGCCATCGAGACGGGGTACTCGCGTCTTTTTGGCTGCGGTTTCGGGCGCCGTGTTGAGGATATCCCCGAGGCGCCCCATCGAAATCCCTACCTGTTGAAAGTCGTTCCACAGCTGAGCGAGACGCAGTATCGGGCTGGACACCTGTCCGGCCAGCATGTTGAACGCGACGAGCTCGCCGACGGTCAACTTGCCATCGATCACCAACGTGGCGCCCAGCCACATGATCGCCGCGGTCACCAGCTTGCTGATCAACGTCACGCCGCCGCTTGCAATCGTGGCAACGTTGGTCGCCGACAGGCCCGAACTCACATAAGCGGCCAGTTGACGGTCCCATCGGTCCGTCCAGCGCGGTTCGAGTGCCATCGCCTTGACCGTATCGATTCCGCTGATGGTTTCAACGAGGAACGACTGATTTTCGGCGCCCTTATTGAATTTTTCGTTCAGACGCCGCCGAATGATCGGCGTAAACACGACCGACAACAGCACGTAGAGCGGAATCGAAACAACGACGATCAACGTAAGCCACGCGCTGTACCAGAGCATCACCCCAAGGAAAACGAACGAAAACGCGAGGTCCATCACCAGCGTCACGGCGTTGCCGGTTAGGAACGCGCGAATGTTCTCCAGTTCGCGAATACGGGCGACAGAATCGCCGACACGGCGTGCCTGAAACCACGCCAGCGGCAACGCCAACAGATGACGGAAGAGCCGCGCTCCGAGTTCGACGTCGATCTTGCTGCTCGTATGCGCGAAGACCCATGTTCGTATCCCCGAAAGCGCCGCCTCGAACAGCGTCGCGCAAATCAGCCCCACGGCGATCACGTTCAACGTCTTCATCGCGTGATTGACGAGCACCTTGTCCATCACCACCTGGAAGAAGAGCGGCGTGGCGAGTGCAATCAACTGCAGCACCAGAGAGATCGCAAGGACTTCGCCCAGCAGCTTCCGGTACGTGACGATTGCCGGAATGAACCAGCTGAAATCGAAGCGCGCCAGGGTACCCGCGATGCTGCTCTTGCTCGTGAAATAGATGAGCTCACCCGTCCAGATTTCCAGAAGACGCTCGCGCGTCAGCACGGTAGGCGCCTCACTCGGAAATTGAACAAGTGTTCGAGGCGCGCGCGTTCCGTCCCCGGCCTGATACTGCGCGACCACGAAATAGCCGCCTTCGCCTTTCATCCGTGCGACCGCGGGCAAAGGTGCCCGATCCAGTCGTTCGAGGCTCTGTTGAACGGCCCGGGCCGTCATGCCAAGTGAGCGCGCAGCTCGCAGGATGGTTTGAGTATCGAAACGACCGTAGCCGAATTCATGTCGCAACGCGGCCTCGTCGGCTGCGATGCCATGCAGGCTGGCCATCGTCAGAACGACGGCGAGACCGGAGTCGACATCCTGCGTCAGAGACGACGCTGGAGGCCGGAGAATGGAACTGTCCATGAAGGGAACACGAGGCGAGGAAGGAAATGCGATACGGCCGGCTGCAGGCCGTCCGGTCGCACGTAACGTGCAACCGGACGGATCGACCGTCGGGAATCGGAATTAACGCCAACTCGTCGCCAGCGTCGGCGCAAGCGCAGCCTGATACTCAGGGGACAGCGTGACCGACCCCGCAGCTGGCGGCGACCATACCGCCATGGCCTGTACCAGCTTCTCGACATCCGCGTTGACGAGCGTCCGCCCGTCGTCGACATGGATCTGCTCGATCTGATACCGCGAACCCAGGTACCAGTCCCGAACCGTCGCGGTATCGCTGGTGCCGAGGATACTGATCTCCAGATCGTTGCCGACGTGACGGAACCACAATTGATCCGCCGATACGCCCACGCCGATGCTGATCACATCGCTGTTGCCGAGCGTTTCATCATCGTCCCGGATCGTGTCGCGGCCGGACCCGCGACCGAATCGATAGGTATCGTTGCCCAGGCCGCCGATCAGGATGTCGTTGCCGGCACCGCCATCCAGCACGTTGTTGCCCCGGTTGCCGATGATCGTATTGTCGAGTGCGTTACCCGTGCCGTCGATGTCCTCGTTCCACAGTTTCAGCGCCTCGGCCGTGTAGATCGCGTAGGCATTCGGTACGTTGGCGGCCGCCCGGAACTCCTGAAGGCTGATGTAGCGCGTCATGTCGCTGACGCGCTGGCGGCCCGAGTCGGCAATATAGAAGCCTTTGAGCTCACCGTCGGCGTCTCCATAAACCGCGCCCGTCACGGTTACGACGTGATTCACGCCGCCGCCATCGAGATAAGCGCTGTCTCCCCAAAGACGCCCGGAGTTCAGCGCCAGTATCACGCCACGGCCACTGCGGATGAGATTCGCGACCGCATGTTCGTCGTATCCGGCAAGCAGATTGTTTGCAATGCCGTAACTCTTGAGCAGTGCCTGTTGCTGAACGTAATTCGATCCGCCTCGCTGGTAGTCCGTTGCGGCAGGGGTGGTGACCGCCCATTGGTTGTCGATTGCGCGGCGGACGACGTCACCCTCGGTCGTCGGCGTACCGGTCTGCGTCAGCAAATTCGCGATCGACGTCAGCGCACATGTTCCCTGGAACGTCGGAACCGCATCGCCTTGCATGTAATCCAGCTCGTTGGCTTTCGGGTAACCGTACACGTGAACGGCCGCGCCATCGACGAGCCCTTTCTCCGGCTTGCCGAAATCCAGCAGGTTAAGGTTCTCGACGTGTTCGCCCAACGTATAGCTGATCTTGCTCTGCACCGTATCGATGCCTTCGCCAGCGAATTCGACGACGCGGTCGCCGACATTGTCGACGTAGTAGGTATCGTTGCCCTTTCCGCCGATCATCGTGTCGGCGCCGGTGACGCCATCGAGGATGTTGTCTGCGCTGTTGCCGACGATCCGGTTATCGAGCGCATTGCCCGTGCCGTTGATGTTGAAGCCCTCGACGAGTCTCAGTTCTTCAATATTGGCGTTGAGAATGTAGTTTGCGCTGCTGATTACCGTGTCGTAACCCTCGTTCGCGTATTCGAGAATCACGTCGTTGACGCTGTTCACGATATAGGTGTCGTTACCCTGGCCACCTTCCATGTGATCTGCACCGGCACCGCCGTCGAGATAGTCGTCGCCCAGACCGCCGAGCAGCGTGTCATTGCCTTCTCCACCGTAGAGATAGTCATCGTCGGTCTCGCCGGGGGCCAGCGTCCTCTTCGCCTCGTTGTCACCGGTGAAGCCCACCAGCAAGTCGTCGCCTGCGCCGCCGTACAGGATGTCGTTCCCGACCTGACCGAACAGTCGGTCGTTGCCATCGCCGCCATAAAGCTTGTCGTGGCCGTCCCCGCCTTGAATTTCATCATCGCCAGCGTCGCCGTGGAGTTGATCATTGCCGAGACCGCCGAGGATCAGGTCGTTTCCGGCCCCGCCGTAGATCGTATCGTCATCGGTTTCCCACGCTGCCAGCGACTGCTTCGCGTCATTGCTGGCCGTAAAGCCGACAAGAATATCGTCGCCGTCGCCACCCCAGATCGTGTCGTTGCCCGCGCCGCCGAAAATCTTGTCGTTACCTGCTTCTCCGGAAAGCGCGTCGTGACCGTTGCCGCCGTTCAGTTCGTCGTCGCCCGCGCCGCCAAAGAGCCGGTCGTCGCCATCGCCGCCGTCGAGGAAATCGTTGTCGTTGCCGCCATCGAGGTAGTCGTTGCCAAGACCTCCGTACAGCGCATCGTTACCGTTGCCGCCATACAGCGTATCGTTGTCGGATTCACCCCACGACAACGTTTGCTTGGCATCGTTGCTAGCAGTGAAACCGATCAGCACGTCATCGCCATCACCGCCCCAGAGCACATCGTCGCCGGCTTCGCCGAAGATGCGATCGTTACCGGCGTCGCCAACAAGCCGGTCGTTGCCTGCATCACCGTGCAGTTCGTCGTTCCCGGCGCCACCGAAGACCGTGTCGTTTCCGTCCCCGCCACTCACGAAGTCCGCCCCGTCGCCACCATCCATGTAGTCGTGGCCGACGCCACTCCACATCCGGTCGTTGCCTGCGCCGCCGTACATGATGTCGTCATCCGTTTCGCCCCACGCCAGGGTCTGCTTGCTTTCGTTCGATGCGGTAAAGCCCATCATGATGTCGTCGCCATCGCCACCGTTCATGATGTCGTTACCGACCTGGCCGAAGAGCTTGTCGTTGCCGATACCGCCGTCGAGCACGTCGTTGCCTGCGCCGCCATTGAGTTCGTCGTCGCCGTCCTCGCCGTACAGCCTGTCGTCACCGTCATAGCCGAACAGCGTGTCGTTCCCGGTGCCGCCCCACAGATTGTCGTTGCGGCTGCTGCCGCCCATCATATCGTTGCCGTCGCCCGCGAGGAAATTGACGAGCAGCTTGCTGTCGATCCAGTGGCCATACGCTGCGTAGTAATTCGCATCGAATACGTCGTCCCCGTCGGTACCGATGAGATAGCTCCGATTGGAAGGACTGACCTTGATCTTATCGGGGCCGAAAAAGATAAAGTCTTTGCTATTGATCCAATAGAACTGCTCGTTGTCGCGCAGCCATCGATAGTTCGAGAGCGGAACGGCCGGGGCCAGATATATTCGACCGGGTTGCGATGCTTCCGAGGGTTTCCACGGCGCCCCGGCAGGTGCCGCTGCGTAGCGGTTGTTACCGCGTGTGATGATGTCATAGTCGACCGACCGAATCTCGGTGATCCCGGCTTGCGCCAGCAACCTGAATTCGCCGGCATCGCCGATACCGTCCTCGTTCGCGTCGATCCAGACTTGCAGCCCGTTCAGTTCCGCGCCGGACAATTTGCCGTCGCGGTTCGCGTCGCGCGACTGGAGCGCGCTGACGCTTACTCCCCACCGGTTCGCGTCGAGCAGGACAGGCGTCTTGTCGGCGATGGAGGCGGCTTTGTCGAATGCGGCGCTTTTGGCTTCGTAGAATGCGCCAATCGGGTTGTACCAGCCGGACGGCATCGTAAAACCGTAGTCGTTTCGACCGCCGTAGGTCAGCGTGCGGGAAATGATCTGGCTCAGGTCGAGGAAACTCGTGCCGCTCAGCAGCCCGGTCGCGCGGTATCGCGACAGCAGGTTGTCGGCAAAGGCAGCATCGCGGACGTTGGACAGATCGTAGCGCTGACCGCCGTTCACGACGAAATTGCGGTCGGCAACGCCGTCGCCATTGGTGTCTTCACGGATTACGCTGGCGCCTTCGCCGAGGCGGGTTTCTGTTTTAATGTTGTCGAACACGCCGTCGCTGTTGATGTCGGTCCGCGTGGTGGCAATTCGGCCATCATCTGTGTAGCGAGTTTCCTGAAGCTTGACGCCATTCGCTGCGTACCTCACATACTCCATCATCTGGCCAGTCGGGCCGTATAATGTTGCAGCACTCATTACCCCGCTGTTGTACTCGTTGACTTGCGTCGAGCCCGTAGAGAAAATCAGCTTCGTCGATATGATAAAACCTGTCGCCATATCCAGCACATAACTCTCTCCGACAACTGGCGCTTGAGACAACCGCTTTTCCGACGCTCCGTAAGCTGATCCGCTTTGCTCATAGTATGTCGTATCCGGATTCGCCCCGGGATATGCCCGAGATAGGTAGTTTTCTGCCACCTCGAGCATGATCCTCTCCAGCACCTCGGCAGCTATTTTCCCAACATTGGCTTCGTAGACCCTAGTGAATGCATCCTTGATGTTAAACCCCGGGGCCGCAGCGTCATCCTCTCGATCTCCCAATACAGGAATCACTCTCTTATCTTTTTTCGAGATTTCTCGGGCCACCACCCAATTGTTATAAGCCGCCTCGGCCTCTCGTGTCACTCCAACCATTGCGGCCGAGTGATAGTCGTCTTTTTTCCCGTCATGTATTCCTGCTCACGAGCCTGATCCCGACTGTGATTTACGTAATGTCCGATTTCATGACTGAGCACACCAACAAACACTGCGGGGTCGAGGTCTTTATAAGTTCCACCGTTATATTTTGAAAAGACAATCCCGGAACCATCTAGCCTCCAGAATATGCCACGCCCCTCATTTGAGACTTCCATTTCCCCGACGGCCCCACTAATTACATCAGCCTCATATGCAAGCAATTGCCGCACAAGAGTGTCACTTTTATTGATAAGATCGATCACCTCAGCATTGAGATGCAACTTGGAAAACATTTTTTCACTGCCAGATATCATGACCATAGCACTATCTCCCCACAAATCCCTGACTCAACCCCACCTCAATGAGGCACCCATCGCTGCCGAATCTAAAATAAGCCTGAACGATCGCTGCTGAATCACCCCTATATATATACTCCCCACCGAAACCGACTAAATACCGACCCTTGCCATTAAAAACATCCAACAGATCGACATTCATCACGCACACCATATCCGGATTCAATTTGAATCGAATTTGAACCCTCATCGGCTCACCGGCGCCCCCAAAGAACATTCCGTAATAAACCGCCGAATCTTTTTCAAATTCTTTCGCCTGACGTTCGGCTCGCCGAACCAGCCGGCGTCCAAACACCGTTGATGCTCCAGACGCCATATAATTGGCATCCTCCGTCACTGAAAAATCGACACGCAAGCTCCTGCCGACCGCATCAACGTCAGCCAGATTATCTGAATCAACAATATTTTTTACATCTTGAAGAAATTTCCGTCGCTCACGAACAGGCATCTCATTCACAGGAAGGGGGGCACATGCCGATATCGCAAATGCAACCAACGCTCCAAGTAAAACTATAAATCTACCCATTAAATCCCCCAACACCGCCCAACAACAAAAGCAAACCCTTCCGCCGCCTCACTCAAAAGTTTAAATATGCGATTAACACATGACATAAAATTTCAATAGCACGACCGCTCACCCGAATATCATCAGGAGTAAATCAAGCGATCAGCACACTGAAAATGTGTAAAGTGAAAATTTGCCGACGGCAACAACACCTCAACAGCACCTCAAAAACTTATTTCTCGATGACGTCATCGACAGCACTGCCGCAATCAGCCAGATGCGTATTCACAAACACTTGCGCCTCATCCACCATCGCTCACACATCATGCATTCTGTCGATTTTTGTAAATACCAACTCGGGAGACGCATCCACTACCTGAAATATGAAAAATAATCCTCGTTTTTGCACCCTTATTGTCACGCACGTACATCATAAACGCATTTATATCCATAATCGGATATCCCCCAACATCGTCAAATACATCAATGAAGTCGTATGGCGCAATACAGATCACCTCAAAATCCACCGGAAACGATATCGAAACCCTAAATGAATCACTCCCTTTAGGCTGGAATATGTCATAAGTAAATTCTCGATGTCGATAATATTCTTTAGAAAATGCGTAGCGCGTCACATTGATGGAATACCCCTTGATAGAACGATTATCCTCTCCGATGACGGAAATCTTTGAATTTCGCTGATAGCCAACCCTCATCAACTTAGAAACAAATCCTACGTCTTCCAGATCACCCGAATCCGCAACAGCTTTGACATCACTCAAGAACTGATACGGCGACCGAATTGGCAGTTCACTTGCCGGCTTAATTACGCACGCCGAGGTAATCCCAACAACTAAAATTAGTAACCCTATATTTTTTGTACGAATCGCGTCTCTACTCACATCACCTCACTGTTCATATCAGTCCCCTGCCCACCTTCCCAAGCTCACCGCCCAACCTCCATCGGCCCCTCAAAAGATATAGAAAGAATTGAAAGAAAACAAGGGAAGTTATTATTTTCAGACACATACTAAAAACAAAAACAATTTCGTAACTATCCGATTACTCACTGCCCCAACCTCATCAGCAAATCGACACGTTGCCCCCCCCCAAGCCAGTTCGCAGCCCCTATAAGCCATCGGCTTATACACAATGCTGCCCGTCGCTCGAGCGTTCGGAGTGAGTCGTTTGAGGTCAATGCGATAGGCACCGGCTTGTAAACTTTCGGCGCGTCGCGTTTACTTTCACTTTTTGCGTGAATGCCTTGGCCCTGGAAACACCGTGCTGGACGGAAACTGAATTTGTCGACCTTGACCTTGGCGACGCGCGCTTGAACAACGAATACGTGTGTCCGCAGGGCCAGGCATTGCCTTACAGCACAACCATTCGGGTCGGCTACCGGGAATACAGATCCGACGCGCAGATTTCCCGGCGCTGCCCGGTACGGGCGCAGTACACGAACAGTGCGAACGCGGTGAAGGTGGGGCCCGCCATGTCTGGGAGCGCGCCAACGAGCGGGGGGCGCCAGGCGGCTAACCGAGTGGGGTCAACGCGTTTACGCGCGGCGCAAGGAGACGATGGAGCGCAGCTTCGCCGATGCCAAGCAACTGCATGGGCATCGTTATGCCCGCATGCGGGGGCTCCGCAAGGTGGCCGAGCAGTGCTTGTTGGCCGCGATGGCACAAAACATCAAGAAGATTGCGATGCTGCCGGCACGGCAGCGGAAAAAAGGGCCCGCGGGTTCCCGATTGGCTATTCGCACGCGGCCTGCTGTGCCTGGTAAGCCGTTTGTGCAGCCCATCGGCCTACTCGCTTCTCGCGATCCTCCAAGCCGGCTCCTAGAAAAACAAAACCCCACGCTTCGAAAAACGTGGGGTTCGTCAGCAGTCCGAGCCGACGTATGGCCGGCTTTCCCGCTTGAAACGATTACGACGCTACATCAGTCGCCTGATGGAATCATCGCAAACAACATGCCAATGCCACCCCGACATCAAACATCAAACTTCACCCCCTGCGCCAGCGGCAACTGCCGGCTGTAGTTGATCGTATTCGTCGCGCGGCGCATATACGCCTTCCACGCATCCGAACCCGACTCGCGGCCGCCGCCCGTTTCCTTCTCGCCGCCGAACGCGCCGCCGATCTCCGCGCCGCTCGTGCCGATGTTCACGTTGACGATCCCGCAGTCGCTGCCCGCTGCCGACATGAACTGCTCGGCCTCGCGCATGTCGTTCGTGAAGATCGCCGACGACAGGCCTTGCGGCACCGCGTTGTGCAGTTCGATCGCATCGTCGAAGTTGTCGTAGACCATCACGTACAGGATCGGTGCGAACGTCTCGCGCTCGACCACGGCCGATTGCTTCGGCATCCGCACGATGGCCGGACGCACGTAGTACGCATCCGCGTGACCGACGTCGACGCGCTCGCCACCCTTCACCTCGCCGCCCTGCTCGCGTGCGTCGCCCAGCGCCTTCTGCATCGCATCGAACGATGCGCGATCGACCAGCGGGCCGACCAGCGTGCCTTCTTCAAGCGGGTTGCCGACCTTCACCGACGCGTAGGCCTTCTCGATGCGCGGCAGCAGTTGCTCGACCAGGCTGCGATGCACGATCAGGCGGCGCAGCGTCGTGCAGCGCTGGCCGGCCGTGCCGACCGCCGCGAACGTGACCGCGCGCACCACGAGATCCAGGTCCGCGCTCGGCGCGACGATCATCCCGTTGTTGCCGCCGAGTTCGAGGATGCCGCGGGCGAGACGCTGGCTCAGCACCTTCGCGACTTCCTGGCCCATCCGCACACTGCCCGTCGCGCTGACGACCGGCACCTTCTTCGACGCCGTCAGCACCTCGCCGACATCGCGCATGCCGAGCACCAGCTGGCTCAGGCCCTTCGGCGCGACGCCCGGATGCGTCTTCTCGAACTCGCGGAGCGCCTTCTCGAGCAGCACGTGGCACGCGATCGCGGTGAGCGGCGTCTTCTCGGACGGCTTCCACACCACCGAATCGCCGCACACGAACGCGAGCGCCGCGTTCCAGGCCCACACCGCGACCGGGAAGTTGAACGCCGAGATCACGCCGCACACGCCGATCGGGTGCCACGTTTCCATCATCCGGTGGCCCGGACGCTCGGAGGCGATCGTCAGGCCGTAGAGCTGGCGCGACAGGCCGACCGCGAAATCGCAGATGTCGATCATTTCCTGCACTTCGCCCAGGCCTTCCGACGTGATCTTGCCGGCTTCGAGTGTGACGAGGCGGCCCAGTTCGGCCTTGTGCTCACGGAGCACGTTGCCGAACACGCGCACGAACTCGCCGCGCACCGGCGCCGGCACCGTGCGCCACTTGAGGAATGCGTCGTGCGCGGCGTCGATCTTGCGCTCGGCGTCGGCGGGCGTGTCGACGGCCAGCGTCGCGAGCGTCGCGCCGTCGAGCGGCGAACGCGCGGTCAGCGCATTGCCTTTCCACTGGGCGAGATCGATATCGAGCGCGGCAAGAATGTCGTTGAATTGCATCACTTCCTCTTCAGGGACAGATTGATCGGTGCGGCGGCAGCGCCGCCCGCGTGATTCGATTGGAGCGCGTTCGCGCGCCCTGTGCAAGCGGATGCGCCGCGCGGCAGGCCCGGTGCGCCGTGCGGCGCATCGCGCCGCGCCACCGCCGGAAGCCCAGACGGACGGCGCGCTCCCGCCTCGCAAGGCACGATCCATGAAACACATTGTCGGTGGCCACAAGTCGGGCCGCTATTGATATTAACTCACGACTTCATTCCCAAAACGCAACAACTCGGCACGCCGATCCGATGCGCTTGCGCGCCGATACGGGACGTTTCCAAAGCCCGTAGACGGGCAGGAGGACACATCGCAACACGACGCAAGTTGATGACAATCCTGCATCACCCTGTGCGGAAATATCGTTTGCCGGCCGTGCATCGGGCACACACAATCGTTGCGACGTCGAGGTGCAACGCACCCGGCGCGCCGCCGGCCGCCACAACGGCAGCCGGACGCCTGACGAAGGCGACACGCACCGCGCCCCGGCTCACCGGCGCGCTTTCGCACCGCATCACCGCTGCCCGGCCCGCAGCAGGCAACGCGTCGCGCTTCGTCACCGAAAAATAATCCCGGAGACAGCGCCCAGCGCCCGCCATGCATTCAGATGCCCGCCCCGATTCACTCCGTCCGTCCGGCTCGCCGCCCGCGAAGCCGTCCCTCCACCGTGCGCTGCAGGCACGCCATCTGCGGATGATCGCGATCGGCGGCTCGATCGGCACGGGCCTGTTCGTCGCGTCCGGCGCGTCGATCTCGCAGGCCGGCCCCGGCGGCGCGATGCTCGCGTACCTGGTGATCGGCCTGATGGTCTATTTCCTGATGACGAGTCTCGGCGAAATGGCCGCGTTCATGCCGGTGTCGGGCTCGTTCGCGACCTACGGCGCGAAGTTCGTCGACGAAGGTTTCGGCTTCGCGCTCGGCTGGAACTACTGGTACAGCTGGGCCGTGACGCTGGCGGTGGAACTCGTCGCCGCGCAGCTCGTGATGCATTACTGGTTCCCGCACGTGCCGGGCGTCTGGTGGAGCGCGCTGTTCCTCACGTTGATCTTCGCGCTCAACGCGCTGTCGGTGCGCGGCTTCGGGGAAGCCGAATACTGGTTCGCGCTGATCAAGGTGCTGACGGTGCTCGCGTTCGTCGGCGTCGGCCTGCTGATGATCTTCGGGATCATGCAGGGCGGCCCGAGCGCGGGCTGGGGCAACTTCACGATCGGCGACGCGCCGTTCGCCGGCGGCTGGGCAACGATGCTCGGCGTCGCGATGATCGCGGGCTTCTCGTTCCAGGGCACCGAAATGATCGGCGTCGCGGCCGGCGAATCGGAAAACCCGCGCACGACGATCCCGCGCGCGGTGCGCCAGGTGTTCTGGCGGATCCTGCTGTTCTACGTGTTCGCGATCTTCGTGATCGGCGTGCTGATTCCCTATACCGACCCGAGCCTGCTGAAGAGCGACGTGACCGACATCGGCGTGAGCCCGTTCACGCTCGTGTTCCGCCACGCGGGCCTCGCGTTCGCGGCCGGCGTGATGAACGCGGTAATCCTCACGGCCGTGCTGTCGGCCGGCAACTCGGGCATGTACGCGTCGACGCGGATGCTCTACAACCTCGCGGTCGAAGGCCGCGCGCCGAAGATCTTCGCGAAGCTGTCGCGCGGCGGCGTGCCGCGCAACGCGCTGTATGCGACGACGGCCGTCGGCGCGTTGTGTTTCCTCACGTCGCTGTACGGCGACAAGACGGTCTACCTGTGGCTGCTGAACACGTCGGGCATGGCCGGCTTCATCACGTGGCTCGGCATTGCTGTCAGCCACTACCGGTTCCGCAAGGGGTTCCTGAAGCAGGGCTACCGGCTCGACCAGCTGCCGTACCGGTCGAAGTGGTTCCCGTTCGGCCCGCTGTTCGCATTCGCGTTGTGCACGGTCGTCGCGCTCGGCCAGGATTACCAGGCGTTCCTCTCCGACAAGATCGACTGGGTGAGCGTCGCCGCGACCTACATCGGCCTGCCGTTCTTCCTCGCGATCTGGCTCGGCTATGCACTCGTGCGCAAATGCCGCCTCGTGCGCTACGAAGACATGGAAATCGCGCCTTGGATCGAACGCAACGTGACACCCGAAACCGCGCCGCAGGCCGAAACCGGCTACGCGGGCTACATCGCCCGTCCGGCCAACCCGACGCCGGGCACCTGACCGCGCGGATCGGCCCGCACCGGCCCGCCCCAGCCCACTTCGCACCGGCCGCCGCCCAGGCGCGACAGCCGGTGCCTCGCGCCCCATTCGACGCGGCGCGCGCGTTCAGGCAAGATCGACGCGCGCCGCCTGTTTTTCCGCCGTCACGAGTCAACGAAATCGCATGCAGAACTTCTACGAAGCCACCGTTACCCGCCAGCCCTACCCGCAACTGACCGGCACGATCGATACGCAGGTCTGCATCGTCGGCGGCGGCCTCGCCGGCCTGTGCACGGCGCTCGGCCTCGTCGAGCGCGGCGTGCATGACGTCGTCGTGCTCGACAGCGAGCGGGTCGGCTTCGGCGCATCGGGCCGCAATGGCGGCTTCGTCTTCGGCGGCTACAGCCTCGACAACGCCGACCTGCTGCGCACGCTCGGCCGCGACGAGGGGCGCCGGCTGTACCGGCTCACCGTCGATGCGGTCGACCTGATCCGCGCGCGGATCGCGCGCTACGGCATCGACTGCGACATCGTCGACCAGGGCGTGATGCTCGCGAACTGGTTCGACGATCCTTCGAGGCTCGACAGCGTGCGCACGCTGATGAAGGACGATCTCGGCGTCGACTGGGAACCCGTTTCGACGGACGCGCTGCGCAAGCGGCTGAAGACGCAGCGCTATTACGGCGGCCTGTTCGAGCCGAACGCGTTCCACTTCCATCCGCTCAAGTACGTGCTCGGCGTCGCGGCGGCCGCATCGCGCGGCGGCGCGCGCGTGTACGAACGCTCGGCCGCGCTCGGCATCGCGCGCGAAGGCGCCGGGTACGTCGTGCGCACCGCACAGGGCACGGTGCGCGCGAAGGACGTCGTGTTCGCCGGCGGAGGTTATGCACGCGGCGTGTCGCCGCGCATCGAGCGCGCGGTGCTGCCGATCGCGACCTACGTGATCGCGACCGAGCCGCTCGGCACGCGCCTGCCCGACGCGATCGACGCACCGTACGCGATCTACGACACGCGTTTCGCGTTCGACTATTACCGCCCGCTGAAGGACACGCGCATCCTGTGGGGCGGCCGAATCTCCGTGCTCGACCGCGGCCCCGACGCGATCGCCCGCCTGCTGCGGCGCGACCTGCTGCGCGTGTATCCGCAACTGGAAGACGTGAAGGTCGACTACGCGTGGGGCGGGCTGATGAGCTACGCGCGGCACAAGATGCCGCAGATCGGCCGCGACGCGGACGGCGTGTGGCACGCGATCGCGTTCGGCGGCCACGGGATGGCGCCGACCACGGTCGCCGGCGAAGCGCTCGCGGCCGCACTGGCCGAAGGCCGGCCGGTGCCGGAAGGCTTCAACGCGTTCGGGCTCACGCGCACGTTCGGGCTGGCGGGCCTCGCGGCTGCGCAGCTCACGTACACGGCGTACCAGGCCCGCGACGCGCTCGCGTCCTGCCGCCGCTGAGCGGCCGCAGCGGCCGGAACCGCCCCGCCGATTAGAGCGGAAGGTCGGCCGGGCGGGGATTTCCCGCATGCTAGAATGCCTTTTCCACGCCGCCGAAGCCACAATAAAGTCACATGAAAGCAGGAAGCAAGGCCGCCACGTCCGATACCCGCGCGCTTCCGTCAGATGCGCGGCGCAAATACGATCCCGAGCAAACCAAGCGCAACATCCTCGATGTCGCCACGCAGGAATTCTCCGCGATGGGGCTCGCCGGCGCGCGCGTCGACGCAATCGCCGAGCGTACCAACACGACGAAGCGGATGCTCTACTACTACTTCGAAAGCAAGGAAGGCCTGTACGAGGCCGTGCTGGAGAAGGTGTACGGCGACATCCGCGCACTCGAGCAGGAGCTGCACGTCGGCGACATGGAGCCGCGCGAAGGCATGCGCCGCCTCGTCGAATTCACGTTCGACTATCACGACAAGCATCGCGACTTCGTCCGCCTCGTGTCGATCGAGAACATCCACGGCGCGAAGTATCTCGAACAGCTCAAGTCGTTCAAGAACCGCAACGTCAGCATCATCAAGACGCTCGAGGAACTGGTCGAGCGCGGCGCGGCGAGCGGCGCGTTCCGCAAGGACATCGACGCATTCGACCTGCACCTGCTGATCAGCTCGTTCTGCTTCCACCGCGTGTCGAACCGCTACACGTTCGGCGCCGCGTTCGGACGCGACCCGTCGGCGCCACGCCTGCGCGCCCGGCATCGCGACACGATCGCCGACGCCGTGCTGCGCTACGTCGCCGCATAAGCGACGGCGGCGGCCGGTTTCCCGGCCGGCCTCATACCGGGCGCGCGACATCCGCGCCCGTCGCCTTCTCGTGGGTCAGTCCGTCGGCGCGGCCGACGCCAGTGCGATCCGCGCCTTCTCTTCCGGGCTTCCCGCCACGTAATACTTCTTCGCCCAGCTCGAATCGGGCGCAAGCGCGAGCCGCGCATGCGCGCCCGTGCTGGTGCCCGGGCCGTGCTGCTGCTTCGCATCGATCGCCAGCGCCCGTGCACGATAGTGCTCGTAAAGCCGCAGGAATTCCGCGAGATAGATCGCCGCGATCCGCTTGTCGCGGATCTCGAGCAGGTTCTCGTCGTTGTACTGCTCGGAATTGCGGCTCATGTTCGCCGAGCCCGTATAGACGACCGGATTCGCGCCTTCCGCGTCGATCACGATGAACTTGTGATGGATCACGACCGGCGGAAAGGCCGGCGCCGGCTCGCCCGGAAAGAGGCGCAGCTCGGGCTCGAAACCCTGCGGCACGGTGGCCGGCGAGAAATACGCGGCATCGATCACGTCGCGGTTGTCGCGGCTGCGGTGATACAGCTCGAGGTTCGCGAGCGTCGCCGCATCGAGCGTCTGGCCGGCCTGCTGCGCGGCATCGGCCTTCGTCGCGCTGCCGGCGTTGATCCGGTTCACCAGCCCGAACATCATCAGCCCGCGGTCGCCGGCCGCGAAGCAGGCGTCGCGCAGCGCCGCGTCGGTCGGCATGAACAGGCAGAACGACACCGAATGCTTCGCGGCCGCGATCGCGGCGACGATCGTGTCGATCTCGGTGCGCTGCCCCGCCGGTTCCGGCGAAAACGCGAGCCGCACCTGCGCGCTGCCGATCGTCATCGGCGCCGACCAGCCCGGCGACAGCCGCGCGGTCGCCGCGATCGGCGGATTCCCGGCCAGCGCATGCGCACGCGCGTTGTAGAGCGCGGCAAGCTCGGGCGAATCGAACGCGTGCAGCACGTTCGCCTGCTCCGTGAGCCCCTCGGTAGTGAAGTTCGCGGAGCCGGTCAGCACACGCGCGGGCGCCGGGTTCGACGCCGCATCGGTCACGATGAACTTGTCGTGCATGATGTGCGTCCTGTCGCGCGGCGCGAGCGTCGCGAGCCCCTGCAGCGCGTCGACGGCCGGCTGGTTCGGCGACGGTAGCGGCGGCTTGCCCTTGCGCGCCGTCGTGTGCGCGTCGTAGACGATCGCGAGCGACGCTTCGCCGTGGGTGCGCCCGAACGCTTCGAACGCAGGCAGCGCCCACAGCGTGTCGGTCAGGTGATAGACGGCCGACGCCGCGCGCGATGCCGGCTCGAGCATCTCCGCGAACACCTGCTCCATGTCGTTCGCGAGCCAGGTGCGCAGCTTCAGCGCCTGCGCGTCGCTCGGCGCCGCATTCGGCGCGAGGCCCAGCGCCGCCACCTGCTTGGCGAACGCCTGAGAACTGACCACCGCGCGGTTGAACCACGTGCCGATGCCGTCCTCGACATGGGCGGGCAGCACGACGTCGCACACACCGGCTTGCGCGTCGAGTACCTGCAGATTCGCCGGCGTGCCGACGACCGGATACACGTCGTAGCGAAACGACGCGCCGCGATCCTGCGGATCGATGCGCGCATCCCACCACATGAATTTCTGGATCGGCGCCTGGTCGGTCGGCGCGTCGCCCTGCGTGTGCGCGGCCGGGCCGTCGAACGTCAGGCGGTTCGGGAGCCAGCTGTCCGGCGCGCGCGTCTTGCCGTCGGCCGACCAGAAGCCCGGCGTGCGCCGGATCGCGAAACCGAGGAAATCGGCACGCGACGCCGCATCGGGCCAGTCGAAGGCCAGCAGGACCAAGGTGGGGGAAAGATAGCTGCGCACGCTGACGGTCATTCGTTGCTCCCTGGCCTGGCGGCCGGTCGAGGTGAATGAGTCAGTCTTGACGGCAGTTCTTCCCGCGGAATGACGGTTCGATGAACCTTGTATGTCCGGCGCGCGTCAGTCGCACACGAGCAGCTCGATCCCGCGCGCGGTCAGCGCGCGGCGCACGGCCTTGTCGGGCGCGCGCTCGGTCACGAGATAGCGCGCGGCGGCCGTGCCGTTGATCCGCACCGGCGTCACGCGGCCGAATTTCGAATGATCGGCGACGATCATCGCGGTGCCGGCCGCCGCGATCATCCGGCTGCGCACCTCGGCCGCGAGCCGCGAGTAGTCGGTGCATTCGCCGTCGGGCGTGATGCCGCCGGCGCCGATGAACGCGAAATCGACGTGGTACTGCGCGAGTTGCTGGATCGTGTCGAGCCCGAAGGTGGCGTCCTCGTCGTCGGACAGCTCGCCGCCGAGCAGCGTCACGCGATTGCCGTTGCGTCGCGCGAGCACGAACGCGGTGCGCCAGTCGTTCGTGTAGATCGACAGCCGGTGCCGGTCGGCGAGCGCGAGCGCAACCGCATGCGGCGTGCTGCCCGAATCGATCAGCACCGACGCATCGTCGGGCACGAACTCGGCTGCGCGCCGCCCGATCGTGCGCTTCGCTTCGGCATTCGCGGCTTCGCGCTCCGACAGGCTCGGCTCACGGCGATCCGCGGCCAGCGCGCCGCCGTGCGTCATCACGAGCAGGCCGCGTGCGGCCAGTGCGTTCAGGTCGCGCCGCACGGTCTCGCGCGACACGTCGAGCGAGCGGACGAGTTCCGCGACCGACAATGCGCCCGACCGTCCGAGCTCCGACAGGATGAATTGATGACGTTGTTCCGCCAGCATCGCGTGTGCGCCCGAGGCGACTGGTAATGGGTAAGCCGCCCATTGTATTACGGCCGTTTGACCGGCATTTGACGGCGGCGGGACGCCGGGCGGGCCGCGTTTCCCGAAAGCGAAATTCTGTATTGCCCGACGCGCGCGAATCGGCGCGGCGCCGGTTGCTACACTTTGCGCTTCGCCGAACGACAGACCAAGCAAAGGGGCTCGCGCCATGTATCGCAAAGGCAGTGTGATCGAAATCCAGTTTCCACCCGAACGACTCAACGACGCGGCCGGCGATCCGTACTGGATCGACCTGACGCTCGACGAGGCCCGCCGGCTCTACGAACAGCTCGCCACGCGCTTCGCGACCGACGCCCGCGCCAACCAGCCGCTCGACACGTTCTCGATCGACTGATCTCCGCTGCTTCACGCCCGCCCGCTGCGCATGCCGGGCGGCGCCCGTCCCGTTCCTGCGGCACCGCCCGGCCCGCACCGACGGCCGCACGTGGCGCACATTCGGCACACGGCATGAGTGCAGGATTCGACAAGACGCCGGCATCGCTTCCCCCGATACTGGCCGACTTCACGATTCTGTCCGGCCGCATCGCGGCCCGCCATGCATGCTGACCTCGCTCGTCGCCGCCGCTTTCGTCGCACTCTGGTCCACCGGCTTCATCGTTGCGCGGGCCATCAAGCCCTACGCCGATCCCAACCTGTTCCTGCTCGCGCGTTTCGCGGGCACGGCCGCGCTGTTCGGCGCGGTGGCGCTCGTCGCGCGCGCGCCGTGGCCGGCCCGGCGCGAATGGCCGCGCCACCTGATCGCGGGCGCGCTGCTGCAGGGCGTCTATCTCGGCGCGAGCTACTGGGCCGTCGCGCAAGGGCTGAACGCAGGTGTCATGGCACTGCTCGGCGCGCTGCAGCCGCTCGCCACCGCCGTGCTCGCCGTTCCGCTGTTCAACGAGCGCCTGCCCGCGCGCGGCTGGCTCGGGATGGCGCTCGGGCTCGCCGGCGTCGCGCTCGTGCTGGCGCCGAAGGTGACGGGCGGTGTCGCGTCGGCGCCGGGCGCTGCGCCTGCGTGGCTCGTCGTCGCCGTCTCGGTGCTCGCGGTCGGGTCGATCACCGCCGGCTCGCTGTACCAGAAGGGCAAGCTCGCGCAAAGCGACCTGCGCACGGCGGTTGCCGTGCAGAATTTCGGCGCGGCGATCGTCGCGGCCGTCTTCGTCGCGCTGCTTCACGAAACCCGCTGGATCGGCGCGCCGGCGCTGTGGGTGTCGCTGGTGTGGGGCGTCGTGTTCCTGTCGGGCGGCGCGGTCACGATGCTGATGTGGATGCTGCGCCGCGGCAACGCCGCGCGCGCGACGTCGCTGCTGTTCCTCGCGCCGCCGCTGGCCGCGCTGCAGGGCTACTGGCTGTTCGGCGAAACGCTCGCGGCGATCCAGCTCGCCGGCTTCGCGCTCGCGCTGGTGGGCGTCGTGCTCGCGCGGCGCTGACGCGCGCCGCCGGGCCGGGCCGGTGCACGCGTCGGTGTCGGTGTCGGTGTCGGCGTCGGCGTCGGCGTCGGCGTCGGCGTCGGCGTCGGGCACAAGGATGCGCGTCACGCGGCATCCCGCACCCGCCCGGCGCACCGTGCACCACGACGATGCAGCCCGTCTCGCCGATGCAACGCAAAACCGCCGGAACGCACACCCGGCGCGGCACCGCGCCGCGATTGCGCTTATGATGGGCGCCTTGAATTTCGTTCCGGAACTTCCTTCATGACATTCGCCGATTACGCCAGCCGCCAGCGCGCGATCATTGCCGAACTGAACGTTGCCCCGCACTTCGACGCCGAGGCCGAGATCGAGCGCCGCATCGATTTCCTCGCGCAATATCTTCGTTCGACCGGCCTGCGGTCGTACGTGCTCGGCATCAGCGGCGGCGTCGATTCGTCGACGGCCGGCCGGCTCGCGCAACTGGCGGTCGAGCGCCTGCGCGCCGACGGCTACGATGCGCGCTTCATCGCGATGCGCTTGCCGAACGGCGTGCAGAACGACGAAGCCGATGCACAGCGCGCGCTCGCGTTCGTGCGCGCGGACGAGGTGCTGACGGTCGACGTGAAGCCGGCCGCCGACGCGATGCTCCGCTCGCTGGTCGCCTCCGGCCACGCATTCGAAACGCCGGCGCAGCAGGATTTCGTGCACGGCAACATCAAGGCGCGCGAGCGCATGATCGCGCAGTATGCGGTGGCCGGCGCACGGCGCGGCATCGTGATCGGTACCGACCATGCGGCCGAATCGCTGATGGGTTTCTTCACGAAGTTCGGCGACGGCGGCGCGGACATCCTGCCGCTCGCGGGCCTGAGCAAGCGGCGCGTCCGCGCGGTCGCGCGTGCGCTCGGCGGCGAGGAGCTGATCGTGATGAAGGTGCCGACGGCCGACCTCGAGGAACTGCGCCCGCTGCGGCCCGACGAGCACGCGTACGGCGTGACCTACGACGAGATCGACGATTTCCTCGAAGGCAAGCCGGTCGAAGACCGCGTGTACGAAACGGTGCTGCGCTTCTTCGACGGTTCGCGCCACAAGCGCGCGCTGCCGTACACGCCGTTCGACTGGCCGGCCGCGTAAGTCGCGACCGCGGCAGGACGACCGCCGCGTCGCAATCCTGCGCTACCGCGCGTGGCGGCCGGCCGGCAGCGTCGGAGCCCGACCGCCGCGCGCGGCCTTGACGGCTACGCGCGGCAACCCGGCGCCGGGCAACCCTATGCGTGCCCGCCCGTCTTCGACGCCTGCAGCGCGCGAATCCGCATCCGCGCCCCCGTATCGCTGACCGTCGCGTCGTACATCGCCGCGAGATCGCGCTTGAGCGCGGTACGCGAGCCGCCGTCGAGATACACCATGTGCCCCGACGGATAAAAACGCGCGGACAGGTTCTGCCGCACCTTCTGGTCCTCGAGCGGCATCTGCTGCAGGTCGATCACGGTCTGGTAGAACGGCGTGACGAAATCGTAGAAGCCGTTCGCCGACAGCACCTTCAGGTCGACGTTCAGCGCCATCACCGCGGCGAGATCGCCGGCCGTATAAAGGATCACGTTCCCCTGCGCATCGATACCCTGCTGCGCGCCGGTCGGATCGATGTGACTGAAATCCCAGTTCTGGAACGCCTGGTCGTTCAGGTCGGTGAACGCGGAATTCGACGTGAACTTCAGCTGCTCGTTCAGGTAGCTGTTCCACATCGCCGTATAGACGCCCGTCACGGCCGTCATCGTCGGATCGTTGCCACCCGAGTTCGGGTCGATCTTGCCGGCGATGCCCGACGAGATCCCGGTCACGCGGCCGTCGTACGAGCCGAGCGCGAGCCCCTGCGCATGCAGCAGCGTCGTCAGGAACAGCGAATTGCCGCGCGCGTCGTAGCCGGCGATGTCGAGGCTCCACGATTGCAGCGTCGCCGTATCGATGCCCGTGTATTGCGACAGCTTCTGCACGGCGGCCGGGTCCGCATGCGGGACCGTGCGCAACGCTTTCAGGTAGTCGGTGCGCGCGAACTGCGCGACTTCCTCGACGAACGCGCCGAGATCGGTCGGCGCCGGCGTGACGCCAAGTTTCTTGTGGTACCACGCATCGGCCGCCGCGGTCGGCAGCGCGCCGACCGGGTTGCCGGCCTGCCGGTAGTCGAGGATCGACGATTGCAGCGTGACGCCGTTCAGGTCGACGCCGTCCTCGTGCAGCTTGTACGCGAGCACGCAGCTGCGCGCGGTGCCGTACGATTCGCCGAACAGGTATTTCGGCGAATTCCAGCGGTTGTTCTTCGTCAGGTAGCGCTTGATGAACTGCTTCAGCGAATCCGCATCCTGATCGACGCCCCAGAAGTTGCGGTTCTTGTTCGGCGCGACGGCCGCCGAATAGCCGGTGCCGACCGGGTTGATGAACACCAGGTCGCTGTGGTCGATCATGCTGTCCGGGTTGTCTTCCATCTGGTACGGCGCGGGCGGCGTGAACCCCGGCATCGACGTCTTGATGCGCTTCGGCGCGAACGAGCCCAACAACACGAACACCGACGACGAGCCCGGCCCGCCGTTGTAGAAGAACGTCACGGGCCGCGTTTCTTCCTTCGCGCCGTCGGCCGTGAACGCGACGTAGAACAGCTTCGCGGCCGGCTGCGAACTGCTCGGGTCGACCGTCACGAGATGGCCGGCCGTCGCCGTGTAGGCGATGCGCTTCCCGTCGATCAGGATCGTGTGATGCGTGATCGCGGCGGCCTCGGTGGTGTCGGTCACCGAATCGTCGGGGCCGTTGCCGTACGCGACCGGATCGAAGAACGGCTGGTCACGGCCGTGGCTCAACGCGACCGGGTTGACGGTCGGCGGCACGCCATGCGAATTGTGGTCGCCGTGATGCAGCGGATACACGCCGCCGGAAGATGCGGAATCGATGCCCATCGTGCTGCTCCTGGAGGTGAGAAAAAGGCGCGGGCAGGAAGCCCGCGCCATGCGGAAAGACGTGTACCGCGGCCGTCAGCTCGACGGCTTGCGCGTCAGGATCGCGGCGAGCTGCGCGCCGTTCGGGCTGCCGAGGCCCGTGCAGGCATCCCAGCCCTGCGCGGCCGCGTAGGTCCCGTTCGAGCCGTGCGTGATGTCGCGCAGCGCACCCGGATTCCTGTAGAGCACCGGATTGACCCAGCCGGCGGACGCACCGCCCGCCGCACTCGCCGCCGCACTAGCCGCCGCGTTGATCCGCGCGATCAGCGCGGCCCACAGCGGCGCGACCGCGCTCGTGCCGCCCATCACCGTAGCCGTGCCGGCGATCGACACTTCGTAGCCGGTCTGCGGCGACGCATCGCCGGCGACGTCCGGCACGCCGCGCTTCGCGAGCGGCACGCGGCTGCCGTCGGCCAGCGTCGCGGCAAGTCCCTGCTGCCACACCGGCAGGTCGAACAGCGTGCTGACGCCGCCCCCGCCCGCGCCGCCGCCGGCTGCCTCGTCGTTCCACACGACCTCGCTGCGGATGCCCTGCCCGGGCAGCGCGTCGAGCTGCGTGCCGCCGCAGCCGAGCACATACGGGCTCGATGCGGGGAAGTCGACATGATCGGCGCCGTCCTGCAACCCGTCGCCCGAGCCGCTGTCGCCGGAGGCCGCGCACACCGTGATGCCCTGCGCGGCCGCCGCCTGCAGCACACGGTTGAACGCCTGAGCGGACTGCGCCTGCCAGATGGCCTCCGGGCCGCCCCAGCTGATCGAGATCACCGACGGCTTGTTGGTCGTGTCGCTGACGGCCGCGTTGACGGCCTGGATGAAGCCCGCGTCGCTGTTCGCCGCGAAATAGACGGCGATCTTCGCGGCCGGCGCGATCGCGCCGGCGATCTCGATGTCGAGCGCGACTTCACCGTCCGGGCCGCTCGGATCGCCGGTCGGCGTGTTGCGGCCGGTGCCGACGTTGACGTCGACGAGCGTCGGCGGCTTCGTGATGCCGAGCCCGCGGAAATACTGCTGGATGTCCGCCGCGCGGTAGCCGCCGCCGAGCTCGATGATCGCGATGCACTGCCCGGCGCCGTCGCCGGCCGGGAAGCCGTACAGCGATGCGAGCTGGACCGGGGTGAACGTGACGCCCGCCGCGCCGCCGCGCGCGGGCGTGAACGGCGGCCTCAGCCGGAAGTGCGGTCGCGCCTGCGGACGGCTGTCGAGGCCGAGCACGGCCGTGACGGCGTCGCCGAGATCGTCGGGCAGCGCGATCGGGCCGGAGCGGCCGCGATACTGGCCGATCGACCGATGCTCGAAGCGCTCGAGCTTGACGCCGAACGCGGCTTCGAACTGCTGGATCGTGCCGGACACCACGACGACGCTTTCGACCGGATCGACGCGATCGACCGTCAGCTGGTGGCGACGCGCGAAGTCCTCGGCCTTGCGAATGTCGTCGGGATTGGCGGAAAAACGTTGCGCGAAGGTTTCGCGCGACACCGGTTTCGCTTGCGCGTCGCCGGTGGCGAGCTGGTGAAGCAGCGTATCGAGTTGCCCTTCTTCCTGCCGCCGCAACATGATCGTGACGTGGATGCGTTCTGCCGGATCGCACGGGCCGAGGCACTTGGACTCGGCGACGATTCGGGGTTCACGGTCGGCGTGAAGATGCCTTGCCATGTTCAGACCCTCCTTGGTACCGCGTTGCACGGAACAGCCAGGAAATCGGACAGGGCCGGCGGGAGACGGTTCCGTTCGGTCGTTCGGGTTCGCGACAGCGCGAAGTAACAGGGAGTTTAGATCAGTCAGACGATTTGCGCGCACGCCCTTTTGCGGCGGGGCGCATGTGCGGGCCGGCGTTGCGCGCGGCCCTCATCGGATGCGGCGACGCGCCGCGCGACCTGCGCCGGCGCAGCGCCGCGGCGGCACTCAGTCCATCGACAGGCGCAGCGCAAAGCCGATCAGCGCCGCGGAAAACGTCCAGCGCTGCACCGTCTGCGCGAGCGGATGCGCACGCATCCATGCGGCGATCCGCGACGCGCCGAACACGCACGCGAGGTCGAAGCACACGCCGGCCGCCACCAGCAGCGCGCCCAGTTCGAACATCTGCAACACGACCGGCCCGGCCTCGGGGCGCACGAACTGCGGCAGCAGCACCGAGCAGAACAACAGCGCCTTCGGGTTCAGCAGGTTGGTGAGCAGGCCCTTCACGAACGACTGCCGCAACTCGCCCGCCGTGGCCGCCGCGTCGCCGTCGCCGAGCGCGAACACGGGCGAACGGAACACCTGGATCGCGACATACGCGAGATACAGCGCGCCGCCGTAGCGGATCACTTCGTACAGCCACGGCGCGCTGCGGATCAGCGCCGCGACACCGCAGGCGGACAGCGTCACGTGCGCGGTGCGCGCGAGCGACAGGCCGGCGGCGGCCGCCATCCCCGGCCGCACGCCGCGGCCGATGCTGGTCTGCAGCACGAGCGCCATGTCCGGCCCCGGCACCGCGTAGATGGCCGCCAGCGCGGCGAGATAAATCAACAGCAAATGCGTGGAAATCATGGTCTGCCCCTCTCCTCCTACGGCGATATGTTGCCGCTGGAGCGCGAGGGATTATTGGCCATCTTTGGCTCAGGATTGGCGATCCGTAGGGGAATCCGCCACAATCGCTGAACTCGCATCAGGAATCCGCCATCATGACCGAACTCGACAAGACCGACCGCGCCATCCTGGCCGCGGTGCAGCGCGACGGCCGCCTGCCGATCGCCCGCCTCGCCGACACCGTGGGCCTCTCCGAGACCCCTTGCGCGCGCCGCCTGAAGCGCCTCGAAAACGACGGTTACATCGAGCGATACCGCGCACAGCTGTCGCGCCAGGCGCTCGGCTTCGGCGTCGTTGCGTTCGTGCTCGTGCGGTTCGCGACACACGACCGCAAGACCGCCGACCGCTTCGAGCGGGAAGTGCTCGGCATCGAGCGGATCCTGGCGTGCCACAACGTGGCGGGCACCGCCGATTACTTGCTGCAGGTCGTGGCGCGCGATCTCGACGATTACGGCACGTTCCTGCGCGAATCGCTGCGGATGCTGCCGGGCGTGACGTCGATCGAATCGGCGCTGTCGCTGCGCGAGGTCAAGCACGACGCGGGGCTGCCGGTGCCGTGATGCCGGCGCGGGCACGGTTCACGCAAGCCGGGCCCGACACCCGTTTCGTCACTTCGACGCCCATCGATGTGGGCCGCGTCGAGCCGCGCCGCCGCAACACTCGTTCACATTGTCGATGCCGGCCGCCTACGCGATGTCGGTCGGCTGGTGCGCGCGTTCCAGATCCTCGAGAAACGCTTCCACGAGCGGATTGCCGCGCCCGTTGCGGGCGACGACCATGTGGAACGTGACGTCGTAGCGCAGTTGCTCCGGATTGAGCGGCGCGAGCAGCCCCTGCGCGACGTAGGGCGCCGCGAAATGCTGCGGCAGGTAGCCGAGGTGGTGGCCGGACAGGATCAGCAGCGCGACGGCCTCCATGTTGTCGGCCGTCGCGGTCACGCGGTCGGGCGTCGTCGACATCTGCGCTTCGGGCAGCGGATACGAGCGCCACGCCCACTCGAAGCCCGCGACGTCGGCCGGGGTCAGCGCGCCGGCGCCGTCGAACAGCGGATGGCCGCGCCCGCAGTACGCGACCTGGCGCTCGATGAACAGCGGCGTGTAGTGCAGCGACGGCACCCGGTGCCAGAAGTAGCCGACCGCGATCTGGATCTCGTCGCTCAGCAGCTTCTCCTCGAGATCGCCCGGCGCGCGCACGGAGATCGAGAAGCGCACGGCCTCGTCGCGCGTGCGGAACGCGGCGATCGCCTCGGCGATCCGCGCGTTCTGGCTCACCGGCGTATGGCCGATCAGGCCGATGTGCAGCGTGCCGACCAGCTGGCGGTCCATGTGCCGCGCGGCCATCCCGAATTCGTCGAGCGCCGCGAGCAGCTTGCGGCTCATCGCGTGAAACCGCTCGCCCTTCGGCGTGAGCCGGAAACCGCTGCGGCCGCGCTCGCAGAGCCGGTAGCCGAGCCGCGTCTCCAGCGACGAAAGCTGCGCGCTGATCGTCGACTGCCCGACGTTCAGCACGGCCTGCGCGGCCGACACGCCACCCGCGTCCGTGACCGCGAGAAACACGCGGATCAACCGCAGATCGAGGGTCGACAGATTCCCCAGCACGTTCATCCCCTTCCATACATCGACGAAAATCGATGTTTACGTCGATATCTTCGCATTCTTCTTTCCCGGCGGAGCGCGTAAAACTGTGCGCCAAGCCGCGTCGCATGATACGGCAACCCCACATCGGAAGAGACAGCCCATGAACGACCACACCCATTTCCAGCCGCTCGGCGGCAATGAAATGCCGCGCTGCGGCGGCATCGCGACGATGATGCGCCTGCCGCACGTGGCGAGCGCCGAAGGCCTCGACGCCTGCTTCGTCGGCGTGCCGTTCGACCTCGGCACCTCCAACCGCACCGGCGCACGCTTCGGCCCGCGCCAGATCCGCACCGAATCCGTGCTGCTGCGCCCATACAACATGGCCACGCGCGCCGCGCCGTTCGATTCGCTGCAGATCGCCGACATCGGCGACGTCGCGATCAATCCGTACAACCTGCACGATTCCATCGCACGCATCGAAGCCGCGTACGACGCGATCCTCGAGCACGACTGCAAGCCGATCACGCTGGGCGGCGACCACACGATCGCGCTGCCGATCCTGCGCGCGATCCACCGCAAGCACGGCAAGGTTGCATTGATCCACGTCGATGCACACGCCGACGTGAACGACACGATGATGGGCGAAAAGATCGCGCACGGCACGCCGTTCCGCCGCGCGGTCGAGGAAGGCCTGCTGCACGGCGACAAGGTCACGCAGATCGGCCTGCGCGGCACCGGCTACGCGGCCGAGGATTTCGACTGGTGCCGCGAGCAGGGCTTCCGCGTCGTCCAGGCCGAGGAATGCTGGAACAAGTCGCTCGCGCCGCTGATGGAAGAAGTGCGCGCGCGCATCGGCGACACGCCCGTCTACATCACGTTCGACATCGACGGCATCGATCCGGCCTACGCGCCGGGCACCGGCACGCCGGAAATCGCGGGCCTCACGGTGCCGCAGGCGCTCGAGATCATCCGCGGCGCGAAGGGGCTGAACATCGTCGGTTGCGATCTCGTCGAAGTCGCGCCGCCGTACGACCCGTTCGGCACCACGGCGCTGCTCGGCGCGAACCTCGCCTACGAGCTGCTGTGCGTGCTGCCGGGCGTCAAGTACCGCGACTGATTCCCGCGCCACCCCCTATTCCAAAATCAAAGGATTCCAGAGGAGCACTTATCAAGATGGGGACTTCCGTCAAGCAACCCAAGCGTGCGGCGCTCGCGTCGTTCGTCGGCACCACGATCGAGTGGTACGACTTCTATAGCTACGCGACCGCCGCTGCCATCGTGTTCGGGCCGCTGTTCTTTCCCGGCGAAAACCGCTTCATCAGCCTGCTCGCATCGTTCGGCTCGTTCGCGGTCGGCTTCTTCGCGCGCCCGCTCGGCGGCGTGATGTTCGGCTATCTCGGCGACCGCTTCGGCCGCAAGCGCTCGCTGCTCGCGACGCTGATGCTGATGGCCGTGTCGACGGTCGCGATCGGCCTGCTGCCGACCCATGCGCAAGCCGGTGTGATTGCACCCGTCCTGCTCGTGCTGATGCGGGTGCTGCAAGGCATCGCGGTCGGCGGCGAATGGGGCGGCGCGGTGCTGCTTGCCGGCGAACATGCGCCGGAAGGCAAACGCACGTTCTTCGCGTCGTTCGCGCAGCTCGGCAGCGCGAGCGGCCTGATCCTGTCGATGCTCGCGTTCGGCGCGATCAGCACGCTGTCGAAGGAAGACATGATGAGCTGGGGCTGGCGTGTGCCGTTCCTCGCGAGTTCCGTACTGCTGATCGTCGGTTTCGTGATCCGCGCGAGCGTGTCCGAATCGCCCGAGTTCGAGGAAGTCAGGAAGAGCGGCAACATCGCGCAAAAGCCGCTGCGCGAAGCGCTCAAGTACTGGCCGCTGCTGCTGCTCGCGATCGGCGCGAACGTGTACGGCATCGCCGGCGTGTATTTCAGCAACATCTTCATGATCAGCTACGCGACGCAGTTCCTGTCGCTCGACCGGTCGATGGTGCTGCATTGCATGACGATCGTCGCGGTGCTGCAGTTCGTCGTGCAGCTCGCGGCCGCGTTTCTCGCGCAGCGCTTCGGCACCACGCGCGTCCTGCTGATCACCGGCGCATGGGCCGCGATCGTCCCGTTCGTGATGCTGCCGCTCGTGCACATGGGCACGCCGCTGTCGATCACGGTCGGCGTCGGCCTCGCGACGCTCGCGGAATCGGGCTACTACTCGGTAGTCGCGGGCTTCGTCAGCGGCATCTTCGTCGCACGCATCCGCTACACGGCGATCTCGATCGCGTACCAGGTGTGCGGCGCACTCGCCGGCGGCCTCACGCCGCTCGTCGCGACCATCATCGCGCAGAACACCACGCCGCAATGGTGGCCGCTCGCGCTCCAGTACACGAGCGCCGCGCTCCTGTCGTCGCTGTGCGTGTGGCTGATCTCGCGCCGCGTCAGCATCGACGATGCCGGCGCGCCCGACAAGACGAACGAGCCGCTGCCGCGCGGCGCACGCACGGCGTAACGCAAGTGCACGCATGATGCAAAACGGCCCGCTTTCGCGGGCCGTTTTTTTGCCGCCCGATCTTCGATCGCAACGGCGGCGTGCAGCGCTCGCTGCGTTATTGCACCTGGCTGCGCAGCGTCTTCGCGGCAGCGACCATGTTCGTCAGCGCCGGAATCACTTCCGCCCACTGGCGCGTCTTCAGCCCGCAGTCCGGATTGACCCACAGACGCTCCGCCGGAATCCGTTCCGCCGCTTTCCTCATCAGGCCGACGATATGTTCCTGCGTCGGGATGTTCGGCGAGTGAATGTCGTACACGCCCGGCCCGATCTCGTTCGGATACTTGAAGTCGTCGAACGCGTCGAGCAGCTCCATGTCCGAGCGCGAGGTCTCGATCGTGATCACGTCCGCATCCATGTCGGCGATCGACGCGATGATGTCGTTGAACTCCGAATAGCACATATGCGTATGGATCTGCGTGTCGTCCTGCACGCCGTTCGCGGTGATGCGGAACGACTCGACCGCCCACTTCAGGTACGCGCCCCATTGCGCGCGGCGCAGCGGCAGCCCTTCGCGCAGCGCGGCCTCGTCGATCTGGATCACGAGCACGCCGGCCTTCTCGAGATCGAGCACTTCCTCGCGGATCGCCAGCGCGAGCTGGTAGCACGACACCGAGCGCGGCTGGTCGTCGCGCACGAACGACCAGTTCAGGATCGTCACGGGGCCGGTCAGCATGCCCTTCATCGGCTTGTTCGTCAGCGACTGCGCATACGTGATCCATTCGACCGTCATCGCCTTCGGGCGGCTGATGTCGCCGAACAGGATCGGCGGCTTCACGCAGCGCGAACCGTACGACTGCACCCAGCCGAACTGGCTGAACGCGTAGCCGTCGAGCTGCTCGCCGAAGTACTCGACCATGTCGTTGCGCTCGGCTTCGCCATGCACCAGCACGTCGAGTTCCAGTGCTTCCTGCTCGCGCACGCTGCGTTCGATTTCAGCCTGCATCGCGGCCCGGTAGCCCGCATCGTCCAGCGCACCGGCCTTGAACTGGCTGCGCGCGTGACGGATTTCGCCGGTCTGCGGGAACGAGCCGATCGTCGTCGTCGGGAACGCCGGCAGCTTCAGGCGTGCCGACTGCTTCGACGCACGCTGCGTGTAGGGGCTCACGCGGTTGCCGAGCTGCGCGTCGATGCGGGCGATCGCGGCCTTCACCGCCGGGTTGTGCACGCGCGGCGAGTGGCGGCGCGCATGGATCGCGGCAGCGTTCGCCGCCAGTGCATCGGCCACCTTGTCGCGGCCTTCGTTCAGCGCGGTCGCGAGCACCTTCAGCTCGTCGAGCTTCTGCAGCGCGAACGCGAGCCACGAGCGGATTTCCGCATCGAGCTTCTCCTCGCTCGCGAGATCGACCGGCACGTGCAGCAGCGAGCACGACGGAGCGAGCCACAGGCGATCGCCCAGTTGCTTCGCGAGCGGTTCGAGCCAGTCGAGCGTCGCGTTCAGGTCCGTCTTCCAGATGTTGCGGCCGTTGATCGCGCCAACCGACAGCACGCGCTCGGCCGGCAGTTCACGCACCAGCGTGTCGACTTCGTCACGTGCGTTGATCGCATCGACATGCAGGCCGTCGACCGGCAGCGAACTCGCGAGCGCCAGGTTGTCCTGGAGCTGGCCGAAGTAGGTGGCGAGCAGAAGCTTGATGCGACGCGTTTCCAGTGCCGCATAGGCGGTGCGCAATGCCTGACGCCACTCGGCGTCGAGTTCGGTGACGAGGATCGGTTCGTCGATCTGCACCCATTCGACGCCCTGCGCGGTCAGCGTGTCGAGCAGCGCGCCGTATACGGGCAGCAGCTTCGGCAGCAGCGCGAGGCGGTCGGAATCGTCCTTCGCCTTGCCGAGCCACAGGTACGTGACGGGGCCGAGGATGACCGGCTTCACGGCCACGCCCTGCGCGTGCGCTTCCGCCAGTTGCTGGAGCAGGCGCGACGGGTCGAGCGAGAAGTTCGTGTCCGCATGGAATTCCGGCACGATGTAGTGGTAGTTCGTATCGAACCACTTCGTCATTTCACCGGCGGCGACCCCGCCGCAGCACGCCGCATGCTCGTCCACCGACTGCGCCGAACGGCCGCGCGCGACGCGGAAATAGTTGTCGAGCACATCGCCGTGGAAACCCTGCACGCGCTTCGGCAGGTTGCCGAGCGTGAAGCTCATGTCGAGCACCTGATCGTAGAACGCGAAGTCGCCGATCGGAGCCAGGTCCAGATCGCGCTGGTCGTTCCAGTGACGCTTGCGCAGCTCGGCGCCGAGCGCCTTCAGCTCGTCGCGCGACGATTCGCCCTTCCAGTAGCGTTCGAGACCGAACTTGAGTTCGCGCTTCGCACCGATGCGCGGGAAACCGAGGTTGTGTGTCGTGACCATGAGGTGCCGTCCAGAAGAAGTGAAGATCCGGCAGCCATCATAGGGATTTCATCCCATGAAATAAAATGGTATTATTTCATTCATCCATTAAACCTGTTCATGTATCCGTTGCACGAGCGATATCCATGCTGGAACGATTCCATCTCGTCGTGATCCGTGAAGTCGAGCGCCAGGGCTCACTGACCGCGGCCGCCCACGCACTGCACCTCACGCAATCGGCACTCAGCCATACCGTCCGGAAAATCGAGCAGCAGCTCGGCACGCCGATCTGGGATCGGGAGGGCCGCGGCCTGCGGCTCACCCAGGGCGGGCAGTATCTGCTGAAGCTGGCGAACCGGCTGCTGCCTCAGTTCGAGCTCGCAGAGGAGCGGATGAAGCAGTACGCAAAGGGCGAGCGCGGCACGCTGCGCATCGGGATGGAGTGCCACCCGTGCTACCGGTGGCTGCTGAAGGTCGTGTCGCCGTACCTGTCGCGCTGGCCCGACGTCGACGTGGACGTGAAGCAGCGCTTCCAGTTCGGCGGCATCGGCGCCCTGTTCGGCTATGACATCGACGTGCTCGTGACGCCCGATCCGCTGAACAAGCCGGGGCTACGCTTCGACCCCGTGTTCGACTACGAGCAGGTGCTGGTGGTCGCCGATTCGCACCGGTTCGCAAACGCCGATTACGTGACGCCCGAACAGCTGACCGACGAGATCCTGATCACCTATCCGGTCGAAACCGACCGGCTCGACATCTACAACCAGTTCCTGACGCCGGCCGGCATCGTGCCGAGGCGGCACAAGTCGATCGAAACGACCGACATCATGCTGCAGATGGTGGCGAGCGGGCGCGGCGTGGCCGCGCTGCCGAGATGGCTTGCCGACGAATACGCCGACCGGATGCCGGTCGTGCCGGTCAAGCTCGGCAAGAAGGGAATCGCAAAGCAGATCTTCCTCGGCATCCGCGAAGCGGACGCATCGATCGACTATCTGGCTGCGTTCGTCGCGCTGGCGCGCGAATCGACGGGGAGCGCGCCACGCATGCTGCGCTAGGCGGGCCCCGTTGCCATGCGCGTCAGGCGGCGCGCATGGCGATGCGTTCGCTGCGCTCGACCCATGCGCCGAACAGCAGGCCGATCGTCGTCCACATGATCACCTGCATGCCGATCGCCGCCACGCGGAACTTCCACAGCAAGGCCGCCGGGAAATCGGCCGGCAACTCGCTGACGGACGGCAACCCGATCTGCACGGCCGCGATGATCGCGACGAACACGAGCCCGGCGACGATCGATGCGTTCCACTGGCCGAGCTTCGCCAGCAGATGGCGGCGTACGCTGACCGAGAACACCATCGTCGCGACCGAGATCGCGATCATCAGGAAGAACAGGCCCGTGCGATAGCCGATCGTGTCGGGGTCGCCGACCGACGGCGGATTGGCCGGGTACTTGAGGTTCGGCACGATCACGAGCGCGATGAACGCCGCCAGCGCGAGCCACGCGGCCAGTGGACGGGCCGGGAGGCGGCTGCCTCGCCCGTAGGCATACGCGAAGACCAGCGAGAACAGCCCGCCGAATGCCGCGCCATAGGTCACGACGCCCGTCAGCAAGCCGAGGCCGGCCTGCGTGTGGCGGCTGACCAGCTCCGGCTCCGGTGCGTCGCCCTTGGCGGCGTCGGCTTTTTCTTCCAAGGAGATTGCCTGATCGACTTGCGGTTCGCCGACGACCTTCGCGAAACCGAACGTGAGGAGGCCTGCGGCGATGCCTGCGAGCATCCCGCGCATGAGCAGCTTTCCGACCATCGTGAACTCCGCGTCAGTGGCAGGGGAAGCCGAGCAGGTGGCGGCCGTCGTGGACGAATTCGTGGACGTACATGCCCGGCACGAGCGACGTCGCACCTTGTTCCGCGCCGACGAAATAAAGCGCGAGCAACAGGATCAGGCCGACGAACACGGCCCAGGGCAACAGTTCACGGACGGGGATGGGCGCCGGCACGACCGCCGGCTTCAGCACTGCTTCGCTCATGGATGCACCTCAGGGGAATCGCGCCCCGATAAATGTTGGATGGGTACGAAGGCAGGTCTGGCTTCCGGGATCATCGATTCCCCGGTTACAGTGGCGCGACCGCGCCGGGCTTGCACCGGCTTCCGCGCTTCGTATCGGGCGAATTGTACGCGCGAACGTTCGCGCATTGAAGCGGCGCCAGGCGGGCACGTGCGCCCGTCCCGGATCATCCGACAACCGACATGAACATGCCTACCTCGCTGCGCCTGATCGCACACGCATCGACCCGGGCGATGCGCACCGGCACGTTTCCCGACGACGATCCGCTCGACACGCGCGGGCTCGCCGAAGCCGCTGCGCTACGCGGCCGGTGGGCAGGTACCGCCGGTGCGCCCGTGCTGTGCAGCCCCGCATGCTGCGCGCGGCAGACCGCCGACGCGCTCGGACTTCATGCCGACATTGACGACGCACTGCGCGACATCGATTACGGCAACTGGCGAGGCCAGCGCCTGCACGACCTCGCACGCGACTTGCCGGACGAACTGGATGCGTGGATCGCAGACCCGTCGGCGCCGCCGCACGGCGGTGAATCGTTCGAAGCAGCCATGCACCGCGTCGGCACCTGGTTGAACGCGCTGCGGCAAGATCGCGACATCGTCGCAGTCACGCATGCGCCAATCGTCCGCGCGGCCATCGCCCATGTGCTGCGGATGGATACGAAGGCAGCGGCCCGCATCGACGTCGCGCCGCTGTCCTGCACGACGCTTGTTGCGTCGCCGAACGGATGGATGTTGAGCGCGGACGGCAACGCGTAGAACGCTATCGCGCTCACTATGTGGACGACGATGCGGGCTGGCGCGTCGCGTTGCGCATACACGCCTTCAATCGCCTTACGCATCGGCAAGGCACACCGTTCGTGGTCCCGACTGTCATCAAACTGACTGCTGGCCGCAGATAGGATCGGACGCGGTTCCCTCACGAGATGCCGTCATGAATCAACCTGCTTCGTCCGCACCGAACAACCCGGCCTCCGTCGAACGCACCAGACAGGTCGGCTACGCCGTCTTCCTGCTGGTGCTGGCGCTCGGCGCGCTCTATATCGCCACGCACCTGATCGACGATCTGTCGCCGGTCCGCGAAGGGAAGCTGTTCCCGTACCTGCTGCTCGGCGCCGCGCTGCTGATCGCGCTCGGCTTCGAATTCGTCAACGGCTTCCACGACACCGCGAACGCGGTCGCCACCGTGATCTATACGCACTCGCTGACGCCGAACGTCGCGGTGATCTGGTCCGGCATGTGGAACTTCCTCGGCGTGATGGTCTCGAGCGGTGCCGTTGCGTTCGGCATCCTGCAGTTGCTGCCGGTCGAGCTGATCCTGCAGGTCGGCAGCGGCGCGGGCTTCGCGATGGTGTTCGCGCTGCTGATCGCCGCGATCGTGTGGAACCTCGCGACCTGGTATTTCGGGTTGCCATCGTCGAGTTCGCATACGCTGATCGGTTCGATCATCGGCGTCGGGCTGATGAACCAGCTGATGCACGGGCCGTCCGGCACGAGCGGCGTCGACTGGGGTCAGGCGCTCGGTGTCGGCAAGTCGCTGCTGTTCTCGCCGATCGTCGGCTTTCTGTGCGCGGCGCTGCTGCTGCTCGTGCTGAAGACGCTCGTGCGGGTTCCGGAGTTGTACAAGGAGCCGCCGAAAGACCAGCCGCCGCCGTTCTGGATTCGCTGCCTGCTGATCCTGACCTGCACGGGCGTGTCGTTTGCGCACGGTTCGAACGACGGGCAGAAAGGGATGGGGCTCATCATGCTGATCCTGATCGGCACGGTGCCGACCGCCTATGCGCTGAACAAGGCCGTCACGCCGGCCGAGACGCAGACCTTCGTGGCGGTCGCGAACCAGGCGGCCGCGACATTCGGGAAGTACACGAACGGCGTCGCGCCGTCCGCGAACCCGCGCGCCGACGTCGAGCGCTACGTGCAGCATCGCGAACTGACGCCCGCGGTGCTGCCGGCCGTCCAGCAGCTGTCGACGTCGCTCGCGACCGCGGTCGGCGCGTCGGGCTCGATGGCAGCCGTGCCGCAGCGCGACGTCGACAACGTGCGCAACACGATGTATCTGGTATCCGAAGCAATCCGCCTGATCGAGAAGTCGGGTCAGCCCGCGTTCGCGGCCGACGACAAGCTGGCGATCGACAACTATCACAAGCAACTCGACCACGCGACCAAGTTCATTCCGACGTGGGTGAAGGTTGCCGTCGCGATCGCGCTGGGCCTCGGCACGATGGTGGGCTGGAAGCGGATCGTCGTGACCGTCGGCGAGAAAATCGGCAAGCAGCATCTGACGTACGGACAAGGCGCATCGGCCGAACTCGTCGCGATGCTGACGATCGGCGCCGCCGACGTGTACGGATTGCCCGTGTCGACGACACATGTGCTGTCGTCGGGTGTCGCGGGCACGATGGCGGCGAACGGCTCCGGGCTGCAGTGGAGCACGGTGCGCAGCCTCGTGCTCGCGTGGGTGCTGACGCTGCCGGCGTCGATCATGCTTGCCGGCGGGCTCTACTGGTTGTTCCGGTCGATGGCTTGATTCACGTTGCGACGGGTGGCCGGTGAGCCGGCCGCCTGTCGTGGAAGATTCGCCGCTCGCTTCTCTGCTTCTCCGCCATTCCGCCTTTCCGCCTTTCCGCCTTTCCGCCTCTCCGCCTCTCCGC
>NZ_WIXR01000005.1:0-3158 GCF_019425585.1 Burkholderia sp. COPS | reverse complement strand
TCCGCCTCTCCGCCTCTCCGCGCTGATACGTCGCCGCCTTCGATGTGTCCGTGCGCGCCCCGTGCTTTTCCCTCTTGCTTCCGAATTGAAGCGCAAGATCTGGAGCGCGTCTGCGCACGAACGTCGTTAGACTGGGTTCATCGACTTTCTTCGTGGCTCCAACCGCGCACGCAATGCTTCCCGGCATTCCGCACGACTCGGCGCCACATCGCTGACGAACCAAGGGACGCCCGTGAACATCGCCGATCTGCAGCCTGCCGTCGAATCGCTGGACATCGCACAACGCGTCGATGCCATCGACTGGCCGACTGTCGGCGCCGAGCTCGATCGCTATGGATGCGCGCGTGTGCCGGGCCTGATTTCGACGAACGAATGCAATGCGCTCGCGTCGCTCTATCCGCGAGATGCGCTTTATCGTTCACGCGTCGTGATGGCGCGGCACGGATTCGGCCGCGGCGAATACAAGTATTTCGCGTACCCGCTGCCCGCAGTCATTGCCGAGCTTCGCACGACGATCTACCCGCATCTCGCACCCATCGCGAATCGCTGGAACCAGGCACTCGGAATCGACGTCCGCTATCCGAACGACCACACGACATTCCTCGATCGCTGCCGGGCGGCGGGGCAGACGCGACCGACGCCGCTGATCCTGCAATACGGTCCCGACGACTACAACTGTCTCCATCAGGATCTTTATGGCGAGCACGTGTTTCCGCTGCAGGTCGCGATCCTGCTGTCGGCGCCGGGCCGCGATTTCACGGGCGGGGAATTCGTGTTGACGGAACAGCGGCCACGCATGCAATCACGGGCGGAAGTGGTGCCGCTGATGCAAGGCGACGCGGTGATCTTCGCCGTGCATGGCAGACCCGTGCAGGGGACGCGCGGCGTCTATCGCGTCAACCTGCGCCACGGCGTGAGCCGGATTCGCAGTGGCCACCGTCACACAGTCGGCATCATCTTTCATGACGCGCAGTGACGGCAGCGAGGACGAGCGTGGTGTCGTCCCGACGTTCGTCAAGCGGATGATTTCCGGTTCGCGCGGGGAGCACCGCGCTACGCTATTGCCCGCACGCCCGCAGCAGTGACAAATGGCCGACTGCGCTGACCACCAGGCCATCGCAAACACAACGAATCGACGTTTCGGGTGAGCGACGAAAAACAGTCGCGCTCACCTGTTGCGATGCATATTGGATGCGCCGTTCGACCTACCCTCGCGCCACACTCGCCCGCAGCCGATCGCCTGCATCGGAGGCCAGCCGCGCATAACCCGGCAACGTCAGCAGCGCGAGCACGCCGGCCGCGACGAATGCCCAGCGGAAATCGTCGAGCACGTAATGCATGCCCACCGCATCTCCGCGCACCAACGCCGCGAGCCGCAGCGACAATGCCCCGAACGCGATCCCCATCCCGATCGTCATCTGCTGTGCGGCACTCCACAGCGTGCTGGCTGCACTCGTCTGATGAGCCGGGATATCCGCATAGGCGAGTGTCGCGAGCGTCGTGAACTGCATCGACCGCGTGAGTCCGTAGACGAATACGACGAGCAGCGTGATCGCCAGTGGCGTCGACGCGGTCAGCCAGCCGCACGCAATCGTGAAGATGCCGACAATTGTCACGTCGACGAGTGCAACGCGCCGGAAACCATATCGGTCGAGAATCCACGACGTTCCCGCCTTCATCCCCAGATTGCCGAGCGCACTCGCGAGCAGCAACAGGCCGGACTGGAACGGCGACAACCCGAAGCCGATCTGGAACAACAGCGGCAGCAGGTACGGTACGGCGTTGATCGCCATCCGCGTGACCGAGCCGGAGATCACCGTCACCGAGAAGGTCGGCACCTTTAGCGTGGCGAAGTCGAGCAGCGGATGCGCGCAGCGTCGCGCATGCCACCACGCGGCCGCGCCGAACAGCACGCTCGCCCCCACCAGGACGCCCGCGCGCGTGAAGTCGACATCCTGCTGGCCGGCCGCTTCGGTACCGATCAACAGACAGGTCAATGCACCACCGGCCAGCACGAATCCAGCCCAGTCGAGCGGCCGTTGCTCGTCGGCCCGCGTGTTCCGGACGATCAGCCAGGTACAGACGAGCGCGGCGATACCGAACGGGACGTTCAACAGGAAGATCCAGCGCCATGACGCATAAGTCGTGATGAAGCCGCCGATCGGCGGCCCGACGACAGGCGCGACGATGCCCGGCCACGTGATCGTCGCGATCGCTCGCATCAGCTTCGCCTTCTCGGTGCTGCGCACGACGATCATCCGTCCGACCGGCACCATCATTGCCCCGCCGACGCCCTGCAGCAGCCGTGCAGCCGTGAACGTCACGACACCTTCGGACAGCCCGCACAGCACCGACGCACCGGTAAAGACGACAATCGCACTCGCGAATACCGTACGCGAGCCATAGCGGTCCGCGATCCAGCCGCTGATCGGGATGAACACCGCCAGCGCCAGCATATAGGCCGTCATCCCGAGGCTCAGCGCGTTCGGACCGACACCGAACGAACGCGCCATTTGCGGCAGCGCGGTCGCGATCACGGTCGTGTCGAGGTACTCCATGAAGAACGTTGCGGCGACGAGATACGGCAAGAAGTCGGTCGTCCGACTACCTTGGGCAGGGCTGTCAGTCATGAACTGTGCGAGGGACGGAATACGGAGGACACCGACCGCCAGCGGATGCCTGAAAGCACCGGGAATCGGGACGAATGGCGATATTACCCCGAAGGGCCTGCTCCTCGCTCTGCCGCGCATGCCGTGCGAACGGACTTTATGCGCATAGATTTTTATGACGATTTCGTGAGTGGATTCGTGGAAAGGCGCACACCGATCCGGTCGACAGGGTTCGTCGAAAGACCGATGGATGCAGCGGGGAATTTTCGTCAGAAGACGACATTTATCGACCATCTTCGACGAATGTCGCGCATCGTCGATCATCAAAACATCGCCCCTGGATGTATCAACATCGACCGAATGCTGACTAATGGGGGATCGGCGTGGTACGTAGAGAACGTACCGAGGATATCAAAGGTGCTTGATGGCGGATTGCTCGGGGATGGCAGATACCTGATCCACGACCGTCGGCCGTCTCGGCTCCGATCACAGTATTGCTTGGCCAGCGCCGTACATTTCCGTCGTACCAATGCAAAAACCCCCGCCTTT
>NZ_WIXR01000049.1:0-87643 GCF_019425585.1 Burkholderia sp. COPS | reverse complement strand
GGGGGGCGGTGGGCGCCGGCGTGATCGGGGGTGCGCGCACGTGTGGGGGGGTGGCGGCGTGGCGGGGGGGGTGCGGGGTGGTGTTGGGGGGGGGGTGGGAGGGCTTGTCGGAGGGGTGCGAATTCGGGGGGGCGGCGACGAGGCTGCTCGAACAGGGCGGCACGTCGCGCCGCGCGTTCCGCGCGAGCTGGCAACTCGCGACGCAGGGCGGCGCCGCGCTGATGGGCTCGGGTTTCGCGGCGCTGCTGTCGAACACGATGACGAAGGACGCGCTCGAAAGCTGGGGCTGGCGGCTGCCGTTCCTCGTCGGCGTGCTGATCGCGCCGGTCGGCATGTACCTGCGCCGCCGGCTCGCGGACGATGCGCCCGGCGACCGCCATCACGGGATCGAACGCGGCGTGCTGCACGAGCTGTTCTCGAAGCACACGCGCACGGTGCTGCTGCTGATGCTCACGGTGATGGGCGGGACGGTGTCGACCTACATCCTGACGTTCTACATGCCGACCTATGCGATCCACACGCTCGGGCTGCCGATGAAGCTGTCGATGTTCGTCGGCGTCGCGTCGGGCTGCGTGATGCTGGTCACGTGCCCGCTGTTCGGCTTGCTGTCGGACCGGCTCGGCAGCCGCCGCCTGCCGATCTTCGTCGGCCGCGGCGTGCTGGTCCTGTTGCTGTTCCCGGCGTTCTGGCTGATGAACCATCACCCGACGCTGTCGGTGATCCTGCCGCTGACCGCGCTGATGCTGCTGTTCTATTCGCTCGGCTCGGCGTCGGAAATGGCGCTGATGTGCGAGTCGCTGCCGCGTCACGTGCGCGCGACCGGCATCTCGATCGCGTATGCGCTCGCGGTGACGATCTTCGGCGGCACCGCGCAGCTGATCGCGACCTGGCTCGTGAAGACGACCGGCAGCAAGCTCGCGCCGGCCGGCTACGTGGCCGCGTGCGTGGTGCTGTCGCTGATCGCGGTCGCGATGCTGCGCGAGACGGCGCGGGAGTCGCTGGACTGACGCGCGGCACGGCAAGGCGGGCGGCGGGCTGCAGTACGCGCTTACCGCCCGCGCACCATCCTCAGGTACGACGCGAGCATCGTCGCGAGTTCCTGCGCGGCCGGCGTCAGGGGCACGGCCGCGCGCTGCAGCAGGCAGATGTCCTGCGATTCGGCCTGCTCGCGCACGGGCACCTTCGCAAGCGCGCCGGCGAACGGCCCGTGCCGTGTGATGGCTTCGGTTTCGAGCGCGAGGGAATCGGTCTGGGTGACGATCTGCAGCGTCTCGAACATCCCTTCGACGGTCGCGAGAATCCTCGGCGGCGGCTGGCCGTGCGCGTCGAAGTACGCGAGCAGCCGGTTCACGACCGGGTCGGCGCTCAGGTTCGGCGAGCGCGTGGACACCCACGCGTAACCGGCCAGTTCGGCGAGCGATTTTGCGTGCATCGCCGGATGCCCATTGCGGCACACGACCACCGGCGCTGAAGCACGCAACGGCGTGACCGCGAGATCGGTCGTGTCGGTCTGCTTCGCGACGAGTGCGATCGCGAAATCCACCGCGCTTTCGCGCAGCCAGCCGATCATCATCCGCGACGTGCCGGTGCGCAGGTGCACGTCGACGTTGTCGAAGCGCGCGCGGAACGCGCTGAGCACCGGCGCGAACGCGTCGATCAGCGGTTCGGCCACGAGGCCGAGCGTGACGGTGCCTTCGTACGCGCCGCTCAACTGCCGGATCTCCCGCTCGACCTGCTCGCATTCGCCGAGGATCGAACCGGAGCGCGCGAGCAGCCGCTGGCCGACGGCGGTCGGCACGATCCCGCGATTGGTGCGCGTGAACAGCGTCGCGCCGAGCGTCGCCTCGAGGCTCTGCAGCTGCTGCGTGACGCCGCTCTGCGCGAGATCGAGCGCGCGTGCGGCGGCGCGCAGGCTGCCGTGCTCGACGACGGCCTGGAAGATGCGGAGCTGGGAGAGCGTGAACGCCATGGGCACGCGCGGGGCCGGTGATCGGAAATACCGATCATGATAAGGCAGTCGATGGTTCCGGCGGCGGCCCGTGCCGCCTACGATCGCAGGCAGTCCGGCTGATGCCGTTTGCGTTCCTTCCTGTCCTCCGTCGACCATGAAACGTATTCTCGTCCCGCTCGTTTCCCTGTGCGTTGGCTGGGCCGCCACGTCCGCGTTTGCACTCGACGCGCACGTCGTGCGCCTCGGCATCGATCCGACCTATCCGCCGATGGATTCGAAAGCGCCCGACGGCAGCCTGAAGGGCTTCGACGTCGATCTCGGCAACGAGATCTGCCGCCGCGCGCAGTTGCACTGCCAGTGGGTCGAGCTCGAATTCTCCGGGATGATTCCCGCGCTGCAAGCGCGCAAGATCGACGCGATCCTGTCGTCGATGGCGATCACCGAAAAGCGCGAGAAGCAGATCCTGTTCTCGTCGAAGCTGTTCCGCTTCAAGTCGCGGCTCGTCGCGCGGCCCGGGAGCGGCCTCGGCGGCACGACCGCGTCGCTGGCCGGCAAGCGTGTCGGCGTGCAGTCGGGCACGCAGTTCGAATCGTGGGCGCTCGCGCACTGGGCGACGGCCGGCGTGAGCGTGGTGCCGTACAAGAGCCAGGACGACGTGTTCGCCGATCTCGTCAACGGCCGCCTCGACGCGGCGCTGCTCGGCACCGTGGAAGCCGACTACGGCTTCCTGCGCCAGCCGCGCGGCAAGGGCTTCGCGTTCGTCGGCGCGCCGCTCGACATGGGCGATCGCGGCGTCGGCATCGGCATGCGGCAGTCGGATACGGCGCTCAAGGCGTCGATCGACGGCGCGATCGCGTCGATGCTGAAGGACGGCACGTACGACCGGATCGCGAAGCAGTATTTCGACTTCAACCCGTACGGCGACTGAACGCCGAGCCACCGCGCCGTTGCACCCGCGGCGCCGTTTTCATCCGTTCGAGACCCTCGATGCAGATTCGCACCACGCCACTCCTGTCGCCGTCGATCGGCACGCAGCGCACGCTGACGAGCTTTCATTTCGGGCCGGCCGGCACCGGCCGCAAGATCTACCTGCAGGCCGCGCTGCACGCGGACGAGACGCCCGCGATGCTCGCGGCGTTCGTGCTGAAGCAGCGTCTCGCGCAGCTCGACGCCGAAGGCCGGCTCGCGGCCGAGATCGTGCTCGTGCCGGTCGCGAACCCGGTCGGCCTCAATCATCATCTGCTCGGCCAGTTCATCGGCCGTTTCGATCTTGCGAGCGGCCGCAACTTCAATCGCGGCTTCCTGCCGCTCGCGGACATCGCCGCGCGTGCGCGCGACCGGCTCGGCGACGACGGCGAACGCAATCGCGCGATCGTGCGCGAATGTGTCGGCGCGGCGCTCGACGATATCGCACCGCGTACGGAATTCGATGCGCTTCAGCTGGCGCTGCTGAAGCTGTCGTTCGATGCCGAGGTGGTGATCGACCTGCATTGCTCGCTCGAAGCGGTGATGCACGTGTACACGAGCGATACCGCGTGGCCGCAAGTCGAGCCGCTTGCGCGCTATCTCGGCGCGCAGGTGTCGCTGCTCGCCGAGGATTCGGGCGGGCACGCGTTCGACGATGCGCATCATCTGCTGTGGTCGCAGTTGCGGCAGCACTTGCCGGCCGGCACGCCGATCGCGGCCGGCACCCTGGCCGTGACGGTCGAGTGCCGGGGGCAGCGCGACGTCACGTACGACCATGCGGAGCGCGATGCCGATGCGCTCGTCGCCTATCTCGTGTGGCGCGGCGCGGTATGCGGCGAACGCGTGCCGCTGCCGCCGCTCGCCGCGCCGGCCACGCCGCTCGCGGGCAGCGAGCAGTTCTACGCGCCGGTGAGCGGGATCCTCGTGCACCGCGCGGCGATCGGCGCGACGATCCGCGCCGGCGATCCGCTGTTCGACATCGTCGATCCGCTGACAGATGCGATCACGACGATCTCGAGCGGGACCGACGGCGTGTTCTACATGCGCCGCGCGATCCGTTTCGTCACGGCCGGCGCGCCGCTCGGCCGCGTGACGGGTGCCGTGCCGGTGCGCAAGGGGATGTTGCTCGGCGCGTGACGAGCGGCGCGCGTCGCGCGCGACGAACCCGACCTGTATGAGATCGTCGAGAAACTTCGGTTTCCTCAGATAATCGCTCGTCGCTCGATCCCGGCCTGCACCGGGCCGGCCGCCCGGAGACGGCCGGCGGACGCAGGCCGCATCGTCAGCCGGGCCGTTCACGGCCCGCCGCGACGCACGGCAGCACGCTTGCCTGACTTGCCGCGCGCCGTTGTCCCGCGGTTGCGGCCGCCCGCGTCCGAAAACATCTTCATGTCCCGAAGGATGCCGCGCAGCAGCGTATCGGCTGCCACCCCGAGCGTGCGTCCGGCCTTGACCAGCAGCCGCGCGTTGGCTGCCTCGAGCAGCGGATGGGCGACGGGAACGGCGACGAGTTCTCCCGCCTCCAGTTCCTGATAGGCCGCGAACGCGGCGAGCAGCGTGACGCCGTCGTTGCGCCTGACGAAGTGGCGCAGCACGGCCAGCGAGTTGGTGGTCAGCGTCGGGTGGAGCTGGATGTTCTCCGCATAGGCGAGCATCTGCACGGCCTGCCCGAGACCGAACGCCGGCGGCATCAACGCGAGCGGATACCCGGCGAGTTCGTGTACCGCGACGGGCCGGCCCCGCACGGCGAGCGGGTGCCCGGGATGCACGAGCGCCACCACCGGCTGCGGCGCGGTGGCGACGTACTCGATGTCCGGATGCGCCGGGGGATTGTAGGCGAGGCCGATATGCGCGCGGCTCTCGGCGACTTCCTGCAGCAAGGTGCTGACCGGAAGGATATCGACGGTGACGTCGAGCTTCGGATAGCGCGCGCAAAAGTCGGTGAGCACCTCGTCCATCAGGCAGTCGATATAACCTTCGCTGGTGGCGATGCGGATCTGGCCGTGTTGCAGGCCGTGCAGCGCCTGCAGGCGGTCTTCGAACAGTTCCTGCTGGGAGCGGCAGCCGCGCCAGTATTCGAGCAGGTGCGCCGCGGCTTCGGTCGGCCGGACGCCGCGCGGCTGGCGCTCGAACAGCGGCGCCCCGATTTCTTCCTCGAGGAGCCGGATCTGCCGCGTGATGACGGACGGCGACGTGTTGATGCTGTCGGCCGCGCCGCGGATCGAGCCGTGCGTCAGGACTTCATGGAAATAGCGCAGGCGGCGCTGGTTCAGTTCGCGCATGGTGTCGGTCCGTTTGCCGTGGAAGCGTTGCTCGTTGAGCAACGATAACTCGCTTAGGTTGCTATTGCGCTGCTTTTTCGGCTCCTCGACGATTCGAACGGAGTCGATCATCGATGCGGGATTCGAAGCAATACGCCCTAAAGGAGAGCGCATGTCCGCCATTCCATCCCCTCAAGACCCGGTCGCGCCCGACAGCCCGGCGCATCAGGCCCTGTACCGCAAGCTGAACTGGCGCCTGCTGCCGTTTCTGCTGCTCTGCTACACGTTCGCCTATCTCGATCGCGTGAATATCGGGTTCGCCAAGCTCTCGATGCAGAGCGACCTGGGGATCTCCGATGCGGTGTACGGGCTGGGCGCGGGCATCTTCTTTCTCGGCTATGTGCTGTTCGAGATCCCGAGCAACCTGCTGCTGCCGCGGATCGGCGCACGCAAGACCATCAGCCGGATCATGGTGCTGTGGGGCCTGACCTCGGCGGGCATGATGTTCGTCCACGACGAGACCACCTTCTACGGGATGCGCTTCCTGCTCGGCGTGTTCGAGGCCGGTTTCGCGCCGGGGATGATCTTTTACCTGACCTACTGGTATGGCCAGCGCCGCATGGCCGGCGTGATGGCGGTCGTGATGCTCGCGGGCCCGATCGGCGGCGCCTTCGGCTCGCCGCTGTCGGCGTGGCTGATGACCGGGCTGTCCGGTGCCCACGGCCTGGCCGGCTGGCAGTGGATGTTCATCGTCGAAGGCCTGCCGTGCGTGCTGCTCGGCGCGCTCGCACTCAAGGTCCTGTCCGACCGGCCGGCCGACGCAGCCTGGCTGACCGACGACGAGAAGCGGTTGCTCGCCGCCGAGCTGCACGCACCCGGCGCCGGTCATCACTCGTTCGGACAGGTGTTGCGCGACCCGCGCGTGTACCTGCTGGCGTTCGCGTACTTCACGATCATCTGCGGGATCTACGCGGTGAGTTTCTGGCTGCCGTCGATCCTCAAGGCCGACGGCGTGACCGACACGATGCAGATCGGGCTGTACTCGATGATCCCGTACGTCTGCGCCGCGATCGCGATGATCGTCATCGGCCGCCGGTCGGACCGCCGCGGCGAACGCCGTTTCCACAGTGCCGTGCCGGCCCTGATCGGCGCGATCGCGCTGGCCGTGGCGACGACGGCCAACGGCAATCTCGTCGTCTCGCTGGTCGGCATGACGATCGCCACGTCGATGATCTGGGCCGCGTACACGGTGTTCTGGGCGATTCCGTCGCAATACCTGAAGGGCGACGCGGCCGCGGGCGGCATCGCGCTGATCAATACGATCGGCCTGATCGGCGGCTTCCTGAGCCCGACCATCATCGGCGCGATCCACTCGGCGACGGGCAGCATGGCAGCCGGCCTGCTGGTCATGGTCGCGCTGCTGGTCGCGGGCGCCGCGGTGCTCGTGGCGAACCGGCTGCCCGCGCCGCACGACGCGTTGGCGACGGCGTGATATCGCGGGCCCGCAGGCGCTCGCGACCTCCGTCGCGGCGTGGCGCGGCCCGTGCCTTGACTACCTGTTTCCGGAGACACGTTTTTGAACACGCGGATCTTGATTGCCGGCTTTCAGCATGAAACCAATACATTTGCGCCGTCGAAAGCCGCTTACGCAAACTTCGAGCGCGGCGAGGGCTTCCCGGCCATGGTGCGGGGCGACGACGTGCTTGCCCTGCGCGACGTCAACATTCCCGCGGGCGGATTCATCGTCGCGGCGGAACGACGCGGCTGGACCCTGCTGCCGGTCATCTGGGCGGGCGCGAGCCCGTCGGCCCACGTGACCGAGGATGCGTTCGAGCGCATTGCCGGCGAAATCCTCGCGGCAGTTCGCAGCGGAGGCTACGACGCGGTGTACCTCGACCTGCACGGCGCGATGGTCGCCGAGCATACCGACGACGGCGAAGGCACGTTGCTGGAGCGCGTGCGCGCCGCGGTCGGCCCGGCCGTGCCGGTGGTCGCGTCGCTCGACCTGCATGCCAACGTGACAGCGAAGATGCTGCACGAGGCCGACGCGCTGGTCGCCTTCCGCACCTATCCGCATGTCGACATGGCCGAGACCGGCGAACGCGCGGCCGTGCTGCTCGAGCGCCTGCTCGTCTCGCGGGCGGCGGGTAGCCGCCCGCTGCATCGCGCAGTGCGGCGGCTGCCGTTCCTGATCCCGATCAACGGCATGTGCACGCTGCTCGAGCCTGCGCGCGGCATGTATGCGGAGCTCGCGGCGCTGGAAACCGGGGCCGTGGCGTCGCTGTCGTTCGCGCCGGGTTTTCCGGCGGCCGATTTTCCCGAATGCGGCCCGGTCATCTGGGGTTACGGCGACGACGCCGCGTCGGCCGAGGCCGCCGTGGAGGCACTCTACGACAGGATGCTGGCGGACGAGGCCGCGTGGCAGGTGCCGTTCCTGTCGCCCGACGCCGCCGTGCGCGAAGCGATGCGGCTTGCCGACGGGGCCGACAAGCCGGTCGTCATCGCCGATACGCAGGACAACCCCGGCGCGGGCGGCGACTCGAACACGACGGGCATGCTGCGGGCATTGCTGCGCAATGGCGCGAGAGAGGCGGCGATCGGCCTGATCTGGGACCCCGCTGCCGCGGCGGCGGCTCATCGCGCCGGGGTCGGGGCGTTCGTCGAGCTGGCGCTCGGCGGTGTTTCCGGCGTGCCCGGCGACGAGCCGGTCCACGCGCGTTTCGAGGTCGTGAAGTTGTCCGACGGCGTATGCCGGTACGACGGCCCGATGATGAACGGCATGCGCGCGGATATCGGCCCCGTCGCCTGCCTGCGGATCGATGGTGTGCTGATCGTGGTGAGCAGCGGCAAGGCGCAGATGCTCGACCGCAATCTCTATCGCGTGGGCGGCGTCGAGCCGGAAGCGATGCGTATCCTCGTCAACAAGAGCTCGGTGCACTTTCGCGCCGATTTCCAGGGGATCGCCGAGGCGGTGCTCGTTGCCACGGCGCCGGGCCCGATGACGGCCGATCCGGCCGAGTTGCCCTGGACCCGGCTCGCTCCGGGCATCCGGATGAAGCCGATGGGCGACGCATTCGCCGGCAACGGCTGAAGCACGGCACGCCGCCGTCGCGCCGGTGCGCCTGCGAGCGGGCGGCTGTCCTGGACAACGCCGTCGCGCCGGCCGACACCGGGCGCCGCGCGCGGCTCGGCGCTCACCCGCGCCGCGCCACCAGCTCCGACACCGTCTGCGCGGCCTGTTGCAGCGGCTCGAGAAACTCCTTCACCATCTGCTTCGCGGTATGCCGCTGCGCGTTGCCGCTGATGTTCATCGCCGCGATGACCTGCCCACGCCGGTTGCGAATCGGCGCGGACAGCGACATCAGGCCCACTTCGAGCTCCTGGTCGACCACGGCCCAGCCCTGCTGGCGCACCTGTGCGATCGCCGCCTTCAGTTCGCCGAGGTCGGTGATCGTGCGCGGCGTATGCGCGCGGATGCCGCTTTGCGCGAGCGTTTCGTCGAGCGCGGCATCGTCGAGCGCGGACAGCAGCACGCGGCCCATCGACGTGCAGTACGCGGGCAGCCGGCTGCCGATCGACAGGTTGATCGTCATGATCTTGCGGGTCGGCACGCGCAGCACGTAGACGATCTCGGTGCGGTCGAGCACGGCCGCCGAGCAGCTTTCGTGGATCTGCTCGGACAGTTGCTCCATCACGGGATCGGCGAGATTCCAGAACGGCATCGACGTGAGGTACGCGAAGCCGAGCTCGAGGATCTTCGGCGTGAGCCGGAACAACCGGCCGTCGGCCTCGACGTAGCCGAGCGTCTGCAGCGTGAGCAGGATCCGGCGTGCGCCCGCGCGCGTGAGCCCGGTGGCCGAGGCGACCTCGGTGAGCGTCTGCTCCGGACGGGCCGCGTCGAACGCGCGGATCACCGCGAGGCCGCGCGCGAACGACTGTACGTAGGAGTCGCCGGGTTTCGTCTGAGTGTCTTCGGTAGTCATGAGCGCCTGGAATATCGTGCAGCCGAGAAGATAGCGCACGGGGCCCGACACGCCAACCGCACGGCGGGCCGGGCGCTTGACAGGTCGTCCCCGCACTCCCTATGATGCGTTGAACGTTCGATACACGATCTTATGTTCGTATATAGAACATTTAAGCGCATCCCGGCGGGCAATGCAAGGGGCGCGCCCTGTTCATTCCCCAGCCTGTCCTGGGAGCGGAGACACTGATGACCGAAGCTTTTCTGTGTGATGCGATCCGTACGCCGATCGGGCGTTACGGCGGTGCACTGTCCGGCGTGCGCGCCGACGATCTGGGCGCGGTGCCGCTCAAGGCGCTCGTGGAGCGCAACCGCGACGTCGACTGGACGGCGATCGACGACGTGATCTACGGCTGCGCGAACCAGGCCGGCGAGGACAACCGCAACGTCGCCCGCATGTCCGCGCTGCTCGCGGGGCTGCCGCAGGGCGTGCCGGGTTCGACGATCAACCGCCTGTGCGGCTCCGGGATGGATGCGGTCGGCGTGGCCGCCCGTGCGATCAAGTCCGGCGAGGCCGCGCTGATGGTCGCGGGCGGCGTCGAGAGCATGACGCGCGCGCCGTTCGTGATGGGCAAGGCCGCGAGCGCATTCGCGCGCCAGGCCGACATTTACGACACGACGATCGGCTGGCGCTTCGTCAATCCGTTGATGAAACAGCTGTACGGCGTCGATTCGATGCCGGAGACGGCCGAGAACGTCGCGGTCGACTACAACGTCAGCCGCGCCGACCAGGACCTGTTCGCGCTGCGCAGCCAGCAGAAGGCCGCGCGTGCGCAGCAGGACGGCACGCTCGCCGAGGAAATCGTGTCGGTCACGATTCCGCAGAAGAAGGGCGATCCGGTGGTCGTGTCGCGCGACGAGCATCCGCGTGAGACGTCGCTCGAAACGCTTGCGAAGCTGAAGGGCGTCGTGCGTCCGGACGGCTCGGTGACGGCCGGTAACGCGTCGGGCGTCAACGACGGTGCCGCCGCGCTGCTGCTCGCGAACGAGGAAACCGCAAAGCGCTTCGGCCTGACGCCGCGCGCCCGCGTGCTGGGCATCGCGACGGCCGGCGTCGCGCCGCGCGTGATGGGCATCGGCCCCGCGCCCGCCACGCAGAAGCTGCTCGCCCGGCTCGGGATGACGATCGACCAGTTCGACGTGATCGAGCTGAACGAGGCGTTTGCGTCGCAAGGTCTCGCGGTGCTGCGCATGCTCGGCGTCGCCGACGACGATCCCCGCGTGAACCCGAACGGCGGCGCGATCGCACTGGGCCATCCGCTCGGCGCATCGGGCGCGCGTCTCGTGACGACCGCGATGTACCAGCTGCATCGCACGAACGGCCGCTTCGCGCTGTGCACGATGTGCATCGGCGTCGGCCAGGGCATCGCGATCGCGATCGAACGCGTCTGACCCGCGTTTCATGTCTCGTGGCGAAGCGGCGGCCACGAGCCGCTTCGCCGCTCGACCGCTTTGCCGATCGACCGATTCGTCGCTTTGGAAACGATGCGCGGCACGAGGATGCTCGTGCCGCGCATCGTCGTTAACCGGCCTGCGACAGCTCCCTGAGACGCGCCTCGAGCGCGTCGATCTCGGTGTCCGCGAACACTTCGATCCCGTGCTCGCGCAGCAACGCCGCCGTGACACCGGCGCCCGCGTGCCGCCGGTTCCCGAAACTCCCGTCATGGATGAACGTGCTGCCGCACGACGGACTGCCGTCGGCCAGGATAGCGAAGCGGCAACCGTGCGCGCGCGCGAGGGCCAGCGCGGTTTGCGCGCCGGCGACGAACGGCGCTGTCACGTCCGTGCCGTTCACGTCGACGATGCGCGCGGCGCCCGACAACACCTGCTGACCCGATGCGCCGCCGGCGATTTCGGCGGGCGGGCGCGGCACGCTGAAGCCGCCGGCCAGTTCGGGGCAGACGGGCACGAGACGCCCTTCGCGCTGCCACCGTTCGAGTGCTACGTGCGCGGCGGTCTTGGCCGAGCCGTTGTAACGCACCGGATGGCCGACCACGCACATGCTGACGAGGATCTTCGGTATGGTTGGCGGTTGTGCTTCGTCCTGCAATTTTGCTCTCCGTAATTGCGCGATGGCCGATGGCAGCCGAGGCAAGGTGGGACATCCCGCGCTTCACCCGCGTGCCGGCGCGTCAGGCCACCGATCCTTCCAGATGAATGTCTTCCGGCTCGAGCGCGTAAAGCGCCGGGTCGGGCGATGTGCTGACCGTGAAGCCGAGCCACAGGTAGAAGTCGATCGTGCGCTGCGACGGCGTCGCGGACACGTACAGGCGTGCGGCGCCCATCGCGCGCGCCTGCTCGCGGGCCGCGCGGTAGAGCTGCTCGCCGAGCCCGCAGCCGCGCCAGTCTCGGCTCACGTGCAGGAACTTCAATTGCAGCATGTCGCCGTGCGGGCCGAGCGGCCGGCTGTCGACGACGACCGCCGCGACGAGCCGTTCGCCGTCGAACATGCCGAGGCACCAGCCACCGCGATCGTGGCAGTCGATCAGGATCGGCGTGTAGTGGTCGGCTTCACCTTCCGGCCAGCCGCCGACGTCGTAGAACTCCGGAACGAGATGCAGCGCGCCGTCGCGCAGCACATACAGGTGCTCGATGATCTCGCGCCGGTCGATGGTCCACACGAGCGGCACTTCGTCGCGCGTGAGCGGGCGTGCGGAAAGCGCGTCGCGTTCGGCGGCGGTGCGGCGCGTCATGCGGCCTCCCGATGCGCGGCGATCGCATACATCAGCGGCAGGCTCGGCATGTGACCGGGCGGCACCATCCGGCGGCCGTCCAGCTCGCGCATGCCGTCGAAGCCCTTCCAGCCGTTCGAATACGGATATTCGGTCAGGCGGTCGATGGTGAGCCCCGCCGACACGAGTGCGTTCACGACCTCGCCGATGCCCCACATGAACTCGTAGCTCGGATGCGGGTTCGCGAAATCGACGACGCCAGGATGGTCATGCTGCGCGCCGAGCCCCGTGCCGGATACGGCGACGTAATCGCCGACGCCTGCCGGTTCCTCGGTCGCGTCGCTTTTGAAATAGTCATAGTGCGGCTTCCACTGTTCGTCGAAATACAGCGCGAACGGATGGAACTCGACCATCGCGAAACGGCCGCCCGGCGCGAGCAGCGCGGCGATTCCGCGCGCCCACGCGTTCAGGTCGGACAGCCAGCAGATCGCGCCATACGACGTGAACACGCGATCGAAGCGCTCGCCGCGCGCGGCGGCTTCGGGCATCCAGTCGAGCACGTCGGCGCGCTCGAAACGCGCGGGCAGGCCCGCGTCGGCCGACAGTTGCCGTGCGAAGGCGATCGCTTCGTCGGAGATGTCGACGCCCGTCGCATCCGCGCCCTCGCGCACGAGGCTCAGCGTGTCCTGCCCCGCGTTGCACTGCAGGTGCAGGAGCCGCAGCCCGCCGACGTCGCCGAGCAGTTCGCGTTCTTCCGGATAGAGCGTCGAGCCGCCCGCGCGGAAAAACGCGGCCTGATCGCCTTTGTGGCTGTTATGCGCGACTGTCGCGGTATTCCAGGACAGCCGATTCAGTTCGTGTAATGCCTTTTTCATCGAATTCGAATACCGGTTGAATGGAGCAGGATAAACGGAATCGTTTCGCCGCGCGCAACGGCTGATGGCGTTGGTCTGCCGCGCGACGTCGTTGCGCAGCGTGGCGTGACACCTGGATGAACGCTCGCGGCGATTATTGCCGGATTATTTGATCGAAATCATGGCGGCGGGCGAATTGGATATTTTATGTGAGGAAAGGGTAAGGTTTTTCCCCAATATGCCGACAGTAAGATGAAGACCGTCGTTAAGCGATAAACCGTTTTTCGGCTACTGAGCGTGATTTCAGCGCGACGCGGACGACAGATCCGCCTTTCGGAGCCTTGCATGCGTAATAACCAGCCCGTTACCCAACAGGAATTCGATTTTCCCGACGACGTCACGCTGATGTCGACGACCGATGCAGACAGCATCATCACCTACGCCAACACGACGTTCGCGCAGGTGAGCGGCTTCACGACCGAGGAACTCGTCGGCCAGCCGCACAACGTCGTGCGCCACCCGGACATGCCGCGCGAGGCGTTTGCCGACATGTGGGCGACGCTCCAGCGCGGCGAACCGTGGACCGCGCTCGTGAAGAACCGCCGCAAGAACGGCGATCATTACTGGGTGCGCGCGAACGCGATACCCGTGATGCGCAACGGCGAGCCGCAGGGCTACATGTCGGTGCGCACGAAGGCGCCGCACGACGAGAGCGCGGCCGCCGATGCGCTGTATCGCGCGTTCCGCGACGGCAAGGCCGGCCAGCGCCGGTTCCACAAGGGGTTGGTGATCCGCACGGGGCTGCTGCGTATCGCGTCGCTGTCGCAGACGATGTCGGTGCGGGCGCGCGTGCATTCGGCGCTGTGCGTGCTTGCGCCGGCGGTCGTCGGCGCGGGCTGGGCGTGCGGGCTCGCCGGTGGCGGCCTCGCGGCATTTGCCGGCGTGACGGTCGGCGTGGCGGCGGCGGCCGGCCTGTGGCTCGATGCGCAGATCGTGCGTCCGCTGAAGCGGCTGCACGACCAGGCGCTGAACGTCGCGACCGGCGAGAGCCGGCGCGGCGTGCGGATGAACCGCGTCGACGAGATCGGCATGACGCTGCGCACGATCAACCAGCTCGGGCTGATGTTCCGCTGGCTCGTCGACGACGTCAGCGAGCAGGTGCACAACGTGCAGCGCGCGAGCAACGAGATCGCGCAGGGCAACAACGACCTGAGCGCGCGCACCGAGCAGGCGGCGTCGAGCGTGCAGGAGACGGCTGCGTCGATGGCCGAGATGACGGCGACCGTCGACAGCAACGCGGAGACCGCGCTGCAGGCGAACCGGCTCGCGATGTCGGCGAGCGAAGCGGCCGGGCGCGGCGGGCAGGCGGTGGGCGAGGTCGTCGCGACGATGAGCGACATCACCGCCAGCTCGCGAAAGATCTCGGACATCATCGGCGTGATCGACGGCATCGCGTTCCAGACCAACATCCTTGCGCTGAACGCGGCCGTGGAAGCGGCCCGCGCCGGCGAACAGGGGCGCGGCTTCGCGGTGGTTGCCGGCGAGGTGCGGGCGCTCGCGCAGCGCAGCGCGAACGCGGCGAAGGAGATCAAGACGCTGATCGGCGCGAGCGTCGAGCGCGTCGAGTCGGGCGCGCGGCGCGTGGACGAGGCCGGCAAGACGATGGAGGACATCGTCGCGCAGGTGAAGCGCGTGTCGGATCTGATCGCGGAGATCAGCTCGTCGACGGCCGAGCAGAGCACCGGGGTGTCGCAGGTCGACCAGGCGGTGGTGCACCTGGACAACATCACGCAGCAGAACGCGGCGCTGGTCGAGCAGAGCACGGCGGCATCGGAGAGCCTGAAGCAACAGGCAACGCGTCTCGTGGATGCGGTGAACGTGTTCCGGTGATCGTCGGGGCGCGCACGCCATGTGCGCGCCCGATCGATGCATCGTGACATCGTGATTGACGCGCGCAATGCGCGTTCAGGTTTTTCGATTCAATCAAAATACGCGAAACGAGAAATATTCGTATTCAAGATTCTGCATTTATGCATTGAATCGATTTTGGCGAATTACGCGAATTAATCAGACGAATATCCGGAAAACCGTTGTCCGGCATGGTGTTTAGTTTCATCAGTAAACGAATTGTTCGGTAAAGACAAGGTGATGCATTTTTAATGCATATTTACCCGGGCAAGGCATAATGTTTTCGTAAAAGTTGCCGAAAGTGCAGGAGCATGACCAATGCGCATGCGGATTGACCGCAATGTGCAGGGTCGCGAATCAATCGACAAGCGGACGCAAGATCCGTTACCCGGAGCTCCACACCATGCGCAACAACCAGCCCGTCACGCAACGCGAATTCGATTTTCCCGACGACGCGACGTTGATGTCGACCACCGACGCGAACAGCTACATTACCTACGCGAACGCGGCATTCATCCAGGTCAGCGGGTTTTCTCCCGAAGAGATCGAGGGCCAGCCGCACAACGTCGTGCGGCATCCGGACATGCCGAAGGAGGCGTTCGCCGACATGTGGGCGACGCTCAAGGGCGGCGAGCCGTGGACCGCGCTCGTGAAGAACCGCCGCAAGAACGGCGACCACTACTGGGTGCGTGCGAACGCGATACCCGTGATGCGCAACGGCGAGCCGAAGGGCTACATGTCGGTGCGCACGAAGGCGACGCGCGACGAGATCGCGGCCGCGGAGGCGCTCTACAAGGACTTCCGCGAAGGGCGGGCCGGCAACCGGCATTTTCACAAGGGGTTGATCGTCCGCAAGGGCGTGGCCGGTTTCACGTCGCTGTTCCAGACGATGTCGGTGCGCGCGCGGCTCCATGCGGCGCTGTGCGGGTTTGCGCCGGTCGTGGTGGCTGGCGCATGGGCGTGCGGGCTGGCCGGTGGCGGGCTCGCCGCGTTCGCGGCGGTGACGGCCGGCGCCGCGGTGGCCGCGGGGCTGTGGCTCGATGCGCAGATTGCGCGCCCGCTCGTGCAGTTGCGCGACGAGGCGTTGCGCGTCGCGACCGGCGAGAGCCGCAGCGGCGTGCGGATGAATCGTGTCGACGAGATCGGCATGACGCTGCGCACGATCAACCAGCTCGGGCTGATGTTCCGCTGGCTCGTCGACGATGTCAGCGAGCAGGTGCTGAACGTGCAGCGCGCGAGCAACGAGATCGCGCAGGGCAACAACGACCTGAGCGCGCGCACCGAGCAGGCTTCGACGAGCGTGCAGCAGACGGCCGCATCGATGGCCGAGATGACGGCGACCGTGTCGAGCAATGCGGAGACGGCGCTGCAGGCGAACCAGTTGTCGGTGTCGGCGAGCGAAGCCGCCGGGCGCGGCGGGCAGGCGGTGAGCGAGGTGGTGGCGACGATGAACGACATCACCGCCAGCTCGCGGAAGATCTCGGACATCATCGGCGTGATCGACGGCATCGCGTTCCAGACCAACATCCTGGCGCTGAATGCGGCCGTTGAAGCGGCGCGCGCCGGTGATCAGGGGCGCGGTTTCGCGGTGGTGGCGGGCGAGGTGCGGGCGCTCGCGCAGCGCAGCGCGAACGCGGCGAAGGAGATCAAGACGCTGATCGGCGCGAGCGTCGAGCGCGTCGAATCGGGTGCGCGGATCGTCGACGGCGCGGGCAAGACGATGGAGGACATCGTCACGCAGGTGAAGCGCGTGTCGGATCTGATCGCGGAGATCAGCTCGTCGACGGCGGAGCAGAGCACGGGGGTTGCGCAGGTCGATCAGGCGGTGGTGCACCTGGACAACATCACGCAGCAGAACGCGGCGCTGGTCGAGCAGAGCACGGCGGCATCGGAGAGCCTGAAGCAGCAGGCGACGCGGCTGGTGGAGGCGGTGAACGTGTTTCGGTGATGGTGGGGGCGCGTGAAGCAGGAGGAAGGCGGCCCGCGTTGTGCGGGCCGGTTTGGGCGTGTCCTGCTATGTCATTGCGCCCTGGGTATGGGATTCAGGTTCGGGCAGCAGTGGTTGGGGCACCCCGGACCGAATGTGATCTCGACGCGCCGCCCGTTGTCGTCAAACTCGCTCGGGGGAAACGGCAGTTTGTAGATTCGCGCGATCATCGAATTTCGTTCGCCCCGAATCAAGAATTGATCTAGCGCGCTTTTGACGTTCGCTGCGCGTCGGTGCGCAAGCTCTTGCGCGCTTCGTTCCGTCGGCTCGGCCAATCCGACAACCGACACCACATCGACAATGGGGAAGCGATTGCGCATGTTGTTCGACCATACGGAGAGCTTCGCCAGCTCGGAGGTAGATAGGTCGCTTGAATTGTTGTCGAATCGAACATCAAAATCCCAACCGGGCATGTTCGACGGACCATCGCATGCGAACGCCGTATGTGCGCAGCTCAACACGAGCGCGGCGGCAGTGACGACCTTATTCAATGTCAACAACGTACCCCGCGATGCTGTCGGCATTGTTGATTGCCAAGTCTGGGTTTGACCGTCCCCAACCGGGGAGCAAGGGCGTAATCGTGTATTGGTCATCGGTCGACGACATGGTGTCTTGGAAATGGGTGGCTTCGTGAATGATAGTTGACACGTGCGAATCAGCGTTCGCTGTCCACGGGCGCATCGTGCAGAATCGCCCACTGATGGCGATCGTGTGGGTTGCCGTGTCCGGCGCGCATACGTGGGCGGCCTCGTTTGTCGTTCCTCGTGGGTGAGGCGTGCAACCCGTCGCAAGATCGCCAGCGCTGCCGCTTCGAACCACATTGTTCTCGTTGAATGCTCGAACCACGGCAAGCACTTTCGTCAGGCCGGTGAGTAGGTGCATACGCGTGCGCTCGTCGTTTCGACCGAACCATTTGAATACCCGGCCCTTATCGACCTTCGACCACTTTTGTAAATCAGCAATGCGGATCGTCAACCGGTCAATCGCTCGTCCTTGCGCTACGGAAAAAACCTTGCGGAATTCCGAGTTGGTCATGTTTTCGCAGATCGGTCGCAAGTCAACATCGGCAAATGTCTGCGATCCTGCGGTGGTGTTTGTTGTTGTCTCGGCGACGGTAGTTTGGTTTCCCATCGTTTCAGTCCTCGATGACCAGCTTCAATGCCTGCGCACGTTCGGTTCGTACGCGCACAGTACAGCCCTGCCGGTCACTCACGCCGGACGCCAGCACGTTATCGAATCGATCCTTGATCCAATAGCGTACGTTGCTTAACGGTTGCTTCGTCCTCACGTCGCGGATCACAAATTGATCGCTGTAAATGTCCGATGCCGGCGCGTAGCGCGTGGGTGCGAATGCCGAATATCCGGTGAACGGGGGCGCCGAGCGATGGCCGCTGCTGCTGCCAATGAAAAACATGCAGTCATTGCTCGCGACTAAAAAGTTTTGACCGCATGGACAAAGTACCGCGTCGCCCTCGACGGCTACGGCACGTCCGTTACCGACGACGGATACCGCACTTCCCGCTATCGGAAACTTTCCCTCGCAATTTCCACACGTCGCTTTGTCGCCGTCTAACGCAATGTGCTTGTCGTCCACGAATATGCTTGCTGTGCCAGCGATGACGATTCCGCCTGTCGTCGTAGCGTCACCGTTCCTGATTGCTCGTCGGCTCATGGTCATCTCCTCAATCCAGGTTCGCAAAAACCCAATCGACTGACTCCGGGCCATGAATCGCGTATTGATCGATCGTGACATCTTCAACTGCGATGATCGGCGGCGTGTGTAGCCGCCGCACCGTCGCGTAAAGACGGATCAACGAGCGAAGAAAGTAAGGGCAGGCGGCATGCTCTTCTTTCATGGACTCGGATGCCTTGTGTATGGATGAGCTACAGACAGTGGCCGGTAAGATTTTCCTTGTCGATAGAACCAGTACGATTTTTATTTTGGAGTCCAATGGAAATTGATGATGTGAAGCGATCGTCGAGGCCGAGGCGAAGGGAGCGAGCAGAGCGCGACCGGGAAACTCCCCACTCGTACTACACGCCGGCGACTGTGAACATGTGTCACGGCGTCACCAGCTGTAGCGGCGACTGCGTGTGCTGACTCTGCGCACACCGGGTTGTCAGGGGAAGTGTTCAAGCGCGTGCACCCCGCATCGAGGCGGAACGCTCTACCCAGCGGCTTGCACTGAAATGAGAAACGAGACTTGACCGAGATTCGCGCGCGATATGACGTATCGGCGGATACAGCGATCGAAACAGGGTACGCAGAGCGTGGCGATCTCGTGCGTATCGAGGCGACGCGGGCGCGACGGAGAGGGACGCCGGCCCGCGTCGGACCGCCCGGTTCCGGCCGGGCGGTCAGGGCCTGTCACCGAAGCGGTGCCAGGCCCTGAACCGTCAGACGGCGAGGCAGAGGTACTTGATCACGACGTAGTCGTCGATGCCGTAGTGCGAGCCTTCGCGGCCGAGGCCCGATTGCTTCACGCCACCGAACGGTGCGACTTCGTTCGAGATCAGGCCGGTGTTCACGCCGACCATCCCGTATTCGAGCGCTTCGGCGACCTTCCACACGCGGCCGATGTCGCGGCTGTAGAAGTAAGCGGCGAGGCCGAACTCGGTGTCGTTCGCGAGGCGGATCACTTCGTCGTCGCTGCTGAACTTGAACAGCGGCGCGAGCGGCCCGAACGTCTCTTCCTTCGCGACCTTCATCGCCGGCGTGACGCCCGTCAGCACGGTCGGCTCGAAGAAGCCGTGGCCCAGCGCGTGGCGCTTGCCGCCCGTCACGACGGTCGCGCCCTTCGCGAGCGCGTCCTCGATGTGCGCCTCGACCTTCAGCACCGCGGCTTCGTTGATCAGCGGGCCTTGCGTGACGCCCGGCTCGGTGCCGCGGCCCACCTTCAACTGGCCGACGGCAGCCGCGAGCTTCTGCGCGAACTGGTCGTACACGGCTTCATGCACGTAGAAGCGGTTCGTGCACACGCAGGTCTGGCCGCTGTTGCGGTACTTCGATGCGATCGCGCCCTGCACGGCCGCGTCGAGATCGGCGTCGTCGAACACGATGAAAGGCGCGTTGCCGCCAAGCTCCAGCGACACCTTCTTGACCGTCGCCGCGCATTGCGACATCAGCAGGCGGCCGACCGGCGTCGAGCCGGTGAACGACAGCTTGCGCACGATCGGGTTCGACGTCAGTTCGCCGCCGATCGCCTTCGGGTCGCCCGTGACGACGCTGAACACGCCGGCCGGCACGCCCGCACGCTCGGCCAGCACGGCCATCGCGAGCGCGGAGAACGGCGTCGCCTCGGCCGGCTTCACGACGATCGGGCAGCCCGCGGCGAGCGCCGGGCCGACCTTGCGCGTGATCATCGCCGCCGGGAAGTTCCACGGCGTGATCGCCGCGCACACGCCGATCGCTTCCTTCGTCACGACGATGCGCTTGTCGCTCGCCGGCGTCGGGATCGTGTCGCCATACACGCGCTTGCCTTCTTCCGCGAACCATTCGAGGAACGATGCGGCATAGCCGATCTCGCCCTTCGCTTCGGCCAGCGACTTGCCCTGCTCGGTCGTCAGGATCAGCGCGAGGTCGTCGGCGTTTTCCATCATCAGGTCGTGCCACTTGCGCAGGACGACCGCGCGTTCCTTCGCGGTCTTCTTGCGCCACGCCGGCCATGCGGCGTTCGCGGCTTCGATCGCGTGACGCGTCTCGGCCGTGCCCATCGCCGGCACCGTGCCGAGCAGGCCGCCCGTCGCCGGGTTGCGGACTTCGAACGTCTCGCCGTTCGTCGCGCCTTGCCATTCGCCGTTGACGTACGCCTGCTGGCGGAACAGCGACGGATCTTTCAGTGCCAGGGTTTCCTGAACAGTGCTCATATGAATCGCCTGCTTTGAAGATGACGGATAAAAAGGCCGCCGCCGTCTTGACGACGGCGGCGGCGCATTCAGAAGGCAGGAACTCAGGCCGGCACGCCGACCGTTTCCTTCAGCACTTCCTCGAGGATCACGAGCGCTTCGTCGAACACGGCTTGCGGGATCGTCAGCGGGAACAGGAAGCGCACGACGTTCGAGTACACGCCGCACACGAGCAGCAGCAGGCCGCGCTCGAGCGCACGTGCCTGCACGCGCTTCGTGAATTCCGCATCCGGCTCGCCCGAACCCGGCTTCAGGAACTCGACCGCGACCATCGCGCCCGGGCCGCGCACGTCGGCGATCTGCGGCATGTCGGCCTGCAGCGCGTTCAGCTTCGCCTTCAGCACGTCGCCGAGTTGCGTGGCACGCTCGCACAGCTTCTCTTCGTCGATGATCTCGAGCACGGCATGCGCCGATGCGACGGCCAGCGGGTTGCCCGCATACGTGCCGCCGAGGCCGCCGGGCGCTGCCGCGTCCATCAGGTCGGCACGGCCGACGACGCCCGACAGCGGCATGCCGCCCGCGAGGCTCTTCGCCATCGTGATCAGGTCGGCCAGCACGTCGTAATGCTGCATCGCGAACAGCTTGCCGGTACGCGCGAAGCCCGTCTGCACTTCGTCGGCGATCAGCAGGATGCCGTGTTCGTTACAGATCTTGCGCAGCGCGCGCACGAATTCGGCCGGCGCCGGGTTGAAGCCGCCTTCGCCCTGGACCGGTTCGAAGATGATCGCGGCCACGCGCTTCGGATCGATGTCGGCCTTGAACAGCATCTCGATCGCCTTGATCGAGTCGGCCGTCGTCACGCCGTGCACGGCGTTCGGGTACGGCGCGTGGAACACGTCGCCCGGGAACGGGCCGAAGTTCAGCTTGTACGGGGCGACCTTGCCGGTCAGCGCCATGCCCATCATCGTGCGGCCGTGGAAACCGCCCGAGAAGGCGATGACGCCCGGACGGCCGGTGGCCGCGCGTGCGATCTTGATCGCGTTCTCGACGGCTTCCGCGCCGGTCGTGAAGAACGCGGTCTTCTTCGGGAAATCGCCCGGCGCGCGTGCGTTGATCTTCTCGGCCAGCTCGACGTACGACGCGTACGGGACGATCTGGTAAGCAGTGTGCGTGAAGTTGTTCAGCTGGTCCGCGATCGCCTTGACGATCTTCGGGTGGCGGTGGCCGGTGTTCAGCACCGCGATGCCGGCGGCGAAATCGATGAAGCGGCGGCCTTCGACATCCCACAGTTCCGCGTTCTCGGCGCGGGCTGCGTAGAAATCGCACATCACGCCGACGCCGCGCGGGGTGGCGGCGTTCTTGCGGGCCTGCAGGTCGGCATTCTTCACGGTCATCTCCTTGATGTTCTTTCCGGTGAGGTGAAAATCGGGCGCTTCGACAGCCCATGGAGGCGACTATAATCACATTTGGCTCTGGCAATCAGAGCCATTTCAATAAATATTCAGGAGCCAATCATGCGCGCGAGCGTGTTGTCGGACTGGCTGGCGCAGCGCCTCGTGCGAGGCGGCGAACAGCCGATCTACCGGCAGCTTCACCGGCTGCTGCAACAGGCGATCCTGTCGCGTGAACTGCCGGCCGGCACGCGCGTGCCGTCGTCGCGGCTCCTCGCGGCCGAACTCGGGATCGCGCGCAACACGGTCACGCAGGTTTACGAACAGCTTGCGCTCGAAGGTTATGTGAACTCGGCGACCGGCCGCGGTACGTTCGTGGCCGACAGCGCGCCCGACGAGATCGTCGGAGCACCGCCCGACGCGGCCGCCACCCACCCGGCGTTCGTGCAGCCGTCCGCGCGGCGGCTGTCGGCGCGCGGCACGCGGCTCGTCGAAGGGGCCGGCGTGTCGAAACGGCAGGGCGGCGCGTTCATGCCGGGCGTGCCCGATGTGTCGCGCTTTCCCGCGCGCGTGTGGACGCGGCTGCACAACAAATACTGGCGGCGGCTGCGCCCTGACCTGCTGACCTACGCGCCGGGCGGCGGGCTCGCGCTGCTGCGCGAGGCGCTGGCAGATTACCTGCGCACGTCGCGCTCGGTGCGCTGCACGCCCGAGCAGATCGTGATTACGACCGGCATCCACCAGTCGATCGACCTCGCGGTACGGCTGCTGACCGACCCGGGCGACGCGATCTGGACCGAGGACCCGTGCTACTGGGGCGTGCGCAGCGTGCTGAACGTGTCGGGGCTGACGACGCGGCCGATCCCGGTCGACGAGGAAGGCATCGCCCCGTCGGCGGCCGATCTCGCCGAACCGCCGAAGCTGATGCTCGTCACGCCGTCGCACCAGTATCCGCTCGGGATGGTGATGAGCCTCGCGCGGCGGCGCATGCTGCTCGAATACGCACGCCAGCACGGTTGCTGGATCATCGAGGACGACTACGACAGTGAATTCCGCTACGGCAGCCGCCCGCTTGCGTCGCTGCAGGGGCTCGACACGGCCGGGCAGGTGATCTACGTCGGCAGTTTCGGCAAGACGCTGTTCCCGGGGCTGCGGGTCGGCTACCTGGTCGCGCCCGAGCCGCTCGCGGAGAGTTTCGCGACCGCGAGCGCCGAGTTGTACCGCGAAGGGCAGTTGCTGCAGCAGGCGGTGCTTGCCGAATTCATCGCGGAAGGGCACTTCGTGTCGCATATCCGCAAGATGCGCACGCTGTACGGGCAGCGCCGCGAGGTGCTGCTCGACGCGGTCGCGCAACGCTATGGCGACACGCTGCACGCGCTCGGCAGCGATGCCGGGCTGCATCTGGTCACGCAGTTGCCGGAAGGCGTCGACGATCGTGCGGTCGCGCAGGCCGCGCTCGAACGCAATATCGTCGTGCGACCGTTGTCGGGTTATTACGCGGACCGCGAACGTGCGGCGTCGGGGTTGCTGCTCGGTTATGCGTGCGTGCCGGAGGACGAGATCGCGACGGCGTTCGCGACGCTCGCCGAGGCGATCGACGAGCGGGCATTCGGCGGGGTGGCGGTCGCGGTTTGACGCCTGGCGGATCGCACAACCTGCAGACGAACGCGTGTCGCGCGCACCGCCTACAGGCGGATCAGCGCCGCGCCCACGACCACCAGCGCGCACGCGGCAAGCCGCTGCGCGCCGGGCCGCTCGCGCATCACGAGCCAGCCGATCGCGACCGCGAAGATCGAACTCGTTTCCCGCAGCGCCGACACCGTCCCGACCGGCAGGTACCGGTACGCGAGGATCACGATCCCGTATGCGGCGAGCGAGATCGTGCCGGCGATCGCGCCCTGCGTGAGCGCCGTGCGCGAGGCGAGTACCGCGCGCGGGCCGCCACATACCGCGCAGACCAGCACGAACTGCGGCACGCTCCACAGCACGTACACCCACGCGATGTAGCCGAGCGCACTGCCGGACACGCGCGAGCCGATGCCGTCGCAGATCGAATACGCGGCGATGAACACGCCCGTGAGCAGCGCAAACGGCACGCCTTCACCGGAGAACCGGAAGCCGCGCCGCAGCGCGAGCGACATGATGCCGAACGACACGAGCGCGATGCCCGCGAAGCCGAACGGGGTCGGCTGTTCGTGGAGAAAGGCGAGCGCGAGCACCGACACGAGCAGCGGCGAGATCCCGCGCGCGATCGGATAGATCTGCCCGAACTCGCCGCTGCGATAGGCGCGCGCCAGCGTGAAGCAGTACGCGACCTCGAGCGCGGCCGACGCGACGATATACGGCCACGCGGCGGGTGCCGGCGCGGGCAGCAGCACGACGCCGGCGACGCCGAACGCGAAATAGGGCAGCGACATCGTGCCGAGCTGTACGAGCCGGTCTTCGCTGACGTGGAGGAAGGCATTCCAGATGGCGTGCAGCAACGCGGAGCACAGCACGAGGCCGATGAAGAGGTGATCCATGGACGAAGGTGCGGGCGGCAGCGGGAGCGGGGAGTGCGCCGCCATTATGTGGGTATCGGGCGCACTCGCACGGAATTGTCGATAATGTCGTGTTGTTATTCAACGGATGCCGACGATGACCGAAGCCACCCAAGCCCAGCCTGCCGTTCCGCGCCTCACGAGCCTGTCGCACGGCGGCGGCTGCGGCTGCAAGATTGCGCCGGGCGTGCTGTCCGAGCTGCTGAAGCGCGCGACGCCGCCCGCGCTGTTCCCGGATCTGCTGGTCGGTACCGAGACGTCCGACGACGCGGCCGTCTACCGTCTCAACGACGAGCAGGCGATCGTCGCGACCACCGACTTCTTCATGCCGATCGTCGACGATCCGTTCGACTTCGGCCGCATCGCCGCGACCAACGCGCTGTCCGACGTGTATGCGATGGGCGGCAAGCCGATCCTCGCGCTCGCGCTGGTCGGGATGCCGATCAACGTGCTGCCGCACGAGACGATCGCGGCCGTGCTGCGCGGCGGCGAATCGGTGTGCGCGGACGCCGGCATTCCGGTGGCGGGCGGCCATTCGATCGATTCGGTCGAGCCGATCTACGGGCTCGCGGCGATCGGCGTCGTGCATCCGTCGCGCGTGAAGCGCAACGCGGCCGCGCGTGCGGGCGACGTGCTCGTGCTCGGCAAGCCGCTCGGCGTCGGCGTGCTGTCGGCCGCGCTGAAAAAGAACCAGCTCGATGCCGCGGGTTACGCGCAGATGATCGCGACGACCACCAAGCTGAACCGTCCGGGCGCCGACCTCGCCGCGCTGCCGGGCGTGCATGCGCTGACCGACGTCACGGGCTTCGGGCTGCTCGGCCATACGCTCGAGCTCGCACGTGGCGCGCACCTCACCGCGCGCGTGCACTACGCGTCGCTGCCGTGGCTCGCGGGCGTCGAGGCGTTCGTGGCCGACGGCGTGTTCACCGGTGCGTCGGGCCGCAACTGGGCCGCGTACGGCGCGGACGTTCGACTGGCCGACACGCTGCCGCCCGTCGCGCAGGCGCTGCTGACCGACCCGCAGACGTCGGGCGGCCTGCTGGTCGCGTGCGCGCCCGAGGCCGTCGACGACGTGCTCGCATGCTTCCGTGCCGACGGCTTCGACCGCGCGGGCGTGATCGGCGAGATGGTGGACGGGCCTGCGCGCGTCGATGTCGCGTGACGCCGAATCGCCGCAGCGGAGATTTTTGCGTTCGCTAGAATCGGTGCCTTCCATCGAAGGCATCGACGACCGATGAACGATTTCCTGTTCGGGCTGATGATTGCGCTGTCGGTCGGGCCCGTTGCGCTGATGATCGCGAACTACGGGATGCGCGCCGGCACCGCAAGCGGTGTGCGCGCGGCGGTGGGTGTCGCGACGGCCGACGGCTGCTACGCGGTCGTCGCGTTCACGCTCGGCGCGATGCTGGCGAGCACGCTCGCGGCGCATCTGTCGCTGTTTCGTGTCGTTGGTGCGCTCGTGTTGCTCGCAATGGGCACGCGGATGCTGTGGCAGGCGCTGCGGGATCGGCGCCGCACGCTCGACGGCGATGCGCGGCCGCCGGGCACGCGCCCGTTCACATCGATGTTCTTCGTCACGCTCGCGAATCCGCTCACCATCCTGCTGTTCTATGGCTATGCGACGGCTGCGGCCGGTGCGCATCGCCACTGGCTGCTTGGCGCCGCGTGCGTGTTCGCCGGCAGCCTCGCGGGGCAGCTGGTGTTCGCGTTCGGCGGCAGCATGATCGGGCGCATCGTGAAATCGCCGGGGTGGCTCGCGGCGAGCCATCTGGTCGCCGCGCTGGTCGTGCTCGGTTACGGCATCGCGGGGCTCGTGCGCGTGTAGCGGTTCGGGAGCCGGCCGGAATCGATGTCGACGGGTGCGATACGCAGCGGCATGTCGGCAGGCGTTCGTTCCTGCCAACCCGATAGCATTCCTGATGGTTGTCATGCACGGCGACGGTGCGAAACCTACGACGCACGTCGCATTGCGCAACACGCGCACGGTTGCACGAAACACGGGGAGTCGTTTCGTAGTCGGGTTCCGCAACGTGCACGCCCGTTCTATACTCCGTCGCGCAGTCTACGAGAGCCGTTCTCACCCAACATCATCGAAACAAGGAACGCCGATGCTGACTCGCTCCATTCTTTCCGCCGCTGCATTCTCGCTCGCAGCCTGCGCAACCGCGCCGTCGATCGCGCAGGACAACCAGGGCAACAACGCGGGCAACAATGCATTCGCCGAGACCGGTGCACAGGGCCGCCCGGTCAAGGTCATGATCATCACGATGTTCGGGCCGGAGGGCCAGGCCTGGCTCGACCGGCTCGGCCCGTGGCGCGACATCGCCGTGCCGGGCCTGTCGCCCGACTACCCGAACGTCCACTGCAACAAGCAGGACGTGTGCGTGGTCACGACCGGCATGGGTTATGCGAACGCGTCGGCGACGATCATGGCGCTCACGTTCTCGCAGCGCTTCGATCTGCGCCGCACGTATTTCCTGATCTCCGGCATCGCGGGCGTCGACCCCGCGCAAGGCACGGTCGGCTCGGCCGCGTGGTCGAAGTACCTCGTCGATTTCAGCCTGCAGTGGGAGCTCGATGCACGCGAGATTCCGGCCGGCTGGAATACCGGCTTTCTCGGCATCAACACGAAGAGCCCGAACGACAAGCCGCCGCTCGACTACCGGACCGAGGTGTTCCAGCTCAACCCGCAGCTCACCGACGCCGCGGTCGCGCTGTCGCGCAACGTCGTGCTCGCCGACAGCGCGCAGGCGCAGGCCGCGCGCGCGAAGTTCACGTACGCGCCGGCGAACCGGCCGCCGACGGTGATCCAGTGCGATACGTCATCGGGCAACACGTGGTTCTCGGGCACGCTGATCGGCGAGCGGGCGCGCCAGTGGACGAAGATCCTGACCGACGGCAAGGGCACCTACTGCATGACCGCACAGGAAGACAACGCGACGTATGAAGCGCTCAAGCGTGCGGCGAGCGTGAAGCGGGTCGACCTGTCGCGCGTCGCGGTGCTGCGTACCGGCTCCGATTTCGACCGGCCGTATGCGGGGCAGACGAGTGCGGACAACCTGCTGAACTACGCGGACCAGGGCGGCTTCGCCCCCGCGACCGAAAACCTGTATCGCGCGGGCAACCCGCTCGTGCAGGACATCGTGACGCACTGGGGCGAGTGGCGCGACGGGGTGCCGCGCCGTTGAGGGTCAGGCGACGGCTCGGTCGGTGGTCAATGCGAGTGCGGGGCCGAACGGAAAGGCGTCCACACCGGCGTGGTGTCGTCCCAATGATCGAGCGGCGAAGGAAGTTGGTCGTTCATCATGTGCTCCTGCAACTAACTGACTCAGCGAATCGTCGATAGGTGTGTCGCGACGCCGCGCACGGGGCACCCCGCTGCGCGGCGTTGCGCGTTTACCGGCCTCCGCCGGCGAGCTGGTTGCTTTCCGGCAACGAGCGATACGGGCCTTGCGCGAGTTCGAGCCCTTGCGGGTACGAATTCGCCTTGCGCAGGTACGCGAGCGTGCCGTCCTTGCGGGCCTGCTCGACTTCCGCGCTCACTTCGGCGCGCGTGCGCGGGCCGTTGTGCTGCGAGTACCACGACGTGTTGCCGTAGTCGCCGGCGTGCGGCGTGCCCGAATCGGCGAAGGCCGGAGCGGACACGGCGAGCGTGAGGGCCAGGGCGGAGAGAAGATGGCGGCGGTTCATGGCTAACTCCTGTCTTTCGGAGTTGGCGCCTGAGCGCTGACTCCGGTCCCATCAAGCGGGATCTGTTCGGTGCGCAACGAGGTGCGCGACAGGGTTTACTCTAGGTATCTGTTCCGTCGCGATAAATGCGGCAGATGCGAATTGAATTGTCGTGTCAGTGGAACAATCGACATCCGTACACCTGGCAGGGTTATGCGGAAATCGCTGGAACCCGCTTGCAGCGGGCCTCGCACGGGGGCGACGGCGGCGCGCAACGACGCAGGCGCACGATTGCGTCGCCTTGCACAAAGGTTTGCTGCGGATTCGGGAAGGATCTGGCGCGCCGTACGGGGACGTGGCGCGGAGGCGGGACGCCGCGCGGGCCTTGCAGCCCGCGCGTGCGGTTCAGCGGCGTAGTTCGGTCACGTGGTTCTGACGATCAGGTCAGCCGGGCAGTTCAGCCACTTACGCGACCCACTCGTTGATGACCGGCGTGTCGAGCACCGGCGCGCGTTCGGCTTCCTCGAACGTACGCTTGCTGCACGTCGCGTCGAGGCTGCCCTTGCCGCTCAGCAGCGGGCAACGGTCGAACACCTCGGCGATCCAGTCGACGAAGACGCGCACTTTCGGCGACAGATGGCGGCTGTGCGGATACACGACGGAGATCGGCATCGGCAGCGGCTTGACGCCGGGCAGCACTTCCTTGAGCCGGCCTTCGCGCAGATGCGGCAGCACCATGAAGAGCGGCGGCTGGATCAGCCCGAAGCCTTCGATCCCGCAGGTCACGTATGCATCGGCATCGTTCACCGACACGATGCCCTCCATCTTCATCTCGACTTCCTGGCCGTCGGTCAGGAACGTCCAGTCGATCGTGCGGCCGGTGCGGCTCGAGAAGTAGTTGACGGCCTTGTGCTGGCTCAGGTCGTCGATCGTCTTCGGCTCGCCGTGACGCTCGAGATAGTCGGGCGACGCGACCGTCACGCATTCGAACAGGCCGACCCGGCGCGCGACGAGCGACGAGTCCTGCAATGCACCAACGCGGATCACGCAATCGACCCCTTCCTGCAGCAGGTCGACCGGCCGGTCGGACAGGCCGAGCTGCAGGTCGATGTCCGGGTAGCGCGTATGAAATTCGCACAGCGACGGAATCACGAGCAGCCGCCCGATCGAGCCCGGCATGTCGATACGCAACTTTCCGTGCGGCTTCCGGTTGTTCGCCTGGAAGCTTGCCTCGGTTTCCTCGACGTCCGCGAGGATTCGCACGCATCGTTCGTAGTAGGCGGCGCCGTCCGGCGTGAGCGACAGCCGGCGCGTGGTCCGGTGCATCAGCCGCACACCGAGGAATGCTTCGAGATTCTGGATGATCGTCGTGACGGACGCCCGCGGCAGGCTGAGCGTTTCTGCTGCCTTGGTGAAGCTGCTTGTATCGACGACGCGAGTAAACACCTGCATGGCCTGAAGCCGGTCCATCACAACCTCCGCAATCTAATTTGCCACCGGAACAAAGAGGCTGCGCTACCTCGTGGGTAAACGCAGCCTCGGATTGTTCGGGGGCGTTGAATTGTGTTGCCGGATTATAGGCATTTATCCCAATGTCTGCCGGACCCAGAATTCGTTCCATCTCGAAATGGATGCTGCATCGTCATGGACGCTTCTGAATTCAGCAAATTCCTGAAGGCCGCGTTGCCCGCCCAAGCCACGGCGGGCGCGGCGCTGACGGTCGCCGAAGTGGAAATTCCCGGCTACGCGCAGGACATCGTGCTGCGCCTGTACCGGCGCCCGGACAAGACCGGGTTGCCAGTAGTGCTTTATTTCCACGGCGGCGGTTTCGTGCGCGGTTCGCTCGAAGACGCCGATTTCGCCGCGCGCTTTTTAGCAGAACGCTTACCAGCTCTCGTAGTGTCGGTCGACTATTCGCTCGCGCCGGCCTTTCCCTTTCCGGCCGCGCCGGAGGATGCGTATCGCGCCGCCGTGTGGGCCGCGACGCGCGCCCGCGCGTTCGGCGGCAACCCGAAGAAGATCGGTGTCGCGGGTCACGACGCGGGCGGCCAGCTCGCGAACTGCCTCGCGTTCATCGCGCGCGATCGCGGCGAAGTGTCGATCGCCGCGCAGGCGCTGTTCGGGCCGATGCTCGACCCGAGCATGACGCGCATCGGCGACGCCGAGCGCCTCGCGTCCGACATCACCGCGCGCGAATGCGCGGCCTGTTATCGCGCGTATCTGCCGCAGGCCGCGCAACGCATGCACCCGTATGCGGCACCGCTCGAATCGGTGCGCCTCGCGGGGCTGCCGCCGACGCTCGTCGTCACCGCGCAGAACGACGTGCTGCACGTCGAGGCGGAGAAATATGCGGGCTGCCTGATCTCGTCGGGCGTGCTCACGCAGGTGATCCGCTATCCGGACATCACGCACGCCGCGCTCGCGACGCATGAAGCCGCCTTCGAGGAAGCCGTGCGCTTCTTCCAGTGCCGCTTCCAGGCGCGCCAGCCCAACCGTTCCGAATAACCAGAACCAATCCACGCTTACCTGGAGATCCACATGGCCATCCTACGCACCTCCCGTTCCCGAATCGCGACAGCGGCGATCGTGACGCTTGCCGTCGTCGGCCTCGGAACGTTCGGCGCGATGCGCGTGAACGCGAACGCGCCCGAGAAAGCGGCTGCACCGCTGCCCGAAGTCGACGTCGCGACCGTCGTACCGCAGACCGTCACCGACTGGCAGAGTTATTCGGGTCGTCTCGAGGCGGTCGAGAAAGTCGACATGCGCCCGCAGGTGTCGGGCACGATCGTCGCGGTGAACTTCAAGGACGGCGCGCTCGTGAAGAAGGGCGACGTGCTGTTCGTGATCGACCCGCGCCCGTACCAGGCCGAAACCGATCGCGCGGCCGCGCAACTCGCGGCCGCGCAAGCGCGCAACGGTTACGCGCAGACCGACTGGCAGCGCGCACAGCGGCTGATCGGCGACAACGCGATCGCGAAGCGCGACTACGACGAGAAGCAGAACGCGGCGCGCGAAGCGGCCGCGAACCTGAAGGCCGCCGAAGCCGCGCTCGAAACGGCGCGCATCAACCTCGGCTATACGCGGATCACCGCGCCGGTGTCGGGCCGCGTGTCGCGTGCGGAAATCACGCTCGGCAACGTCGTGTCGGCCGGTGCGTCGGCCGCGCCGCTCACCACGCTGGTGTCGGTGTCGCCGATCTACGCATCGTTCGACGCAGACGAACAGACCTACCTGCAATACATCAACGGCGCGCGCAACGGCCGCAAGGTGCCGGTCGAGCTCGGCCTCGCGAACGAAACCGGCTACTCGCGCAGCGGCGAGATCGACTCGGTCGACAACCGGCTCGACACGTCGTCGGGCACGATCCGCGTGCGTGCGCGCTTCGACAATGCGGACGGTGCGCTCGTCCCGGGCCTGTACGCACGCGTGAAGGTGGGCGGCAGCGCGCCGCACGAGGCGCTGCTCGTCGACGACGCGGCGATCAACACCGACCAGGACAAGAAGTTCGTGTTCGTCGTCGACCAGCAGGGCCGCGTGTCGTACCGGGAAGTGCAGCAGGGGCTGCAGCACGGCAACCGGCGCGTGATCGTGAGCGGCCTCGCGGCAGGCGATCGCGTGGTCGTGAACGGCACGCAGCGCGTGCGCCCCGGCGAACAGGTGAAGCCGCACATGGTCCCGATGACGGGCGGTGACGCGCCGTCCGCGCCGCTGGCGGACAACGCGAAGCCGGCCGCCCCGGCGAAGGCGGATTCGTAAGCGGTCCGCCGCTTCGCATCCGCGTTCAACCAGACAGAGCCACACATGAACATTTCAAAATTCTTTATCGACCGGCCGATCTTCGCAGGAGTCCTATCGGTGATCATCCTGCTCGGCGGGGTGATCGCGATGTTCCTGCTGCCGATCTCGGAATATCCGGAAGTCGTGCCGCCTTCCGTGATCGTGAAGGCGCAGTATCCGGGCGCGAACCCGAAAGTGATCGCCGAGACGGTCGCGTCGCCGCTTGAAGAACAGATCAACGGCGTCGAGGACATGCTCTACATGCAGTCGCAGGCGAACAGCGACGGCAACATGACGATCACCGTCACATTCAAGCTGGGCACCGATCCGGACAAGGCCACGCAGCTCGTGCAGAACCGCGTGAACCAGGCGCTGCCGCGCCTGCCGGAAGACGTGCAGCGGCTCGGCATCACGACGGTGAAGAGCTCGCCGACGCTGACGATGGTGGTCCACCTGATCTCGCCGGACAACCGCTACGACATGACCTACCTGCGCAACTACGCGCTGATCAACGTGAAGGATCGCCTGTCGCGGATCCAGGGCGTCGGCCAGGTGCAGCTGTGGGGTTCGGGCGACTACGCGATGCGCGTATGGCTCGATCCGCAGAAGGTCGCGCAGCGCGGGCTGTCGGCCGAGGACGTCGTGCAGGCGATCCGCGAGCAGAACGTTCAGGTCGCGGCCGGCGTGATCGGCGCGTCGCCGTCGCTGCCCGGCACGCCGCTGCAGCTGTCGGTGAACGCGCGCGGCCGTCTGCAGACGGAAGACGAGTTCGGCGACATCGTCGTGAAGACTACGCCGGACGGTGGCGTCACGCACCTGCGCGACATCGCGCGGATCGAGCTCGACGCATCCGAATACGGGCTGCGTTCGCTGCTCGACAACAAGCCTGCCGTCGCGATGGCGATCAACCAGTCGCCGGGCGCGAACTCGCTGCAGATCTCGGACGAAGTGCGCAAGACGATGGCCGAGCTGAAGCAGGACATGCCGGCGGGCGTCGACTACAAGATCGTCTATGACCCGACGCAGTTCGTGCGTTCGTCGATCAAGGCCGTCGTGCACACGCTGCTCGAAGCAATCGCGCTGGTCGTGATCGTCGTGATCGTGTTCCTGCAGACCTGGCGCGCGTCGCTGATTCCGCTGATCGCGGTGCCGGTGTCGATCATCGGCACGTTCTCGCTGCTGCTCGCATTCGGGTATTCGATCAATGCGCTGTCATTGTTCGGGATGGTGCTCGCGATCGGGATCGTGGTCGACGATGCGATCGTGGTGGTCGAGAACGTCGAGCGCAACATCGAAAGCGGGATGAACGCGCGGCAGGCGACCTACAAGGCGATGCAGGAAGTGAGCGGGCCGATCATCGCGATCGCGCTGACGCTCGTCGCCGTGTTCGTGCCGCTCGCGTTCATGTCGGGCCTGACCGGCCAGTTCTACAAGCAGTTCGCGATGACCATCGCGATCTCGACGGTGATCTCGGCGTTCAACTCGCTGACGCTGTCGCCGGCGCTGTCCGCGATCCTGCTGAAGGGGCATGGCGACAAGGAGGACTGGCTTACGCGCGTGATGAACCGCGTGCTCGGCGGCTTCTTCCGCGGCTTCAACAAGGTGTTCCATCGCGGCGCGGAGAACTACGGCCGCGGCGTGCGCGGCGTGCTGTCGCGCAAGACGCTGATGCTCGGCGTGTATCTCGTGCTGGTGGGTGCGACCGTGCTGGTGTCGAAGGTCGTGCCGGGCGGCTTCGTGCCCGCGCAGGACAAGGAATACCTGATCGCGTTCGCGCAGCTGCCGAACGGTGCGTCGCTCGACCGCACCGAGAAGGTGATCCGCGACATGGGCTCGATCGCGCTGAAGCAGCCGGGCGTCGAGAGCGCGGTCGCGTTCCCGGGGCTGTCGGTGAACGGCTTCACGAACAGCTCGAGCGCGGGCATCGTGTTCGTCACGCTGAAGCCGTTCTCGGAGCGGCATGGCAAGGCGCTGTCGGCGGGCGCGATCGCGGGTGCGCTGAACCAGCAGTACAGCGCGATGAAGGACTCGTTCGTCGCGGTGTTCCCGCCGCCGCCGGTGCTCGGCCTCGGCACGCTCGGCGGGTTCAAGATGCAGATCGAGGATCGCGGCGCGGTCGGCTATGCGCGGCTTGCGGATGCGACCAACGACTTCATCAAGCGCGCGCAGCAGGCGCCGGAACTCGGCCCGTTGTTCACGAGCTACCAGATCAACGTGCCGCAGCTCAACGTCGATCTCGACCGCGTGAAGGCGAAGCAGCTCGGCGTGCCGGTGACCGACGTGTTCAACACGATGCAGGTGTATCTCGGCTCGCTGTACGTGAACGACTTCAACCGCTTCGGGCGCGTGTACCAGGTGCGCGTGCAGGCCGATGCGCCGTTCCGCCAGCGTGCGGACGACATCCTGCAGTTGAAGACGCGCAACGACAAGGGCGAGATGGTGCCGCTGTCGTCGCTCGTCACGGTGACGCCGACGTTCGGCCCCGAAATGGTCGTGCGCTACAACGGCTACACGGCGGCCGACATCAACGGCGGCCCGGCACCGGGCTTCTCGTCGGGTCAGGCGCAGGCGGCGATCGAGCGCATCGCGCATGAAACGCTGCCGCGCGGCGTGCGGTTCGAGTGGACCGACCTCACGTACCAGCAGATCCTTGCCGGCGATTCGGCGATGTACGTGTTCCCGATCAGCGTGCTGCTCGTGTTCCTCGTGCTCGCCGCGCTGTATGAAAGCCTGACGCTGCCGCTCGCGGTGATCCTGATCGTGCCGATGAGCATTCTGTCGGCGCTGACGGGCGTGTGGCTCACGCAGGGCGACAACAACATCTTCACGCAGATCGGCTTGATGGTGCTGGTGGGGCTGTCGGCGAAGAACGCGATCCTGATCGTCGAATTCGCACGCGAGCTCGAACACGACGGCAGGACACCGCTCGAGGCCGCGATCGAGGCGAGCCGGCTGCGGCTGCGCCCGATTCTGATGACGTCGATCGCGTTCATCATGGGCGTCGTGCCGCTCGTCACGTCGACGGGGGCCGGTTCGGAAATGCGCCATGCGATGGGTGTCGCGGTGTTCTTCGGGATGCTCGGCGTGACGCTGTTCGGGCTGATGCTGACGCCGGTGTTCTACGTCGTGTTGCGTACGCTGGCAGGCGGCAAGATCCACGTCGCCGGCAAGGACTCGGCCGGCTACGGCGTGCCGGCCCAGGGCGTACCGGCTTCGGATGCTTGAGGATAAAAAGATGGACAACATGCACAACACGAACGGCCTGATGCGCTTCGCGAAGGTGGCGGCCGCGAGCACCCTGCTCGCGACGCTGCTCGCCGCGTGCGCGGTGGGCCCCGACTACAAGCGCCCGGACGCGGCGGTGCCCGCCGCGTTCAAGGAAGCGCCGACGCTCGCCGCCGGCGAGCAGGCCGGCACATGGAAGACGGCCGAGCCGGCGGACGGCGAACATCGCGGCGAATGGTGGAAGGTGTTCGGCGACCCGGTGCTCGACTCGCTCGAGACCCAGGCGCTCGCCGCGAACCAGAACCTGAAGGCCGCGGCGGCGCGGGTCGAGGAAGCACGTGCGGCGACGCGTTCCGCGCGCTCGCAATGGTTCCCGCAGGTCGGCGCCGGGTTCGGGCCGACGCGCGAAGGGCTGTCGTCGGCGTCGCAGTTCCAGCCGCAGGGCACGGGCCCGACCAACGCGACGCTGTGGCGCGCGCAGGGTACGGTGTCCTACGAAGCCGACCTGTTCGGCCGTGTCGGCCGCAACGTCGAGGCGTCGCGTGCCGACCAGGCGCAGAGCGAAGCGCTGTTCCGTTCGGTGCAGCTCGCGCTGCAGGCGGACGTCGCGCAGAACTATTTCGAACTGCGCCAGCTCGACTCCGACCAGGACCTGTACCGTCGCACGGTGGAGTTGCGCGAGCAGGCACTGAAGCTCGTGCAGCGCCGCTTCAACGAAGGCGACATCAGCGAGCTCGACGTGTCGCGCGCGAAGAACGAGCTGGCCAGCGCGCAGGCCGATGCGGTCGGCGTCGCGCGCCGGCGCGCGGCATCCGAGCATGCGCTCGCGATCCTGCTCGGCAAGGCGCCCGCGGACTTCGCGTTCAAGGAAACGCCGATCGTGCCGGTCGCGGTGAAGGTGCCGCCGGGCCTGCCGTCCGCGCTGCTCGAACGCCGTCCGGACGTGTCGGCGGCCGAGCGCGCGATGGCGGCGGCGAACGCGCGGATCGGCCTCGCGAAGTCGGCGTATTTCCCGAAGCTCGACATCACGGGGGCGTTCGGCTATGAGGCGTCGACGCTCGGCAACCTGTTCCTGTGGTCGAGCCGCACGTTCCTGCTCGGGCCGTTCGCGGGCACCGCGCTGACGCTGCCGCTGTTCGACGGCGGACGCCGTGCGGCCGGCGTGCAGCAGGCGCGCGCGCAGTACGACGAGCAGGTCGCGAACTACCGGCAGCAGGTGCTCGTCGCGTTCCGCGAGGTCGAGGACAATCTCGCCGACCTGCGCCTGCTCGACGACCAGATCCGCGCGCAGGATGCGGCCGTCAATGCGTCGCGGCGCGCGGCGACGTTGTCGCGCACGCAGTACCAGGAAGGTGAAGTCGCCTATCTCGACGTCATCGACAGCGAGCGCTCGGTGCTGCAGTCGCAACTGCAGGCGAACCAGCTCACCGGTGCGCAGGCCGTGTCGACCGTCAACCTGATCCGCGCGCTCGGCGGCGGATGGGGTGCGGCGCCGACGGCGGTCGGCGATGCGGCGTCCGTCAAGGCGGAAGTCGCTGCGCGATGAGCGCGAACGGCGAGTGGTTCGTCGCTCGCCGGCCGTGAAGCGAACAACCCCGGCACGCAGGCTCAGGCCCGCATGCCGGGGTTGTTCCATGGTTCATCGTCAATGGTCGTAGAGGAACGTCGGCGACCGGCCATTTCGTCAACCAGGTACGCGCATGCCGATCCTGGAGATGATGAGGGTTCCGAACAGTCAATGCGTCAGCACACGCGCAACAGCGATCACCCCCGACTGGATGGTGTCGCTGCCGACAGATGCAAAACCCAATACCAACCCTGCCGGCGCCGGACGGTCGATCGCGTAGAGCGAGAGCGGCCGTGTCTCGATGCCCTCGCGCGCCAGACGGCGTGCTACGTCGGCGTCGTCGACGCCGGCCGGCAAGAAAGCCGCCGCATCGAGTCCCGCGACGAGTTGCGGCACCTCCAGCAGTCCGGACAGATGCCGGGCGGCAGCCATCTTCAGTGCTTCGGCACGCTCGCCGTAGATCATGCGCATGCGCCGGATGTGCCGGCCAAAATGACCGTCCGCGATGAATTCATGCAGCACCGACTGCTGGTCGAGCGGCACATGCCGAGCCGTCAACGAAAACGCGGCCACGAACGGATCGACCAACCGGTCCGGCAAGATCGCATACGCGATACGCAGCGCCGGAAACATCAATTTGCTGAACGTGCCGCAGTAGATCACATGTCCATCGTGGTCGAGACTCTTCATCGCGGCCAGCGGATGGCCCTCGAAGCGAAATTCGCTGTCGTAGTCGTCTTCGATGATGACGGCGCCGCGATCCCGTGCCCATTCGAGCAGCGATAACCGCCTCTCCAGCGCGAGCGGCGGCCCCAGCGGCGCTTGCCGCCCGGCCGTGACATAGGCGAGGCGAGCGTCAGGGACGTGCCGCCGCGCCCAGTCCACGTCGACGCCGCCTGCATCGACAGGCACGCCGACAACCCGGGCGCCCGCGGCTTCGAGCACGATGCGCGCGCCGGGGTAGCCCGGATCTTCGATCCATGCGGTGTCGCCCGGATCGAGGAGCAGACGCGCGCCCAGGTCGATCGCCTGCTGGACGCTGCCGAGAACCACGACGTGATCCGCCGTGCACGTAATACCGCGCGACATTCCCACATACGCGGCGATCGCGTCGCGCAGCGGCCGATAACCTTGCGCGTCACCGTCGCCGAGCAGGTCGCGGCGCGTGCGGCGCACGCGCTTTGCCGCCAGTCGCGCCCACAGTTCAAACGGAAACGCATCGAGATCGGGTTGACTGGCACGAAAGGCCCGAGCCGGACTTCCACGGCCGGTCACCTGGAACGGGGTTTGCGCGAGCAGCCTGCCCCGGCTCGACAGTGCGATGCGATGCGCGAGCGCGGCACCATCCCGCTCTTGTGCGCTCGATCGCCCGTCCTGCTTTTTGACCGATACTCGATCGTTGCTGTCGATACGTCGGTCCGGCAGTTCGGGCGCGACGAAACTGCCTCGCCCTGTGGCTGCCGTCAAATATCCTTCGGCATCGAGCTGCGAGAACACGCTCAGTACCGTGCCGCGTGACAACGCAAATCGTGCCGCGAGATCGCGTGACGAAGGCAGGCGTGCGCCGGGCGGTAATCGGCCCGCCAGGATCGCCGAGCGCAGTTCGTCATACAGCCAGCGTTGCAGCGACGTACCGGGCGGTCGCGGCGCCAGTGCAAGTTCGATCTGCTCGGCTCGGCGCATCGTCAACCCTTCCCGAATTGGCTCAATCAATATCGCAATAATGGACCTTTTTCACGACCATTAACAGCCTTACCCTGTTCCTCGTCGCAAGAGCGCCATACCGTTGCAAGCGCTCGCCATCGCAGAGAGGAGAAAGAAATGACACACAGGGTTTTTGTGGCCGGAGCGAGCGGCGCCATTGGCACCGCGCTCGTACCGTTGCTGGTCGCCGCAGGCTATACGGTGTTCGGTAGCACCCGGCGCGCCGACCGGGTGAAAAAGCTCGAAGACGCCGGGGTCGCACCGGTTGTCGTCGATGTATTCGATGCGGCCGCGCTCCGCGACGCGCTGGCTCGTATCGCGCCGGACAGCGTGATTCATCAATTGACCGACCTGCCCGCTGCACTTGACCCCGCCCTCATGGCGCAGGCGGTGGCGGCGAACGCCCGCATTCGTGACGAGGGAACGCGGAACCTGGTTGCTGCAGCCATTTCTGCCGGCTGCAAGCGGATGATTGCGCAGAGCATTGCGTGGGCGTATCGGCCAGGCGTGACGCCCTATGACGAAAACTGCCCGCTCGACCTCGATGCGCAAGGCATGCGCAGGACAAGCGTACGTGGCGTTGCAGCGCTGGAGCGGCACGTGCTGACAACGGCGCCGCTGGTTGGCACGGTACTCAGGTACGGACAGATTTACGGGCCAGGCACAGGTGCCGATTCGCCGACGGGTTCGAGCCCGCTGCATGTCGATGCCGCCGCGTATGGAGCGTTGCTTGCGCTTCAACGAGGCACGGCAGGCGTATTCAACATCGCGCAGGACGACGCTGAGGTCAGCAGCGCCAAGGCGAAGCGTGAGCTGGGTTGGTCGCCGGACTTGCGATCGGCAACGCGCGCATGAACGCCCGTGCATGGTTGCTTGTCGCGCACCCGCCTCGCGTGGCCGGCAGGCCCGCGATGCTTGCCGCGCTGGCGGCGGCCGTGCTGACGCTCGGCCCCGCAGCGCCGCGTTCTGCCGTCGACTGGCTGACGGACATCTGCGGCAGCGGCGGCGATCGGCTGCTATCTGCTGCATCGCCGAATGCCAACGCCATGAACCGGCCTCCTTCCACCGTCAAGGTTCTGTCGTGCGAACCGCTGCCTAACGTCCCGGGCAAGTCGGTGACGACCGCCATCGTCGACTTTCCGCCACTCGGATTTACGCCCGCACATCGTCATCCGGGTTCGGTCGTGGCGGTCGTGCTGGAGGGGACCATCCGCTCTCAGCTGGAGGGTGGCGCGCCTGTCGACTATGCGAGTGGACAAACGTGGTTCGAGCCGCCGCGCGCGCTTCACCTGTTCGCCGAGAATCCCGATCCGACGCGCCCGGCAAGATTGCTTGCGACATTCGTTGCAGATACCGGTTGTGGGGCATTGGTGCTTCCGCCGGACTGAGACGTCCCGGCTGGACCGCACTACGAATGTCCGCTTCGAAGAATGTCGACGGACTGTCGTGGGTCGTCGCCGGCGCGCACAAGCGCATCGTTCGATGCACACCCGGCACCTGCCGACGGTGCAGTTGCGTCCGGCCACCGCCGTCACGTACGAAACTCCTTAACATTCGTCCGCTGTCACCCGCAGTGCCCGCACCAGCTCGCTCGCCGCCTTGCCGAGCCCCGTGTGTTTCGGCCGGCGCAGGTACACGGGCAGCGGCAGCCCGTTGCGGATGTTCGCGAACACGAGCGGCGCGAGTTCGCCGTCGGCCACATACCGGTCGATGATCGATTCCGGCAGGTTCGCCCAGCCATGCCCGGCCTTCACCAGCGCGATCGCGGTGGCCGTGTCGGTCACCTTCCACGTGCGGTTGCCGATCAGCGGCCGCACGTCGGTGAGCGGCCGTTCGGGATCGGCGATCACGATCTGGCGGAAGCCCGACAGCCGCTCGATCGCCCCGGGTTGCGCGCATTCGGCGATCGCCGGATGGCTCGGCGCGGCGACCGCGACGAGCGTCTCGGTCCACAGCGCGTGGATCTGTTCCTGCGGATGAAGATCGAGCCCGCCGTACGCGACACAGAGATCGATGGCGCCGCGATGCAGCGCGTCGACGGTCACGTCCTGCGGCGCCGTGACGATGCTGATCGCGAGCGCCGGATATTTCGCGGCCACGGCCGTCAGTGCACGGGCAACCGGCGCGCCGTCGATTTCGGCCGCGAGCCCGAGCCGCAACGTATCTTCGACGCCTTCCGACAAATGCTGCGCATGCGCGCGCAGCGCGTGCAGCCGCTCGGCGATCGAGCGCGCATCGGGCAGCAGCGCGGCCATCGCGGCGGTCGGCGTCGGTTCGCGCGTGCCGCGGTTGAACAGCACGAGGTCGAGTTCGGCCTCGAGGTTCGCGATCGCCATGCTGATCGCCGACGGCGTGCGGCCGAGCGCGCGCGCGGCCGCCGAGAACGAGCCCTGGTCGACGACGGTCAGCAGCATGTCGATGTGGTCGCTGGTCAGCATGCACCGCCTCCTGTCAGAAAAATTGAAAGGACCTGACTTTGGCGAGCGGGGGCCCGCTGATAGTCTCGCCACCTTGTTCGAGATGAAGGTGGATGGTCATGCAAGGGTGGAAAAGACGCATAGTCTACGTCGTGATGTTCGAGGTGCTCGGCATCCTGGTCGCATCGTCGGTGCTCGGCATGCTGAGCGGCGCGAGCGTGGCGGCGAGCGGGCTGCTGGGGGTGATGATCTCGACGACGGGCGTCACCGTCAATTTCCTGTACAACCTCGCGTTCGAGGCGTGGGAGCGCCGCAGCGCGGCGACGACGCGCACGGTCGGCCGCCGCGTGCTGCATGCGATCGGCTTCCAGGTCGCGCTCGTGACGTTCCTGATTCCGCTGATCGCGTGGTGGCTCGACGTGTCGCTGCTGCAGGCGTTCCTGTACGACGCGGTGCTGATCGTGTTCTTCCCGATCTTCACGTTCGCGTACAACTGGGCGTTCGACAGCGTGTTCGGGCTGCCGGATGCCGTGACGCGCAAAGCCGAGCCGGTTGTCTGGTGATAGATGGCGCGGCGGCGCGTGTGCATGCAGCCGCGATCGGCATGGGCGAGCATCGGGTGACGTACTGGCGCTTCGATGGCCGTACGTATCAGCCGGGCGACTCGTGGATTGAAACGGGCGCCGGCAGCAATGCCGACGGCAACGGCCCGGCTATCGCACAGGGCGGGACGTCGGTCGGGGTGACCTGCCGCTAGCCGCCCGACAGAACTTACGCGGCGACGAACTCGTGCACGTAACGATTGAACACGGCGGGGCTCGCGGCGTTCATCCCGTGCGATGCGCCGGCGACGGTCTGCCGTTGCGCATTGCCGATCCACTGCGTCAGCGTATCGACGTTGTGGCGGAACATCTTCGGGCTGCGCTGGCCGTCGATCAGCAGCGTGCGGCACGCAATGTCGCCAGCCGTGTGCTGCGAGTACGCCGGCAGCGGGTCGCGCAACTGCTTCGGCAGCGTGCTTGCGTTGTCGATCGCCATCGTGCGGAAACGCGACGTGCTTTTCTTCCACGCGCCGGGCAGGCTCACGGAATCGACGAACATCTCGAGGCCCGCTTCGACGTCGCCTTGCCCGATCAGGCTCACGGCCTTCGTGCGCAGTGCGATCGCGGCGGCCGGCAGCGCGGCTTCGCGCACGCCCGGCTGTTGCAGCGGGCCGCCCGGATCGGCGAGCGTCAGCGATTCGACGAGGTGCGGATGCCGGCGCGCGACGTTGAACGCGACGCTGCCGCCGCGCGAGTGGCCGACCAGATGCACGGGGCCGAGATCGAGCGCGTCGATGAACTCGGCGAGCTCGTCGACGTGGTTCTGCCAGCTGAACTCGTCCTGGATGCCCGCTTCGACGGCCGGCCAGTAATGGCTGAGGCTCGGCGCGATGCAGCGGTAGTGGGCCGACAGCGCAGCGAGTTGTGGATCCCAGTAGCGGTAGTCGCACAGCGAGCCGTGCACGAACACCATCGGCGCGCCGCTGCCCCGCTCGACATACGGCAGGCTGATGCCTGACGAAAGCGTCGCAAATTGCAGGTCGGGGTTCGCGAGCACGGACGGCTCGATTCGCATGTTCATGACTGAAAGACTCAAAGGTGCGTCAACACGACGCAACTATGCATCACGGCGACTTGCAAGGAAAACGCATAATTTTCATCGTCGCGATCAATTTTTTTGATGGCTCGGCTGGAAACCCTTGTCGGAAGGGGATGGGTGTCGATGCTTTCAATCGTCTAACGATTGACCGTGAAGCCGGACAGGCCCGGAAAGGCGTGTGCGACGGCCTGCGCACCTGTGCATCGCAACCGGGGAAACGGGGAAAAGGGAAGGACGCGCGCCGTGAACGCGGCCCGCGTTTCAGCGCACCGCCAGCGCGGGCGCCGTCTGAAGCTCGACGGGGAGGTCGTTGTCGGTCGCGAACTGCATCGCGAAGTCGAAAGCGTCCGCGCAGACGGTGCGCAATTCGTCCGACACGAACAGGCATTTGACGCCGCCGTCGACCACCGGCATCGCGAGCCGCGACAGCGCGCACGGATAGCCGGGCCGCCGCTCGCCGACGAACAGCGTGATGACGCCCGCGAGGCGCTCGGGCCAGTCGCTCGGGCGGAAGGTTTTCTGCGCGCGCGTGACGCCGCGGATCAGGTGGCCGGCGACGCGGCCCTGTTCGGTGACTTCGATGCGATCCATGCTCTGCGTGTCCTCGTTCGCGTCATTCGCCGCCATCGGCCGCCGCGTCGCCGCGCGCGGGAATCCGCAGGTTGCGCAGCTTGTGATAAAGCGTCTTCTTCGGCATGCCGAGCGCTTCGCTGGCCTCTGCGACGTTGCCGTTGTGACGCTGCAGCATGTCCTCGATCAGCATCCGCTCGAAATACGCGAGCTGCTCCGCGAGCGTGCCGCCCGCGGTCGGCGTGCCGCCGGACGACAGCAGGCTGTCGCCGGTCAGCCCGAGCACGAAGCGGTCGGCCACGTTCTGCAGTTCGCGCACGTTGCCGGGCCACGCGTGCGTCATCAGTTCGGACACCTGCGCAGCCGTGACGACCGGTGCCGGCTGCCCGAAGCGCCGTGCGGCCGCGAGCACGAAATGCTCGAACAGCAGCGGCACGTCTTCGCGCCGCTCGCGCAGCGGCGGCAGTTCGATCTGCGCGACGTTGAGGCGATACAAAAGGTCGGCGCGGAAGCGGCCGTCGGCCGCCAGTTCGGCAAGATCCGCCTTCGACGCGGCGACCACGCGGCAGTCCACCGGAATCAGCTCGTTCGCGCCGAGCCGCTCGACCACACGCTCCTGCAGCACGCGCAGCATCTTGACCTGCAGCGGAACCGGCATCGTCTCGATCTCGTCGAGGAACAGCGTGCCGCCGTCCGCCCATTCGATCTTGCCGATGCGCTTCTTGATCGCACCCGTGAACGCGCCGGCCTCGTGGCCGAACAGCTCGCTTTCGAACACCTGCTCGGGCAGGCCGCCGCAGTTCAGCGCGACGAAATGCGCGTCGCGCCGGCCGCCGAAGTCGTGCAGGCTGCGCGCGATCAGTTCCTTGCCGGTGCCCGTTTCGCCGGTGATCAGCACCGACACCGACGTATCGGCGAGACGCAGGATCTTCTTGCGCACGTCGGCCATCGCGGGCGACTTGCCGAGCACGAACGCCTCGATGCCCTGCCAGTTGTTCAGCGCCGCGCGCAGGCCCTGCACCTCGAGCGTCAGGCGGCGCTTCTCGACCGCGCGCGCGACGCGCCCCGCGATCACGTCCGACGAGAACGGTTTCTCGATGAAGTCGTACGCGCCGACCTGCATCGCGCCGACGGCCGTCGAGATATCGGCGTGGCCGCTGATCAGCACGACCGGGATCTGCGCGTCGATGGCCATCACGCGATCGAGCAGCTGCAGCCCGTCGATGCCCGGCATCCGCACGTCCGACACGATCACGACCGGCGCGCCGGGCGCGACGTGATGAAGCGCGTCGGCGGCCGACGCGAAGGCCTCGACCGCGAAGCCCGCAAGCGCCACCGCCTGCTCGACGCCGATCCGGACGTTTTCATCGTCCTCGACGACCAGCACCCGAATCTCATCTTCCATGCTCTGTCCTTTGCAGCGTTGCCGCCGCGAATTCGATACTGAACTGCGCGCCGCCTTCGTCGCGGTTCGTCGCGGCGATTCTCGCGCCGAACGCCTCGACGATGCGCGACGTGATCGCGAGGCCGAGCCCGAGGCCCTGGCCGCGCGGCTTGGTCGTGACGAACGGCTCGAACAGGTGCGGCAGCACCTCGGGCGCGATGCCCGCGCCGCTGTCGGCGACCGTGAAGCGCACGCGGCCCGCTTCATCCGGCCCGGTGGCCTCGATGACGATGCGGCGCACGGGCGCGTCGCGCACCGCGTCGAGCGCGTTGCCGAGCAGGTTCACGATCACCTGCTGCAACTGGCTCGATTCGGCGGATACGGCGGTGCCGGGCGCGATGCGCACGTCGAGTTGCACGCCTTCGTCGCGGATCCGCGCATCGTAGATGAGCCGCGCATGCGCGACGGCCTCGTTCAGCGAGACCGCGACGCGTTCGACGTCGGGCTTGCGCGCGAAGGTCTTCAGCTCGCCGGTGAGCACGGCCATGCTGTCGACGAGCTTGCCGATCCGTTCGAGATTGGCGAGCGCCGGCGCCGGCTGGCCGCGCTCGAAGAACGTGCGCGCGTTGTCGCACAGCGTGCGGATCGCGACGAGCGGCTGGTTCAGCTCGTGCGTGAGGCCAGCGGCCATCTGCCCGAGCACCGCGAGCTTGCCCGCGTGCACGACTTCCTGCTGCGACGCGCGCAGCCGCTGCTCGGTGCGCTCGCGCTCGACGATCTCGCGCTGCATCCGGTCGTTCGCGGCCGTCAGCGCGGCCGTGCGCTGCGCGACGGTCAGCTCGAGCCGGTCGTTCGCGCGCCGCAGCGCGTCCTGCGCGTTCAGCCGCGCGACGATCGCGCGGCGGCGCTGGATCGCGTAACCGGCCAGCAGCGCGGCGATCAGGAACGCGCCGGTGACGAACACGAAGGCCGTCTGCTGCTGGCGCCGCGCGCCCGCGATGTCGAGCAGCACCATCAGCGAATCGCCGGCCTGCGGCGCGGGGCGCGACATCACGAGATAGCGTGTGGTGCGGCCGGCGTGGCGCGGATCGGGGAAGGTGCCGAACCATGCGGCCGCGCTGCGGTCGCCGATGCGGCGGTACGGCAGCGCGTCGACGGTGCGGCCCGCGTACTGTCGCGACGCCTGGATGTCGCGCTGCTGCTGCGCGGTGATCGGGCGCAGCGCGGTGAATTTCCATGCCGGCTCGGTCGAGATCACGACCACGCCGTTGCCGTCGACGACCATCGCGGCGACGCCCGGCGCGCGCCACGCCGATTCGAGCGGATCGACGCTGATCTTCACGGCGGCGACGCCGATCGGCACGCCGTCGTCGCGCACCGCGCTCGCGAAGTAGACGCCCGGCACGCCGGTGTTGGTGCCGATGCCGAAGAAGCGGCCGCTGCCGCGCGCGAGCGCGTCCTTGAAATACGGCCGGTACGACACGTTGGTGCCGACGAAGCTGAGCGTCTCGTTCCAGTTGCTGGCGGCGATCACGTCGCCCTGCAGGTCGATCACGTCGACCGCGCCGCTGCCCGCGTCGCGGTTCACGGCTTCGAGGTAGGTGTTCACCGTGTGCACGAGCTCGGGCGCTTCGTGCGGCGCGGCTTTCAGCATCGCGCGCACGCGGTCCTGCCGCGCGACCAGGCCGGGCAGGATCTCGAAGCGGCCGAGTTCGCTCTTCAGGCTCGACGCATAGAGGTCGAGCCGGTGCGCGCCGGTTTCCTCGAGCGCGTCGATCGCGCGTTCCCACGCGAAATCGACGGCCGCGGCCGCCACGCACACGTATAGCACGCCGGCCGATGCCCAGCCCCACCACGGGATTCCCTTGAAGCTTTTCTGCACGTTCGCCCTCATCGAAGCCCGCAACCGGCCGCCCGGAGCGACGCCCCGAACGACGCGCGCCGCGCGCCGGCAAGGCCGGCGGCGGCGCGTGCGAAGCGGCCTGCGCGACGGAGCGCGCGGCGGCGCGTCATCCGAAGTGTGCGATCAGGATCAGCGTGACCGTGACGACGATCGCACCGCCGATGCGGGTCGCGATCTGCGCGAACGGCATCAGCTGCATCCGGTTCGCGGCAGTGAGGATCGCGACGTCGCCGGTGCCGCCTTGCCCGCTGTGGCAGGCGTTCACGATTGCGGTGTCGATAGGGTACATCTTCATCAGGCGGCCGACCACGAAACCGGTGCCCATCAGCGTCGCGACGGTCGACACGATCGTGACCACGTTGACGATCGTGAACGCGGCGGTCAGCTTGTCCCACGGCGTCATCGCGACGCCGATCGCGAACAGCAGCGGGTACGTGACGGCGGTCGAGAAGAACTTGTAGACGACGAACGCGCCTTCCTGCAGCGGCGGCGACACCGCGCGCGCGAGCTTCACGAGCACCGCGAGGAACAGCATCGCGACCGGCGCGGGCAGGCCGAACAGCTTGTGCGCCATCAGGCCGACCAGGTACAGCGTGATCGCCGTGATGCCGGCGCCCGCGATGTGCGAGACGTCGACATGGCCGCGGATTTCCTCGTTCTCGGGCGTCATGTCGCCCGATTCGCCGACCTGCAGGCGGCCGTTGCCGGTCAGGTGCGGGAAGCGCTTGCCGAGCATGTCGAGCGCGCCCGACAGGATGATCGCGGTCAGGCTGCCGAGCATCACCGGCGGCAGCACCATCGCGAACATCTCGCCTTGCGGCAGGTGCATCAGTTCCGAATAGCCGATCGACAGCGGAATCGCGCCTTCGCCGACGCCGCCCGCCATGATCGGCACGACGATGTACAGCAGCGTGTGGCGCGCGCCGAGGCCGAGCGCGGTACCCACCGCCGTGCCGACGATCGCGGCCGCGACCGAGCCGGCCGCGAGCGGGATGAAGATCTTCACGAAGCCCTGGATCAGCACGCGCCGGTCCATGCTCAGGATGCTGCCGACGATGATCGACGCGATGAACAGGTACAGGAAGTTGGTCGACTTCGTGAACTCGACCGTCAGGTTCAGCACCGGCTTCGGCAGCACGTGGTAGTACGTGAGCGCCGACGGCACGAAGGTCGCGAAGATCGCGGCCGCGCCGATGTTGCGCAGGAGCGGCAGGCGCTTGCCCAGTTCCGCGCAGGTGAAGCCGAAGAACGCGAGCACCGCGATCGCCATCGAGATCTCGCCGGGCACCTTGCCGGTGACCGAGAAGCCGACGATCAGCGCAAGCAGGATGAAGTAGACGGGCAGCGGGATGATGCCGATGCGGATTTCCATCAACTTCCACCAGCCTTCCGGCCAGAAGCGCTCGCGCGGGGCGGCGACGGCGTTGGAAACCGGCTCCGGATGGGACGGGGTATGGATAGAGGTCTGCAAGACGTGTCTCCTGATGTTGGAATGCCTGCATCGCTTCGCGGCATCGTGTGCCGTCTATTACGCAACCCCCATGCCAGCAATGCGGCCTGCCGGAATATTTTTAATGCATTGATTCATAAGGGATTTATTTCGTCTGCGGAAATGGCGGCACGGCCGGCTGGCCGAGATTTCGGAATTCGCCCGGCGTCCAGGCCGAGATTTCGGCCGGGCGCCCGGTCGGGCCGCCGATCCTGCGTGGCCGCCGGCCATATCGCCGCGCGCGATTTTCTTCGCACAATCGCTTCGTAGACCGTCCCCGCTCCGCTCTCTATCATCGGCTGATCCTTTTCCGACGTGCTTGACCCTTGTCCGGAGAACGCCCATGCGTTCGCCGCGGCGTCGCTCATCCGTCGATACCGTCTTTGGACAGGAGAGTGGTTCCCATGCTGCATGCCGTTTTTTCCGCCCGTCTTTCCGCCGGCCGCGTCGCGCGCCTGCTGGCCGCCGCCCTGCTCGGCGTCGCACTGCTCAATGGTGCGCGGGCCGACACCGCGCCGCTGAAGGTCGGCATTTCGACGAGCCCGCAGATCGAGGCGCTGAAGGTGGCCGCCAAGGAGGCGAAGGCGCAGGGGCTCGACGTGAGGATCGTCGAATTCACCGACTGGAATACGCCGAACGCGGCGCTCGCGAACAAGGACATCGACGTCAACTACTTCCAGCACATCCCGTTCCTCGAGAACGCGAACAAGCAGGGCGGCTACAACTTCGTGTCGATCGCGCCCGGCACGATCATGAAGATCGGCCTCTATTCGAAGAAGGTAAAAAGCTTCAGCGAGCTGAAGGACGGCGCGAAGGTCGCGATCGCGAACGATCCCGTGAACGGCGGGCGCGGGTTGCTGCTGCTGCAGCGCGCGGGGCTCATCAAGCTGAAGCCGGGTGCCGACTACCGCGCGACGACGCACGACATCGTGGCGAACCCGAAGCACCTGAAGATCATCCCGCTCGAGGCATCGCAACTCGCGCGTTCGCTCGACGACGTCGATCTCGCGCAGGGCTACCCGAGCTTCATCAAGCTCGCCGGCACGACCGACCCGAACAGCGCGCTGCTGTTCGACGGCACCGAGAACAAGATCTTCGCGATCCAGTGGGTCGTGCGGCCGGACAGCGTGAACGACCCGCGCATCCGCAAGTTCATCGCGATCTACCAGCAATCGCCGGCCGTGCGCCGTGCGCTCGACAACGCGTTCGGCTCGCTGTACGCGATCGCGTGGTGACGGAGGCAGGCATGACGACGGCGAACCGCAAGAAGATCCTGCTCAACGCGTTCAACATGAACTGCGTCGGGCACATCAACCATGGGCTGTGGACGCATCCGCGCGACCGCTCCGCGCACTACACCGATCTCGACTACTGGGCCGACCTCGCGAAAACGCTCGAACGCGGCAAGTTCGACGGGATCTTCCTCGCGGACATCGTCGGCGTGTACGACGTGTTCGGCGGCGGCCCCGATGCCGCGCTGCGCGAATCGGTGCAGGTGCCCGTCAACGATCCGCTGCTGCTGGTGCCCGCGATGGCGCAGGTGACGCGGCATCTCGGCTTCGGCGTGACCGCGAACCTGACCTACGAGCCGCCGTACCTGTTCGCGCGCCGCATGTCGACGCTCGATCACCTGACGAAAGGGCGCGTGGGCTGGAACATCGTCACCGGTTATCTCGACAGCGCCGCACGCGGGATGGGCCTCGCGCAGCAGATCGGTCACGACGACCGCTACGAGCGCGCGGACGACTACATGGACGTCGTCTACAAGCTGTGGGAGCAGAGCTGGGACGACGACGCGGTGATCCGCGATGCGCAGGCGCGCGTGTTCGCGCAGCCGGGCAAGGTGCGGCGCGTGAAGCACGACGGGCCGTTCTATTCGATCGATGCGATCCACCTGAGCGAGCCGTCGCTGCAGCGCACGCCGGTGCTGTACCAGGCCGGTTCGTCCGCGCGCGGCGTCGAGTTCGCGGGCCGCCACGCCGAATGCGTGTTCGTGAACGGGCAGAGCAAGGCCGCCGCGCGTGCGGCGGCGCTCGACATCCGTGCGGCTGCCGCGCGGCAGGGGCGCGACCCGGCGTCGATCAGGATCTTTGCCGGCGTGAGCGTCGTGACGGCCGAGACCGAATTGCTCGCGCGCGAGAAATTCGACGAATACCGGCGCTATGCGAGCCCCGAAGCGGGCCTCGCGCATTTCGCGAGCTCGACCGGCATCGACTTCGCGAAGTACGGCCTCGACGAACCGATCTCGTATGTGAAGACCGACTCGATCCAGTCGGCCGTCGACGCGATCTCGAAGAAGAGCACGACCGGCACGTGGACCGTGCGGCGGATGCTCGAACAGATGTCGCTCGGCGGCCGGTATGCGCCGATCGTCGGCTCGCCGTCGCAGGTCGCGGACGAGCTGCAGTCGTGGATCGACGAGACGGGCATCGACGGTTTCAACCTGACGCGCACCGTGATGCCCGAGTCGTTCGAGGATTTCGTCGACTGGGTTGTGCCCGAGCTGCAGAACCGCGGCGTCTACAAGGAAGACTACGATCCTGCGCCGACGCTGCGCGAGAAACTGTTCGGCGCGGGCCCGCGCCTGCCCGCGTGGCACACGGGCGCGCAGCACCGGCCGGCTGCCGTGCCGGCAACCGAGCCCGCGCATCCCGCGCATGCCTGAACGTGACGGAGCGAAGCGATGACGCAATTGTTCGATACGCTGGGTTTCGTCGACGCATCGGCCGCGCGTGCCGGCGCCGCTGCCGGCCCGCATGACGCGGCGGCTGCGGCCGCCGCCGGTGGCGTCGCCGTGTCGCTGGAGCAGGTCGGCAAGGTGTTCGCGACGCCGCGCGGCCAGGCCGCCGCGTTGCGCGACGTGACGCTCGACGTGCGGCGCGGCGAGGTGTTCGGCATCATCGGCCGCAGCGGCGCGGGGAAGTCGACGCTGCTGCGGCTCGTGAACGGGCTCGAGCGGCCGAGCTCGGGCCGCGTGCGCGTGCAGGGCGTCGACGTCGGCGCGCTCGACGAGGACGGGCTCGTGGCGCTGCGGCGTCGCACCGGCATGGTGTTCCAGCATTTCAACCTGCTGTCCGCGAAGACGGTGTTCGAGAACGTCGCGCTGCCGCTGAAGATCGCCGGCGTGCCGAAGGCCGAGCGCGTGCGCAAGGTCGAGGCGCTGCTCGAACTCGTGGGGCTCGCCGCGAAACGCGACGCGTATCCGGCCAGCCTGTCGGGCGGGCAGAAGCAGCGCGTCGGCATTGCCCGCGCGCTCGTGCACGATCCCGAGGTACTGCTGTGCGACGAGGCGACCTCGGCGCTCGATCCCGAGACGACGCAGTCGATCCTCGCGCTGCTCGCCGACATCAACCGTCGCCTCGGGCTGACGATCGTGCTGATCACGCACGAGATGGAAGTGATCCGCGCGGTGTGCGACACGGTCGCGGTGATCGAACAAGGCGAAGTCGTCGAAACGGGCCCCGTGTGGCGCGTGTTCGGCGATCCACGCCACGGCGCGACGCGCGCGCTGCTCAGCACGCTCGTGCACGACCTGCCGGCCGAGCTGGCCGCGCGCGTGCAGCCGCTGCCCGAGCAGGCCGCGCTGCCCGACGGCGCGCACGTCGTGCTCGACGTCCGTTACACGGGCGAGAGCGGCGGCGAGCCGGATGTCGGCGCGCTCGCGGCGGCGCTCGGCGGCTCGGTGCGTTTCCTGCATGGCGGGATCGAGCGCATCCAGGGGCATGCGCAGGGGCGGCTCGTGATCGCGGCGGCGCCGCGCGCGGACGACGCCGGCCAGCCGGCGGCCCGCGGCGGTGCGGTGGCGGCGCTGCTCGAACGCGCGCGCCGCCACGCGAATCACGCGGAGGTGCTCGGCTATGTTTGACCTCTGGTGGCCCGAACTGCTCGACGCGATCCGCGACACGCTGTCGATGGTCGCCGCGTCGGCCGCGGTCGCGGCGCTGATCGGCGTCCCGCTCGCGGTGATCCTCGTGACGACCGCGCCCGGCGGCATCTACGAGCGGCGCGGCGTGAACGCGGTGCTCGGCGCGCTCGTCAACGTGTTCCGCTCGACGCCGTTCATCATCCTGCTCGTCGCGCTGCTGCCGTTCACGCGCGTGCTGATCGGCACGACGATCGGCGTATGGGCGGCCGTCGTGCCGCTGTCGATCGCCGCGATCCCGTTCTTCGCGCGGATCGCCGAGGTGAGCCTGCGCGAAGTCGATCGCGGGCTGATCGAGGCCGCGCTCGCGATGGGCGCGAAGCGCCGCCACATCGTCTGGCACGTGCTGCTGCCCGAGGCGCTGCCCGGCATGCTCGGCGGCTTCACGATCACCGTCGTCGCGCTGATCGGCTCGACCGCGATGGCGGGTGCCGTCGGCGCGGGCGGGCTCGGCGATCTCGCGATCCGCTACGGCTATCAGCGTTTCGACACGACCGTCATGGCGACCGTGATCGTGATCCTGATCGCACTCGTTTCGGCCGTGCAAATCACGGGCGACCGCCTGGTCCGACGCGTGACCCGGCGTACCTGAGCGGCGCCACAAGCGCCGGCTCTTTTCATTGAAGACCCTGAGAGAACGATACCCATGACCTTACCTATCGGCGCGCCGCGCGAATGGAACGGACAATTCGAGGAAGCGCTGTTCCTGGACGTCGCGCGACGCCATCGTCCCGGCTTCCCGGACAAGCTGGCGACACCGCCGCGCGAGCCGCGCGGCGAAGACGAACTGGCCGCCGTCGCCGACTACTACACGAAGATGGCGTCGCACGACCTGTTCATCGTGCAGGTCGTCGCGAAGGCGATCGACACGCTGTTCCGCGACGACCCGCATTTCCAGCTGATCCTGTCGCGCCAGCTCGGCGACGACGGCGCGCACGCGGTGATCGGCCGTGAGCGCGTGACCGAACTGACGGGGCGCGATCCGCTGCCCGAAATCGACCGGCTCGTCGCCGCGCACTGGGCGCGCATCGGCGACATCGCGGTGCGCGACGTCGCGGGCTTTCTCGCGTTCGAGTGGCATTACGAGCTGCACATCCTCGCGAAGCTGTGGATCCAGCGCAAGACCGGCCGTATCGGCGACAGCGCGATGCGCGAGCATGGCGAGAACCGGATCCGGCCGGACGAGGAGTGGCATCGCGTGCAGATCGTCCAGTGGTGGTTCGACACGTTGAAGGCACTGCCGGCGGCCGAACGCGACGCGCTGATCGATCGCGTGATCGCGGCCGACGAGGAAACGCAGGCGCGGCTCGACGGTTACCTGCACGACGAATACGCGCACACCGCGCACGTGTTCGGTGCGGATATCGCCGAATACCGCGCGATCTACGACGACTGGCGGCGCGAGATCCTCGCGCGGTTGACCGGCAGGCGCGAACTGGGGAAACTCGTGCCGTTGTCGGAAGCTGTCTCGACCCAGGAACAGGAAGCCGTCGCATGAACGATCCCCGCGGCCCGGCGACGCTCGCCGCTGCAACGGATGTGTCAGCCGTCGATCCGGACGCACTGGCGCGCGTCATCGAAACGCTGCGCGAAACCGCCGCCGCGCGCGATCGCGCGGGCGGCCACGCCGCGCAGGAAAAGCAGTGGCTCGCCGACGCGGGCCTGCTGACGCTCGCGGTGCCGCGCGAGTTCGGCGGGCAGGAAGCCGGGTGGCCGGCGATCTACGACACGATCCGGCGGATCGCGCGCGTCGACAGCGCGCTCGCACATCTGGTCGGGTTCCAGATCCTGCAGGTGGTGAGCATCGACGTGTGGGGCAGCGCGGCACAGCGCGAACGTTATCTGCGCGGCACGGTCGAGCATCGCTGGTGGTGGGGCAATGCGGTCAACCCGCTCGACACGCGGCTGGTCGCGACCGCGACGCCCGACGGCGGCTACCGGCTCGACGGCGTGAAGGGCTTCTGTTCGGGCACGCGCGGCTCGCAGCGCATGACGGTGTCCGCGCACGATCCGCAAGCGGGCCGCACCGTGTTCGGCGTGGTGCCGACCGATCGCGCGGGGATCACCGTCAACGAAGACTGGGACCCGATCGGCCAGCGCCAGACCGACAGCGGCAGCGTGAGCTTCGACGGCGTGACGCTCGCGCCGGACGAGGTGCTGCACCGCTCCGAGGCGCCGCCGACACCGCGCGCGACGCTGCGCACGCTCGTGTCGCAACTCGTGCTGACGAACCTGTTCGTCGGGCTCGCGGAAGGTGCGCTGGCGGAAGCGCGCGACTACGTGCTGAAGCATGGCCGTCCATGGATACAGTCGGAGGTCGCGCAGGCGAGCGACGATCCGTACACGCTGCAGCGCTTCGGCGACATGCGCGTGCGGGCGATCGCCGCGGCGGCGCTGGCCGATCGCGCGGCGGCCGCATTGCAGCGCGCGTGGGCGCGGCAGGATGCGCTGACGGCGGACGAGCGCGCCGAGGTGGCGCTCGCGGTATCGGAGGCGAAGATCGTCGCGCAGCGCGCGGCGCTCGACAACGGCGAGGCGCTGTTCGACGCATGCGGCGCGCGCGCGACGGCCGCGTCGCTCGGCCTCGACCGCTTCTGGCGCAACGCGCGCACGCATACGCTGCACGATCCGCTCGACTATCGGCTGCGTGACGTCGGCCGGTTCGCGTTGACCGGGGAATTGCCGCCGGCGTCGCTCTATACGTGACGGATTGACACCGGAGCGGGCGCGGCCTGCTCCGGACAACACCCTGCCGGCATGCTGGACGTCCGAAATGATATGTTATATCGTTGCGATACAATATATCATTCGTTCCTCAACGTCCTCTTCCGGAATCGCCCGATGAGCACCGCACTCCCTCCGTCCACGCGGCTTCCCGTGACCGTCCTGTCCGGCTTTCTCGGCGCCGGCAAGACGACGCTGCTCAACCACATCCTGAACAATCGCGAGGGCCGTCGCGTCGCGGTGATCGTCAACGACATGTCCGAGGTCAACATCGACGCCGCGCTCGTCCGCGACGGCGGCGCAGGGCTGTCGCGCACCGACGAGAAGCTGGTCGAGATGAGCAATGGCTGCATCTGCTGCACGCTGCGCGAGGATCTGCTGATCGAGGTCGACCGGCTCGCGCGCGAAGGGCGCTTCGACCAGCTCGTGATCGAATCGACCGGCATCTCGGAGCCGCTGCAGGTGGCCGAGACGTTCACGTTCGAAGGCGAGGACGGCCGCAGCCTCGGCGAAGTCGCGCGGCTCGACACGATGGTGACCGTGGTGGACGCGTTCAATTTCCTGCGCGACTACGCGTCGCGCGACAGCCTGCAGTCGCGCGGCGAATCGATGGGCGACGAGGATGCGCGCACGGTGGTCGATCTGCTGATCGACCAGATCGAGTTCTGCGACGTGATCGTGATCAACAAGATCGACCTGATCGACGACAGCGCACGCGAGCGGCTGGTCGCGCTGCTGCGCGGGCTCAACCCGCGGGCGAGGATCGAGATCGCCGAATTCGGCAAGGTGCCGCTCGAGCGCGTGCTCGACACGGGCCTGTTCGATTTCGACGCAGCATCGCGCGCGCCGGGCTGGCTGCAGGAGCTGCGCGGCACGCACACGCCGGAAACCGACGCATACGGCATCCGCAGTTTCGTCTACCGCGCGCGGCGGCCGTTCCACCCGCAGCGCTTCTTTGCGCTCGTCGAAAGCGAATGGCCGGGCGTCGTCCGCTCGAAGGGGTTCTACTGGCTGGCCACCCATCCGACCGTCGCCGGTTCGTGGTCGCAGGCCGGCGCGGTCGCGCGGCACGGGCCGGCCGGCCACTGGTGGGCGGCCGTGCCGCCCGAGCGCTGGCCGCAGGACGCGGAAGCCGTCGCGCAGATCCGCGCCCGCTGGGACGAGCGCGTCGGCGACGCGCGGCAGGAACTCGTGCTGATCGGCATGGACATGGACGAGCCCGCGCTGCGCGCGCGCTTCGACGCGTGTCTGCTGACCGACGCCGAGATGGCCACCGGCCCCGAACACTGGACCACGTGGGACAACCCGTTTCGCGACTGGCCCTGACCTGAACGCGCTTCCTGCATCGATCCGGATGGAGAAGGCGCTCCACCGGATCCCGAGCATGAATGCCCCCCTTCCCGATATCTCCCTGACCGATGCCGCGCCGGGCCGTCGCCCGCTCGAATGGGTCGGCATGCAGGGCATCGACCTGCCCGTTGCGGTGGCCGAGCCCGGCTGCCGGCGCGACGTGCATGCGCGCGCCGACGTGCAGGTCGACCTTCCCGCACCGCACGTGAAGGGCATCCACATGTCGCGGCTGTACAGGCTGCTCGACGGGCTCGGGGATGGCGCCGCGCTGTCGCCGGCCGGCCTTCGGCCGGTGCTGCAGGCGATGGTCGACAGCCATCGCGACTGCGACACGCGTCGTGCGCGGCTACGGCTGCGCTTCGACCTGCTGGCGCGCCGCGCCGCGCTGGTGACCGACGGGCTTGCCGGGTGGAAGGCCTATCCGGTCCGGATCGACGCGACGCTGACCGACGCCGGGTTCGAGCTGCGCGCGCAGGTGACGGTCGCCTATTCGTCGACGTGCCCGTGCTCGGCCGCGCTGTCGCGGCACTGGGTCGAACAGGCGTTCCTGGCGGCGTTCGGCCGCGACGATCGCGTGGAACCGGCAGCGGTCGCCGAGTGGCTGAAACGGCATGCGACGGCGGCCACGCCGCACAGCCAGCGTAGCGAAGCCGTCGTCAGCGTGGGGCTGCCGGCCGATGGCGCGACGCTCGGGCTGATCGACCTGATCGATCGCGTCGAGCACGCGCTCGGCACGCCGGTGCAGACGGCCGTCAAGCGCGCGGACGAGCAGGCGTTCGCGGTGCTGAACGGCGGCAACCTGATGTTCGTCGAGGATGCCGCGCGCCGGGTCCAGGCCGCGCTGGACGGCCGCCATGCGCACCCGCGCGTGCACGTGCGCCATCTGGAAAGCCTGCACCCGCACGACGCGGTGGCCTGGGCCGCGCCGGTTCGCGAAGGCGCCGACGCATGCTGATCCGCAAGCTGTTCCGGTTCGAGAACGCGCACGTGGTGCGCGGCTGCAGCACGCGGCGTTGCTCGCATTCGATCCACGGCCATTCGTATCGCGTCGAGCTGCTGTTCGAGGCACACGCGCTGGACCACGGGCAGATGATCTACGACTTCGGGCTGCTCAAGGGCGACGTGCGCGACCTGATCGACGCGTTCGACCACGCGGTGACGCTGTGGTCGGATGACGATCCCTGCTACGTCGAGAGCATGCGCCGGCATTCCGAGCGCTGGGTGCTGCTGCCGGTGTCGCCGAGCGCCGAGCAGTTCTCGCGCGTGTTCTTTCGCCTCGTCGATGCGGCGCTGTCCTGCACGCGCATGTCGAACGGCGAAACCGGCGTGCGGCTGCATTCGATCATCGTTCACGAAACCGAGACCGGTTACGCGCAGTGTTTTCGCGACGATGCGTTCAACCCGCGCATGGGCCGCATCGACCTGGACGACATCGTGTTCGCGCCGGCCATCGCCGGACAGTGGCGCGATCCGGGCCTGTTCGAGCGGATCAAGCGCGGCCGTTCGATGTCAAGACAGGAATCCTGATGATCAGAAAGAACCCGCGCGGCGACCTGCCGCAGATACACCCGAGTGCATTCGTCGATCCGACCGCCATTCTGTGCGGGCTCGTGATCGTCGAGGAGAACGTGTTCATCGGCCCGTACGCGGTGATCCGCGCCGACGAAACGGATGGCGACGGCCGGATCGCGCCGATCGTGATCGGTGCGCATTCGAACATCCAGGACGGCGTGGTGATCCATTCGAAGTCGGGCGCGAGCGTCACCATCGGCCGGCACACGTCGATCGCGCATCGCGCGATCGTCCACGGGCCGTGCAAGGTCGGCAACGGCGTGTTCGTCGGCTTCAACAGCGTGCTGTTCAACTGCACCATCGACGACGGCTGCGTGGTGCGCTACAACGCGGTCGTCGACGGCTGCCACCTGCCGCCGGGCTTCTACGTGCGCTCGACCGAGCGCATCGGGCCGGAAACCGATCTCGCCGCGTTGCCGCAGGTGACGGCCGACGCGAGCGACTTCTCCGAGGACGTCGCGCGCACGAACAATGCGCTGGTGCTGGGCTACAAGCACATCCAGAACGAGTTCTGAGCCATGGACGAACCCGTTCGACGTGAAGGGCGCGCGACCGACGCGCTGAAGCGACGCCATGTCGACCTGCTCGTGCACGGCGGCACGGCGATGACCCCCAACGGTGCCGAGCAGGTCGACGTCGCGTGCGTGGATGGCCGTGTCGTCGCGCTGGGTGCGTTGCATGGCACGTGGAGCGCCGACGTTCTCCTGGATGCCGGCGGCCTGCATGTGCTGCCGGGTGTCGTCGACAGCCAGGTGCATTTCCGTGAACCGGGCCTGACGCACAAGGAGACCATCGAGGCCGGCACGCGCGGCGCGGTGCTCGGCGGCGTCACGACGATCTTCGAGATGCCCAACACGCATCCGCTGACGTTGACCGCTCAGGATCTGCAGGCCAAGCTGGAACGCGCGCGCGGCCGCGCGTGGTGCGACTACGCGTTCTACATCGGCGGCTCGGCCGCGAACGCCGAACGGTTGCCGGCGCTTGAAGCGCTGCCGGGCTGCGCGGGCGTGAAGGTCTTCATGGGCAGTTCGTTCGGCGACCTGCTGGCCGACGACGAAGCCGTGTTGCGCCGGATCGTGCGCAACGGGCGGCGGCGCATGGCCGTGCACGCGGAGGACGAAGCGCGGCTGCGCGCACGCCGGGCGCTCGTCGAAGCGAGCGGCGACGTGCGCGACCATCCGCGCTGGCGCGACGTGCAAAGCGCGCTGGCGGCGACGCGGCGCATCGTCGCGCTGGCGGCCGAGACGGGCCGCCGGCTGCATGTGCTGCACGTGTCCACCGCCGAGGAAATGGCGTTGCTCGCGCGGCACCGGCGGCGCGTGACCGTCGAAGTCACGCCGCATCACCTGAGCCTGCATGCGCCCGATTGCTACGAGCGGCTCGGCACGCTCGCGCAGATGAATCCGCCGGTGCGTGAACGGCATCATCGGGATGCGCTGTGGCAGGCCGTTCGCGACGGCGTGGTCGACGTGATCGGCAGCGATCACGCGCCGCATACGCGCGACGAAAAGCGCCGGCCCTATCCGCAGTCGCCGAGCGGGATGACCGGCGTGCAGACGCTGCTGCCGCTGATGCTCGATCACGTGCACGCGGGCCGCTTGAGCCTCGAACGACTGGTCGACCTGACCAGCGCCGGGCCGGCGCGCATCTTCGGCATCGCGGGCAAAGGGCGGATTGCGGTGGGCTACGACGCCGATTTCAGCATCGTCGACCTGCGCGCGCGGCGGATCATCCGCGACGAATGGATCGCCAGCGTCAGCGGCTGGACACCTTACGACGGGTGCGCGGTCACAGGCTGGCCCGTGCATACGGTCGTGCGCGGCCAGGTCGTGGTGCGAGACGGCGCGCTGAACGGGGAGCCGCAGGGGCAGGCCGTCACGTTCCTGGACGCCTAGATCGGCAGGCGAACCGTCTGCTTGATGCGCTTCAGCGGAATCTCGGTTTCGACGTTGCGCACGCCTTCGATCTGCGTGAGCGTTTCCATCTGGAAGCGCTGGTAGTCGTCGAGGTCGCGGGCGATCACGCGCAGCAGATAGTCGTAGCTGCCGGCCATCAGGTGGCATTCGAGCACTTCGGGCGCCTGCTCCATCTCGCGCGCGAAGCGTTCGACCGTCGTCTTGTCCTGGCGCTCCAGCGTGACGCGCACGAACGCCGTGAATCGCAGGTCGACGGCGGCCGGGTTCAGCAGTGCGACATACGCGTCGATCACGCCCTGTTCCTCGAGCAGGTGAACGCGGCGCAGGCAGGGCGTGGCGGACAGCCCGGCCTGTTGCGCGAGTTCGGCATTCGTCTGGTTCGAATTCCGTTGCAATGCACGCAGAATGCGCCGGTCGATTGCATCCAGTTTGATTGACATTTTTGACTGCCCAAGCGGTGGATGCTAGAGAATAACGCCAAAACTGATAGTCAAAGTAGCCGAATACGCATCCAATCTCCATGGGAAGGCGCCGATAATCCGACGACAGGCCGGGCGATTCCCGTCCGCCGGCAATCCCGTTCAGGAGCTATCCCATGTCGCATCCATCCTGGCTGCCGTTCATCGCAACGTCGCTGCTGATCATCGTCACGCCGGGCCAGGACATGGTGCTCGTGATGTCTCGTACGCTGTCCGACGGCACGCGCGCGGGCCTCGTGACCGCCGCGGGCGTCAGCGTCGGGCTGCTCGTGCACACGATGCTCGCGACGCTCGGGCTGGGCGCGCTGCTGCAGGCATCCGAATGGCTGTTCACGGCGCTGAAGGTGGTCGGCGCGTTGTACCTGCTGTATCTCGGCATCACGCTGTTGCGCTCGTCGGGCGAACTGACGCTCGCGACCGGCGACGGTGCACAGGCATCGCGGCTGCGTACGTTCGCGCAAGGCGCGCTGTCGAACGTGTCGAATCCGAAGGTCGCGCTGTTCTATCTGGCGTTCCTGCCGCAGTTCGTGCCGGCGGGCGCCGCGCATCCGATGCTGTCGCTGTTCGTGCTGGGCGCGACCTTCGCGGGCCTGACGTTTCTCGTCAAGGGGCCGGTTGCTGTGTTCGCCGGCCTGCTGTCCGCATCGATCCGCCGCAACCCGCGGATCCTGACGCGCATGCACCGCGTCAGCGGGGTGGTGCTGCTGGGGCTCGGGGTGAAGCTGGCGCTCGAGCGTCGCTGATGGCGGGGCGCTCGTGCGCGTGTCGTCGCGCGCGGTCGCGCATGGCCGGTCGCGTCGGATAAACGGCGTGCCGCATGTGGCTGCCGTGCCATCGGCGCGGTTGCACCGATGGCACGCCTTCCGGCATCGAGCAAGCGCTTCTCGATGCGTCGCGCGTCGGGCCGATTACCAGCGATAACCGACGCCCGCGCCTGCGCCGATCGAGCCGTGGCCCGACACGGCCGTCGTCACCGAGCCCTTGACCAGCCATTTCGTGGTCGCGACGGAAAGACCGACCGCCATCGCGCTTTGACCGCCGTACGTGCCGCCGCCGAGTGCGACGACCTTTTCGCCGGGCAGAACGGCTTGCGGCATGTTGGCCATCGCGATCGCGCTCGCGGTGCCCGCATCCGAGTCCTTGCGGTACTTCGACATTTCCTCGCGGACGGAGTTGATTGCACCGTTCAACTGGCGCACGTTCACGCCATCCGTCGGCGCCGTGCCGTCGGCCATGTTGGTCAACTGACGCTCGGCGCCCGGCGCACCGATCGATACCGTGTTGTCGCGCGACGCGACCGAATTGGCGCCCAAGGCGACCGCATTGTTTGCCGGTGCCTGGCTGTTCGCGCCGATCGCCGTCGAATTGTTGCCGGAGACATTCGAACCGGTTCCGATCGCCGTGCCGTTCGCTGCCGTGACTTTCGAATTCGCGCCGGTTGCGGTGCCGTTCGTTGCCGTGACGGTCGAGTTCGCGCCGGTTGCGGTGCCGTTCGTTGCCGTGACGGTCGAGTTCGTGCCGGTTGCGGTGCCGTTCACTGCGGTGACGGTCGAGTTCGTGCCGGTTGCCGTGCCGTTTGCCGCTGTGACGGTCGCGTTCACGCCGATACCCGTCCCGTTGTCTCCCGACACGTTCGCGCCGTTGCCGAGCGCCGTGCCGTTCGTCGCGCTGACCGATGTGTTCTTGCCGATCGCGGTGCCCGTGCTGTCCGCGACCGTGCCGCTCGGGACGCTCGACGAAATCTTGCCGACGGTGTTCGTGAGCGCGGCCAGATCCGTCGTCAGCGTGGAGACCTGATTGGCGATCGAGAAGAGCTGCGAACCGTTGACCGCGTCCGTGCTGGTCGCGCTGATCGCGCCGGCCGCGACGTTGACGATCTGGCGCTCGGCGCCCGCGCTGCCCACGCTGACCACGCCGACCGGCGTACCCGCGAAGCCGCTGTAGCCGACGCCGTTCAGCGTTACGCTGCTGACGGTGGTTGCCGCACGCGTGGCCGCATTCGAACCCAGCGCCACCGAATTCGCGTCGGCCGCGTTCGCGCCTTCGCCGATGGCGACCGCATTCACCGCGGAGGCCGTCGCGCGGGCGATCGCGACGCTGCCGGTCGCGGATGCCGAACTGTCGACGCCGAGCGCGACCGCATCGCCGGCACCGGCGTTGGCCTGGAAGCCGAGCGCCGTGCCGCCGGCCGCGCTGCTGCCTTTGCCGACCGCCGTCGAGAAGGTTGCGGTGGCGCTGGCGCCCTGGCCGACTGCCGTCGATTGATCCACGGCGACCGCGCCCGAACCGAATGCCGACGCCGTGGCGCCGTTCGCGACCGCGCCCTGGCCCACCGCCGTCGCGTTGAGGCCGGTCGCACCGGCGAACGCGCCAATCGCCGTCGCATGGTCGCCGGTCGCCACGGCATTGCCGCCCAGCGTCGTGGCTTGCGTACCGGTTGCGACGGACTGCCGCCCGATCGCCACGGTTTCGCTGTACGCGCCGGTCGACGAGCCCGAATCGGCGACTGCCGACGGGCCGATTGCGATGTTGTCGCAGCCCCGTGCCGTGGCCGGATACGTACTGGTGCCCGAAATCGCGATGTTGTCCGAGCAGCCTGCGACGGTATCGATCGCATTGCCGTTCTGCACATAGGAAGCCTGCGCCGGTGCGGAAGCCGCGAATGCGACGACCGCTGCGCTGACGGCGATGGCCAGTGCCGCTTTCGACTTCACCGGCGCGTGCTGCACCGGATTCCCCGACCCTCGATGATTCTTGTTCATGTTGTTCCTGGGCTTGATATGAAAGTTGTGTTTTGGCTAGCGTGTCCGTCTCACGATTTCCCTGTCGCCTTGGTTCGAGTACGATCCGATTGAAAAGATGTACTAAACAAATTTGACATTTGGCGGAATGAATCCGAGCGGGAAACGGCGCAGGGGCGGCTGCGTCGTTTGACGTGTTCCGGCACGCTGGCGCGTGCCGGATCGGCAGCCTGAGATGCGACGACGCATTCTGATCGGACGCGCGGGCGCCCGGGTTTGCCGTAGCGGTCGATCTTTATGCTTCAGGGGAAATCCGGCTGCGGAGATGCGCACCGGCGGCCGGCATGGCCGTGATGGCGCGGAAGCCGGCGTTCGTGCGCCGGCTTCCGTCACGCTCCGTTGCGCACGTTATTGCGCCGGCAACGCGTCCGCCAGCGCCCGCATTGCTTCCGCCGTCTCCGGATTCGCGGGGAAAAACGCCTCGATCGCGAGTTCCGACAGCGTCACGTCGACCGGCGTGCCGAACACCGTCGTCGTGCTGAAGAACGTCAGTTCGCCGGCCGCCGTGCGCAGCCGCAACGGCACGGCGATATCCGCGAAGTCGGTGCGCGCATGCGTGTCGTCGGGCTGGCCGGCCGGTGCCGGATACGCGGCGAGTTCGTCGCGCAGCGTGTGCAACGCGTGGTCGCCGCTTGCATCGATCTGCCGCTGCAGCCGATGCAGGATGTGCGCGCGCCACTCGTGCCAGTTGACGATCTGCGACGCGAGGCCGTCCGGGTGCAGGCTCAGCCTCAGCACGTTGACGGGCGGTTGCAGCAGCGACGGATCGGCCTGCGCGACCAGCGCGCCGAGCATCCGGTTCGCGGCGAGCAGCGTCCAGTGACGATCCACGGCGAGCGCCGGGTAGGGCTCGTGGCCGCGCAGCACGGCTTCCACCGCATGGCGCGCGGCATCGAGCTGCGGATCCGAAAACGGCCGTTCGCGAAACAGCGGCGCGAAGCCGGCCGCGACGAGCAGCGCATTGCGTTCGCGCAGCGGCACGTCGAGACGCTCCGCGAGATGCAGCACCATCTCGCGGCTCGGCTGCGCGCGGCCCGATTCGACGAAGCTCAGGTGGCGCGCGGAAACGTCCGCGTCGAGCGCGAGCGCCATCTGGCTCAGGCGCCGGCGTTGCCGCCACGTGCGCAGCAGCGGGCCGATGCCGGACGCGCGGCCGGCGGACGGGGAGGGCGAGTGGAGGGCGGCGGTCGGGTTCATGCAGCAGATGATAGGCAATCCCGCGTGCCTTGGGCATTACCTGCGACGTAAGCATCGCGCCTCCCCGGGCGTGTCGCGGCGCTGCGTTACCATAGCCCCCGTGCCAACTGAGAGACGACGCCGGACCCGCGATTGAAAACGCAAGGGCCGACGCCGTGCATATTTACGACAAGGCATTCCAGGGGAATCCAACAATGAAAAAACTTGCCGTCCGGCTCGCCTGCGTGGCGACGCTTGCATTCACCGCGATCAGCGCCCACGCGCAAACCGAAGCCGCGCAGGTGGAAATGAGGGCCGCGGCTGCCGCCGCCAACGACGCGGTCGTGAAGGGCCCGACCGAGATCGACGTGAAACACGAAGCCGTGCTGAAGCTGAAAGCCGGCGAATCGTTCGTGCCGGCCGCCGAAGCCGGCCGCTACCTGCGCTCGATGGGCAACTCGATCGACGAAACCCGGCTGGTCGGCCTCGTGCTGCCCGACGATCCCGATGCCGACTGGATCTCGGTCGTATCGTTCGAGCCGAGCGGTTATATCCGCGACGACGACGCGAAGGACTGGAAACCCGACGAACTGCTGAAGAGCCTGCAGGCCGGCACCGAGGAAGACAACCCCGGGCGCAAGGAACGCGGCCTGCCCGAAACCGAGGTGGTCGGCTGGGCGAAGGCCCCCGCGTACGACGCGGCCACGCACCGGCTCGTCTGGTCCGCGATCATCCGCGACAAGGGCGCCGCGCCGAACGCCGAAAACGACGGCGTGAACTACCGGACGCTCGTGCTCGGCCGCGACGGTTACCTGTCGCTGACGATGGCGTCGACGCTCGCCGACCTGCCGAAATACAAGGCGTCGGCCGACGAGCTGCTGTCGAACATCAGCTTCAACGACGGCAAGCGCTACGCCGATTTCAACAAGTCGACCGACCACGTCGCCGAGTATGGCCTCGCGGCGCTGATCGTCGGCGTCGGCGCGAAGAAGCTCGGCCTGCTCGCGCTGATCGGCGCGTTCGCGGTGAAGTTCTTCAAGGTCGGTGCGGTTGCGCTGCTGGCCGGCGGCGCCGCGCTGAAACGCTTCTTCGGGCGCAAGCCGAAGCCGGCCGCGGTGCCGGCCGTCGCCGACGCATCCGGCGTGTCCGATGCATCCGCCACGGAGCGCAAGGAATGACGAAGCTGTTGCTGCTGATCTTCGGCGGCCTCAAGCTCGGCAAGGTGCTCGTGTCCGCGGGCACCATGCTCGCGTCGATCGCGGTCTATGCGCTGTTCTACGGCTGGCGGTTCGCGGCCGGTTTCGTGGCACTGCTGCTGGTGCACGAGGCCGGCCACTACGTGGCCGCGCAGCGGCGCGGGCTCGACGTCGGGCTGCCGACCTTCATCCCGTTCGTCGGCGCGTGGATCCAGCTGAAGGAGATGCCGCACGACGCGGAAACCGAGGCGTACGTCGGGCTCGCCGGGCCGTTCGTCGGCACGCTCGGTGCGCTGGCCTGCTACGCGGCCGCGCGCCACTACGACAGCAACCTGCTGCTCGCGCTGTCGTACACGGGCTTCTTCTTGAACCTGTTCAATATGATTCCGCTGTCGCCGTTCGACGGCGGGCGGATCACCGCGGTGCTGTCGCCGCGCATCTGGTTCGCCGGCGTGCCGGTGCTGATCGCGCTGTTCGTGTACCGCCCGAGCCCGCTGCTGATCGTGATGGCGATCCTCGCGCTGCCGCAGCTCAAGCGCGCGTGGCGCTACGATCCCGATGCGCCGGAGAACCGCGTGTACTACGCGACGTCGATCGAGACGAAGACGACGTACGCGCTCTGCTACGTCGGCCTGCTCGCGTTCCTCGCGCTGATGACGTCCGGCGTGCACGACATGCTGCGCGTCGCGCATTCCGCGGCCTGACGCAAAAAACGGCGGCCGCTGTTACGCGGCCGCCGTCGTTTCCCATTTCCTTCTTTTCGCCGAATCTCACGCGTCGCGATGCCGCAGCTCGACGCGCCGGATGTCCTTCACGATCACGAGATAGCTGAACACCGTGACGAGCGCGTTCAGCCCGACGAACACGAGTGCGCCGTTGAACGAGCCGCTCGCGCCGACGAGATAGCCGATCGCGATCGGCGCGACGATGCCGGCCGTGTTGCCGAACATGTTGAACAGGCTGCCCGACAGGCCGATCGCTTCCTTCGGCGCGGTATCCGCGACGACGGCCCAGCCGAGCGAGCCGATGCCCTTGCCGAAGAACGACACGGCCATCAGCACGATCACGAGCGCTTCGCTGTCGACGTAGTTGCAGCCGATGATGACCATCGACAGCGCCATCCCGCCGACGATCGGGATCTTGCGCGCGAGCGTGAGCGACACGCCGCGGCGGATCAGCCCGTCGGACAGCATCCCGCCGAGCACCCCGCCGAGGAACCCGCAGATCGCGGGCAGCGACGTCATGAAGCCGGCCTTCAGCAGCGACATCCCGCGTGCCTGCACGAGGTAGATCGGGAACCATGTGAGGAAGAAATAGGTGAGCACGTTCACGCAGTACTGGCCGAGATACACGCCGATCAGCATCCGGTTCGACAGCAGCTGGCGCACGTAGTACCAGCCCGCCACGCGGCGGCCTTCCGAACGCAGGCCGTCGGTGCCGCGCACGGTCGTGCGCACGAGGCCGCCGCCCTGCTCGATGTGCTCGAGTTCCGCGCGGTTCACGGCCGGATGGTCGGCCGGATCCTTCACGACCCGCAGCCACAGGAACGCGAGCGCGATGCCCACGAGGCCGAGCCACAGATACACCTGGTGCCAGCCGTACGCATGCGTGAGCCACGCCATCAGCGGCGAGAACACCACGGCCGCGAAGTATTGCGCGGCGTTGAAGATCGCGGACGCCGTGCCGCGCTCGGCGGTCGGGAACCAGCTCGCGACGACTTTCGCGTTCGCGGGAAAGGCGGGTGCCTCGGCGATGCCGACCGCGAAGCGCATCGCGAACAGCGCGGCCACCGCGAACGCGGCGCTGCCGCCGAGCCCGATCGTGCCCTGCAGCAGCGTGAACGCCGACCACAGGAAGATGCTGGCCGCATACACGCGGCGCGCGCCGAAGCGGTCGAGCAGCCAGCCGCTCGGCAGTTGCGCGAGCACGTAGGCCCAGCTGAACGCCGAGAAGATGTAGCCCATCGTCACCGGGTCGATGCCGAACGCCTTGCGGATCGGCGTGCCGGTGATCGACAGCGTCGCGCGATCCGCATAGTTGAGCGTCGTGACGACGAACAGCATCGCCAGGATCCAGTAGCGCACGGCGGTCCGTCGCGCGGTGCGCGCGAGGTCGAGCGGAAGATCGCGAGGGGTGGTCTGATTAGGCACTTTAATGTACGTCGTCGTATGACATGGTGCGTAGCTTATGTGGGTTGGCCGACCCCGGAAACCTCGGGTTTTCCCGTTGGGTACAACGCGAAACGCCCACAATTTGGGCATGAACCGAATCAATAAGGGATTCGCGCATTGTGTGGCAAGATCGACGACCCGCGTGAATCGCAAAATCATGTCGGCAGACATCGTATCTGTTGGGCTACAATGAGCCCATCATTCCCGAACCACGGAGCACACCCATGCAACTGACAGGAGAGATGCTGATCGGCGCCGAAGCGGTCGCCGGCTCGGCCGGTACCTTGCGCGCGTTCGACCCGTCGAAGGGCGCGCCGATCGACGCGCCGGCGTTCGGCGTCGCGGCGGCGGCCGACATCGAGCGTGCATGTGAACTCGCGCGCGACGCGTTCGACGCGTACCGCGCACAGCCGCTCGCGGCCCGCGCGGCATTTCTCGACGCGATCGCGGATGAAATCGTCGCGCTCGGCGACGCGCTGATCGAGCGCGCGCACGCTGAAACGGGCCTGCCCGTCGCGCGGCTGCAGGGCGAGCGCGGCCGCACCGTCGGCCAGCTCCGGTTGTTCGCGCGTGTCGTGCGCGACGGTCGTTTCCTCGCCGCGTCGATCGATCCCGCGCAGCCCGCCCGCACGCCGCTGCCGCGCTCAGACCTGCGGCTGCAGAAAGTCGGGCTCGGGCCCGTCGTCGTGTTCGGTGCGAGCAATTTCCCGCTCGCGTTCTCGGTGGCCGGCGGCGATACGGCGTCGGCGCTCGCGGCCGGCTGCCCGGTGATCGTGAAGGCGCATGAGGCGCACCTCGGCACGTCCGAACTGGTCGGCCGCGCGATTCGCGCCGCCGTCGCGAAAACCGGGATGCCGGCCGGTGTGTTCTCGCTGCTGATCGGCCCCGGCCGTGTGATCGGCGCGGCGCTCGTCGGCCATCCGGCGGTCCAGGCCGTCGGCTTCACGGGGTCGCGACAGGGCGGCATGGCGCTCGTGCAGATCGCGAATGCCCGCCCGCAGCCGATTCCCGTCTACGCGGAAATGAGCAGCATCAACCCCGTCGTGCTGTTCCCGGCGGCGCTCGCCGCGCGCGGCGACGCGATCGCGACGAGCTTCGTCGATTCGCTGACGCTCGGCGTCGGCCAGTTCTGTACCAACCCGGGCCTCGTGCTCGCGATCGACGGCCCCGATCTCGACCGCTTCGAAGCCGTCGCCGCGCAGGCGCTCGCGAAGAAGCCGGCCGGCGTGATGCTCACGCCCGGGATCGCCGATGCGTATCGCCATGGCCGCGGCAAGCTGGCCGAACTGCCGGGCGTGCGCGAAATCGGCGCGGGCGAGGCCGCGCAGACCGACTGTCAGGCCGGCGGCGCGTTGTACGAAGTCGGCGCGCAGGCGTTCCTGGCCGAGCCGGCGTTCAGCCACGAAGTGTTCGGGCCGGCGTCGCTGATCGTGCGCTGCCGCGATCTCGACGAAGTCGCGCGCGTGCTCGACGCGCTCGAGGGCCAGCTCACGGCCACGCTGCAGATGGACGCCGACGACAAGCCGCTGGCCCGCCGGCTGCTGCCGATCCTCGAACGCAAGGCCGGGCGCCTGCTCGTGAACGGTTACCCGACCGGCGTCGAGGTGTGTGACGCGATGGTGCACGGCGGCCCGTTCCCCGCGACGTCGAACCCGTCCGTCACGTCGGTCGGCGCGACGGCGATCGAGCGTTTCCTGCGCCCGGTGTGCTACCAGGATTTCCCGGACGATCTGCTACCCGAGGGGTTGCAGGAGCAGAACCCGCTCGCGATTCCGCGGCTGCGGGACGGGAAGGCGGAGTGACGGGCGGCGACGATTGAGCGTGTGATTTCCGGCGGCCGGTGCGTCGGGGTCGGTGCCGTCACGCGGAAACCAAAAGGCGGATGTGGCCGGTGGGCCGCTTCCGCCTTTTTTGCATGACGGGTGTCGGTGCAGACGGGTTTGTTCGAAGTGTCGACAAGAATCATGTCGGGGCAGCATGGGGGGGCGGCGGTCGGAGCAGCGGCCTCGGGGTACGTGACTGCCGTGGATCTTGCCGTCTTCCCCGTCCCCCGGTTTTCTCCTACAGTAGCGAAGCCTCGGGCCAGCCGGCCCGCAGGCAAGCCTGAGAGACCGACAAAAGACAACGAGGGAACCCCCGATGAACATCAACAAGCGTGGCGATCACCTGTTCGCGGCCGGATTGTGGAAAGCGATCGGCGACGTCGCGAAATCCGTGCGCACCCAGGTCGGCCAGTACAGCGAAGGGCGCGTGCTCGCGAATGCGTTGCTGGAATTCCAGCGCGACCTGGGCGGCAGCGAATTCGACGTGACGATCAACCAGGGGCGCGTCGTCACGGGCGCCGACGCGCATTCGCTCGTGTTCGGGCAAGCCGTGCGCCGTTTCCGGCAGGACATGGAAGCACTGGTGTTCGCGCTCCAGTACCGGCGCGGCATCGACGAGCGCGATCCGGGCCTGCGCACCGAAGCACTGCTGCAGGCGAACAGCCAGCTCGCGACCGCGAAGCAGTCGGCGACGATCACGGTCGGCCGGTTCTTCGATGCGGTCGTCGACCGCGACGTGCTCGGGCAGATCCTCGACGGCGAATCGAACGCACGCGCGCGGGCGGGCACGCAGGGGCAGATCGAGGCGACGCGGGTCAGGCTCGCGAACGTGCGCCACCGGATCGTCGGAATCATCGCGCAGATGTGACGCGGCCGGACGGCCTGCAAGGCGGGGTGGCGTCACGCAAAGCGCCGCGCCGGAGGCGGCACCCGTCGCGGCGGATGCGTGCGGGGTTACTGCTGCGAACGGTCGCGATACCGTCGAACCGGCGCGCGACGCGACAACCGGCCTGCGCGGTGCCGATCAACGCACCGCGCAGGCCGTACCCGCTTACTGCGGGCCCATCTTCTTGATCAGCACGTCGAGTTCGGCCGCTTCGGCCTCGGTGAGGTCGACGAGCGGCGCCCGCACGGGGCCTGCGTCGTGGCCGACGAGCTTCGCGCCCGCCTTCACGATGCTGACCGCATAACCCGCGCGGCGGTTGCGGATCTTCAGGTACGGCAGGAAGAACGTGTCGATCAGGCGGCCGACCGTTGCGTGGTCGTCCTTCGCGATCGCTTCGTAGAACTCCATCGCCGTCTTCGGGATGAAGTTGAACACGGCCGACGAATACACCGGCACGCCGAGCGCCTTGTACGCGGCGGCATAGACTTCGGCCGTCGGCAGGCCGCCGAGATACGCGAAGCGGTCGCCGAGGCGGCGGCGGATCGTCACCATGCTTTCGATTTCGCCGACGCCGTCCTTGAAGCCGATCAGGTTCGGGCAACGATCGGCGAGGCGCTCGAGCATGTCGGCGTTCAGCTTCGAATTCGCACGGTTGTACACCACGACGCCGATCTTCAGGGCGCGGCACACCTGCTCGACGTGCTCGGCGATCCCTTCCTGGCTGGCTTCGGTCAGGTAATGCGGCATCAGCAGCACGCCGCTCGCGCCGAGGCGCTCGGCCTCCTGCGCATATTCAATCGCGACGCGCGTCGCGCCGCCCGCGCCGGCGAGGATCGGCACCTTGCCCTTGCAGGTTTCCGTTGCGACGCGGATCACGTCCGAATACTCGCGCTGCGTGAGCGAGAAGAATTCACCGGTGCCGCCGGCCGCGAACAGCGCGCTCGCACCGTACGGCGCGAGCCATTCCAGGCGCTCGGCATAGGTGGACGGGCGGAAGCTGCCGTCGGCGTCGAAGTCCGTCAGCGGAAAGGACAGCAGGCCGTGGGAGATGATCTGTTTGAGTTCTTGCGGTGAAGTCATGGTCGGGTCGTCCGTCTAGCGCGAGTGCTGGTTCGTCGGGAACGGCATACGAGCCAAATTGGCGATGTCGTTGTATGTCATCGTACAACGAGGGAAAGGACCACGCAAGCGATTTGCTGGTGGGTAAATGATAGGGTCTTTCCGGATAAGGGTTTACGCAGCATCGCCGGCCAGAGTCGAATGTCGTATGATGACTAACAATATGGCCGACAGCCTCCAGGAATTCCGATGACTGCTTCCCCGCTCTACATCCGCGTGCATCCGGACGACAACGTCGCGATCGTCGTCAACGACGGCGGCCTGCCCGAGGGCGCGACGTTCGCCGACGGGTTGACACTGCGCGAAGGCGTGCCGCAGGGGCACAAGGTCGCGCTGGTCGATCTCGCGGCCGGCGACCCGATCGTCCGCTACAACGTGGTGATCGGTTATGCGCTGGCCGAGCTGCGACGCGGCAGCTGGGTCAACGAGCGCACGATGCGCATGCCCGAGCCGCCGGGGCTGGACAACCTGCCGCTCGCGACGCGCGCCGCGCCGCCGCTGCCGCCGCTCGAAGGCTATACGTTCGAGGGCTTCCGCAATGCCGACGGCTCGGTCGGCACGCGCAACATCCTCGCAATCACGACGACCGTGCAGTGCGTGTCGGGCGTCGTCGAGCATGCGGTGCGGCGGATCAAGGCCGAGCTGCTGCCGCGCTACCCGAACGTCGACGACGTGGTCGGGCTCGAGCACACCTACGGCTGCGGCGTCGCGATCGACGCGCCCGACGCCGATATCCCGATCCGCACGCTGCGCAACATCAGCCTGAATCCGAACTTCGGCGGCGAGGTGATGACCGTGAGCCTCGGCTGCGAGAAGCTTCAGCCGGAGCGCCTGCTGCCGCCCGGCGCGATTCCGGTGGCGGCCGATGGTGCCGGCGACAACGGCGGTGTCGTGTGCCTGCAGGACGCCGCGCACGTCGGCTTCAACTCGATGATCGACTCGATCATGACGATGGCCGAATCGCATCTCGAGCGGCTGAACCGCCGCCGCCGCGAGACGTGCCCCGCGTCGGATCTCGTCGTCGGCGTGCAATGCGGCGGCAGCGATGCGTTCTCGGGGCTCACCGCGAATCCGGCCGTCGGCTTCGCGGCCGACCTGCTGGTGCGCGCGGGCGCGACGATCATGTTCTCCGAGGTGACGGAAGTGCGTGACGGTGTCGCGCAGCTCACGTCGCGTGCGGCGAACGAGGACGTTGCACGCGAGATCATTCGCGAGATGGACTGGTACGACCGTTACCTGCAGCGCGGCCGCGTCGACCGCAGTGCGAACACGACGCCCGGCAACAAGAAGGGCGGCCTGTCGAACATCGTCGAGAAGGCGATGGGCTCGATCGTGAAGTCGGGCAGCGCGCCGATCGCCGGTGTCGTGCGTCCCGGCGATCGCGCGAAGCAGAAGGGGCTGCTTTATGCCGCGACGCCCGCGAGCGACTTCATCTGCGGCACGCTGCAGCTCGCGGCCGGGATGAACCTGCACATTTTCACGACCGGCCGCGGCACGCCGTACGGCCTCGCACAGGTGCCGGTGATCAAGGTCGCGACGCGCAGCGATCTCGCGCGCCGCTGGCACGACCTGATGGATCTCGACGCGGGGCGGATCGCGACCGGCGCGGCGACGATCGAGGACACCGGCTGGGAACTGTTCCGGCTGATGCTCGACGTCGCGAGCGGCAAGCGTCGCACGTGGGCGGAGCAGTGGAAGCTCGCGAATGCGCTGACGCTGTTCAATCCGGCGCCGGTGACCTGACGCGCGCGGCCGATGCCGCCGGACGATGCGGGCGCCCGACGGCGCCCGTTTTCATTGCGGCGATCGTTATGCGATGTCGATCGGCAGCGACAGCCCGACCTTGACGCGCGACATCACGACCATCGTTTCGAAGTGGCGAATGTTGTGGTGCTGCCGGAATACGCGCGTGGAAAACTCCTCGTAGTGGTCGATGTCGCGCATCGCGATCATCAGCACGAAATCGGCGCGCCCCGTCACCACATAACACTGCATGACTTCCGGCAGCGACTTCAGGAACCGCTTGAATTCGTCGAGCAGGTCGACCCGTTCGCGCTCGACCTGCACGAGGACGAGCATCGTCAACGGGAGGCCGACCTTGGTCGGATCGACGACGGAAACGTCCTGCTGGATATAGCGCTCGTCGCGCAGCCGCTTCACGCGGCGCAGGCATGCGGGCGGGCTCAGGCCGATCTCGGCGGCGAGCGCCTGGTTGGTGATCTGGTTGTCGTGCTGGAGGCGGGCGAGAATTCGCAGGTCGAAGTCGTCGAGCGGTGTGGCGGCGGAATTCATCGGATTTCCTTCGGAGAGAAAAAACGAAACAAACTCGCGAATGATGCCGCCCGATGTTTATCGGATTTCGCGACGGCTGCCGATAATCGTAGCACCCGTCAACAATGAAGCCGCGAGGAAAACATCATGCGTTTCCGACATCTGCTGCTGGCACCGCTCGTGCTGCTGGTGCCGCTTGTGTCGCTTGTGTCCCTTGTGCCGGCCGTTCCCGCGTTCGGCGCGGATACGGTCGTCGTGGGTTTTGCCGGCGCGCTCACGGGTGCGCAGGCGCATTTCGGCGAGGACAGCGCGCGCGGCATTCGGCTCGCGATCGACGAAATCAACGCGGCGCACCCAAACGTCGCCGGGCATCCGGTCACGTTCGCGCTCGACGCGCAAGACGACCAGGCCGACCCGAAGGTCGCGACGACGGTCGCGCAGCGCTTCGTCGATACGCACGTCAGCGCCGTGATCGGCCACCAGAATTCGGGGACGTCGATCGCCGTCGCGCGGCTCTACGCGATGGCGAACATCGCGGAGCTGACGCCGTCGGCCACCAACCCGGCGTTCACGCGTCTCGGCTATCGCACCACGTTCCGGATGCTCGCGAACGACGACTTCCTCGGGCAGGCGGTCGCCCGCTATGCGGTCGAGCAGTTGCACGCGCGCCGCATCGGTGTCGTCGACGATCGCACGGCCTACGGGCAGGGCATCGCGGACGTGTTCGCCGGCGGGCTCGGGAACACGGGTGCCGCCGTGGTCGCACGCGAATACACGACCGACAAGGCGTTCGACTTCGGCGCGCCGCTGACGCTGATCAAGGGCCGTGCGCCCGACGCGATCTTCTTCGGCGGCATGGACACGCAGGGCGGGCCGATGCTCAAGCAGATGAAGAAGCTGCGGATCGCCGTGCCGCTGCTGGGTGGCGACGGTCTGTGCACGCACGAGATCCTGAAACTGGCCGGCGATGCGCTCGACGGCAACCTCGTGTGCGCAGACGGTGGCCGAAGCCTCGCGAAGATGCCGGGCGGCCCCGCGTTCGCGGCGCGCTTCACGCAGAAGTACGGCGCCCCCGTGCAGCTCTACGCACCGTATGCCTATGACGCGATGATGGCCGTCTACCACGCGGTGATGCTCGCGCAGTCCGCCGATCCGGCGAAGATCGTCGACGCGCTGCATCGCGTCGACTTCCAGGGTGTGACCGGCCGGATCGCGTTCGACGCGAACGGCGAGTTGCGCAATCCGGCGGCAACGATTTCGACGTTCAAGGGAGGCAACAAGGTGACTTTGTCGGAGGTGTTGAAATGAATACGCGGATTCTTCCGGTGGGCACAGCATCGCTGCGCGACGTCGCGCGGCCGGTCGGCGACGTTACCGATCCCGCCGTGCGCGAAGCCGCCGGCGCACTGCGCGCCGCGCTGCGCGCGTTTCGCGACGAACACGGTTTCGGCCGCGCGGTCGCCGCGCCGCAGATCGGCGTCGGGCAACGGATGATCGCGCTCGCGCTGGACGGCTGGCCCGACGTGATCGTGAACCCCGAAATCGTGTGGCACAGCGACGCGCGGATGACGCTGTGGGACGACTGCATGTGCTTTCCCGACCTGTTCGTGCGTGTCGAGCGCCACGCGTCGGTGAGCGTGCAGTACACGACGCTCGACGGCGAGCTGCATCGGCGCGACGCGCTGTCGCCCGATGTGTCGGAGCTGATGCAGCACGAGATCGACCATCTCGACGGCAAGCTGTCGTTCGATCGCGCGGCGGGGCCGAATGCGGTCGTGCATCGCAGTGTGTTCGACGCCGATCGCGCGTCGTTTGTCGCGCAGGTCGACTACGCGCCGCACGCGCCCGACGTGAAACGTTCGGCGCCGGAGAGCATTCGGTCCGGCGAAGCATCCGCGTATCCGCCGGGCGCCGCGTACATGAACGGCCGCTTCGTTCCGATCGCCGACGCGCGCGTGTCGGTGCTCGACTGGGGTTTCCTGCATTCCGACGTCACGTACGACACCGTGCACGTGTGGAACGGCCGCTTCTTCCGCCTCGACCGGCACATCGCGCGGTTCAGGCGCTCGCTGGCGCGGCTGCGGCTGGACGTGCCGCTGGGCGACGACGCGCTGCGCGACATCCTCGTCGAATGCGTGCGCCGCTCGGGCCTGCGCAACGCATACGTCGAAATGCTGTGCACGCGCGGCGTATCGCCCACCTTCAGCCGCGACCCGCGCGACGCGGTGAACCAGTTCATCGCGTTCGCGGTGCCGTACGGCTCGGTCGCGAACGAGCGGCAGTTGCGCGAGGGCCTGCACCTGCATCTGGTCGACGACGTGCGGCGGATTCCGCCCGAATCGGTCGATCCGCAGATCAAGAACTACCACTGGCTCGACCTCGTCGCCGGGCTGCTGAAGGGGTATGACGCGGGTGCGGAGTCGGTCGTGCTGAAGTGCACGGACGGCAGCATCGCCGAAGGGCCCGGGTTCAACGTCTTCATCGTGCGCGACGGCCGGCTTCGGACGCCCGAGCGCGGCGTGCTGCACGGCATCACGCGGCAGACCGTGTTCGAGCTGGCGGCGTCGATGGGCATCGACGCGCAGGCTGGCCGTGTCGACGATGCGCAACTGCGCGAAGCGGACGAGGTGTTCATCACGTCGACAGCCGGCGGGATCATGCCCGTCACGCGGCTGAACGGCGCACCGATCGGCGACGGCCGGCCGGGCCCGATGACGCGCCGGCTGTTCGACGCGTACTGGGCGAAGCACGAGGATCCGGCGTGGAGCCTGGCGGTCGACTACGCGGCCAACTGCGCAGCCAACTCCGCGGCCGGCTGATCGCGGCGGCGCGGGCGCGATTTCCTTACCTCGCACGTAATCGACCGCCCGCGCGAGGCCGGCGACGATGACGGCACGCGAATACGAAACACGCAACGTTCGCGACCTCGTCCCCTCATCGACACAAGGAGCCTCGCCATGAGCACCGCCCAATCCGCCTCGTCCGCCTCGTCCATTCACGCCGACCTGATCGACCGCTACTTCGACGCATGGAACGAACCCGACGTCGCGCGCCGCCGCGCGCTGATCGATGCGACCTACGCGAGCGACGCGGCCTATCGCGATCCGCTGATGGCCGGCGACGGCCACGCAGGCATCGACGCGATGATCGCGGCCGTGCAGGCACGCTTCCCCGCGTTCCGCTTTCGCCGCACGACCGACGTCGACGCGTTCGGCCAGCACCTGCGGTTCTCGTGGGCGCTCGTGTCGCCCGACGGCGCGGCGATCGTGAAGGGTTCGGACTTCGGCACGGTCGATGCGTCGGGCCGCCTCGCGACGGTCACCGGTTTCATCGACGAGATGCCGGCCGCGGCGTCGTGACGTGAGCGATGCATGCGCAACGGCCGCCGGGATCGGGTAACGTTATGCGATTCGTTCCTGATCCTGGAGACTAGCCGACATGCTGAAGAATCTCGACCCGCTGCTGCACGCCGACATCCTGCACACGCTGCGTGCGATGGGGCACGGTGATGAAATCGCGATCTGCGATGCGAATTTCCCGGCGGAATCCGTCGCGGAGCACACGGTGGTCGGCCGCGCGTTGCGCATCGACGGCGCCGATTCGGCGCGCGTCGTGCGCGCGGTGCTGTCCGTGCTGCCGCTCGACACGTTCGTCGACACGCCCGCATGGCGGATGGAAGTCGTCGGCGACGCAGCCGCGGTGCCGCCCGTGCAGCGCGAAGTGCAGGCCGAGATCGACCGCGCGGAAGGGCGCGCGGTGCCGCTCGCGGGCATCGACCGTTTCGCGTTCTACGAGCGCGCGCAGCAGGCCTACGCGGTGATCGTCACCGGCGAGTTGCGCGGCTATGGCTGCTTCATCTTCAAGAAAGGGGTGTTGTTGAGCGACGCGGGCTAAACGCGTTTTTCAGTGCGTCGAGCCGCCGGCGCGGCCGCCGCAGTGTAAAGATTTGCTACAACCTTTTTCTTGGACACGGCGAAAAGACCCTCTATGCTGGCCCATTTGCCGCGCCCCCTTCCGGGGCGCGCGGCGTCGAACCGCCCGGGCGCGCCCGGGGCAAGCGGCCGAATTGCATACGAGGAGAGAGGCATGACGCGTACCGTCGATTCCGGCGTCATTTTTTTCGCACGCCTGGCGCTGGCGGCGTTGTTCTTGTGGGGCGGCATCATGAAGCTGCTCGGCTACAGCGATTTCATCGCGTATCTGCACGGGATGAACGTGCCCTATCAACAGGTCGTCGCGCCGATCGTCGTCGCGATCGAGGGGCTGGGCGGCCTGCTGCTGATCGTCGGCTACAAGGTACGGCCGCTCGCGTTGCTGATGGCGGTGTACACGATCGCGACCGCGATGGTCGGGCACAATTTCTGGGACGCGACGAGCGCCGCCGTCCAGCACGACATGGTGATTCACTTCTGGAAGAACGTCGCGATCGCCGGCGGGTTCCTGCTGCTGTTCGTCACCGGCGCCGGCGGCGCGAGCATCGACGCGCTGCGCCGGCCGAGTTCGTCGTACGGCGTGCTGCGTTGAACCGGGCTGACTCGCGCCGCCAGGCCGAGTCATAACAAAAGGGCCGAATCCCGCACGCCGCGGGATTCGGCCCTTCGTTCATCTGGCCGGCGCGTGCGCGCCGACGTTCAGCGTGCGTCCTTCACGTCCTTCGCATCCTTCGAGAACTGCACGGCGATCGCGCCGAGCACGCAGATCGCCGCGACGTACACGACCGGCGCGAGCGGATTCGATTTCATCATCAGCGACACGATCACCGGCGTGAGGCCGCCGAAGATCGCATACGCGACGTTGTACGAGAACGAGATGCCCGAGAAGCGCACGACGGCCGGGAAGCTCTTGACCATCACGAACGGCACCGCGCCGATCGTGCCGACCATGAAGCCCGCGATCCCGTAGTAGAGCGGTAGCGTCGACGCATCGGCCGCGACCTGCGCGAACAGCAGGTAGTAGCACGCGGCCAGCCCGATGCCGCCGATGCCGAGCACGCGCTTCGCGCCGATCCAGCCCGCGAGCGAACCGGCGGTGATGCAGCCGGCGGTCAGGCACAGCGTCGCGACGCTGTTCGCGAACAGTGTCGTCGCGGGCGTCAGGTGGAACTGCTTCTGCAGCAGCGCGGGCGTCATCAGGATCACGACGACGATCGCGGCCGACAGCATCCACGTGAGCAGCATTGACACGATCACCGCGCGGCCGTGGTCGCGCAGCACGGCCTTCAGCGGAATCTCGGCCGCGAGCGCCTTCTTCGCCTTCATCTCGGCGAACACCGGCGTTTCATGCAGCCAGCGGCGCAGGTACACGGAGAACAGGCCGAACACGCCGCCGAGCAGGAACGGGATGCGCCATGCGAACGCACCGACTTCGGCGGTCGAGTAGCGGCTGTTGATGCCGGCGGCGACGAGCGAGCCGAGCAGGATGCCGGCCGTCAGGCCCGCGGTCAGCGTGCCGCATGCATAGCCGATATGACGCGACGGCACGTGCTCGGACACGAACACCCACGCGCCCGGCACCTCGCCGCCGACCGCCGCGCCCTGCAGCACGCGGAACAGCAGCAGCAACACCGGCGCGAGGATGCCGATCGTGTCGTAGGTCGGCAGCAGGCCCATCAGCAGCGTCGGCACGGACATCATCAGCACGCTCAGCGTGAACATCCGCTTGCGGCCGAACAGGTCGCCGAAGTGCGCCATGATCACGCCGCCGAGCGGGCGCGCGAGATAGCCGGCCGCGAAGATGCCGAACGTCTGCAACTGGCGCAGCCAGTCGGGAATGTCGTGCGGGAAGAACAGTTGCCCAATCGCCGGCGCGAAGAACACGAAGATGATGAAGTCGTAGAACTCAAGGGCGCCGCCGAGTGCGGCAAGGCCAAGGGTCTTGTAGTCGCTGCGCGTGAGCGCGCGTTCGGCGGCGCGAGGCACGCCGCTCAATTCGGAAGCTTGCATGGTCAGGACGATCGGTTTTCGAATGTTGTTGTCGGTGCTGCGTCTCCAGGGCCCGCTATCGGCATGGACTGACAAGGCGCGGCTTGCATCGTCGAAGCGTGTCGTGTGCCGGGTGAGGCGCGCAACACGCGCCGCCGCACCGGGATGGGGCACGGCAGGGACGAAGCGTCAAAGCGGGTGGGAGGATTCTACAGGAGCGCGAAATGCGCGCGCGGGTATGCGACGGGGAAGGCTTCGGCGCGCGGCCGGGGCCGGGACAAAAGCGCGCGCGGCGCGGGCGGCCGGTGAGCCGCTGACGCGCCGCGCGGGGCCGGGTTGCGTATCAGTTGCCGGCGATCGTATCGACCGGCTTGAACGTGCCGCGCTCGACCTTGTAGATCGTCACCGGCGCATCCTTCAGGTCGCCCTTCGCGTCGTACGCGATGCTCGGGGCCGACACGCCCTTGACCGACACCTTGCCGAGATACGGCGTGTACACCTTCGGGTCGGTCGAGTTCGCGTCCTTCATCGCGGTGAGCAGCGCGATCGTGCCGTCATACGAGTACGGCGAGTAGGTGATCACGTCTTCGTTGAAGCGCGCCTTGTAGCGTGCCGCGTAACCGGCGAAGCCCGGCATCTTCTCCTTCGGCAGCCCGCCCATGTAGACGATCGCGCCTTCGGCCGCGTCGCCGCCGACCTTCAGGAACGTCGGCGAGCGCGACATCTCGCCCGTCACGAACGCCGACTTCATCCCGAGCTGGCGCATCTTGCGGATCATCGGCGACGATTGCGCGTCGCCGCCGCCGTAGAAGATCGCGTCCGGGTTCATTCCCTTGAGGTTGGTCAGGATCGCTGAGAAATCGAGCGCCTTGTCGTTCGTGAAGTCGCGCTTGATGATCGTGCCGCCCGCCGCCTCGACGGCTTTTGCGAATTCGTCGGCGATGCCCTGGCCGTAGGCCGTGCGGTCGTCGATGATCGCGATGCGCTTGAAGCGCAGCGTCTTCACCGCGTACGTGCCGACGATGCGGCCCGCTTGCGCGTCGCTCGTCAGCAGCCGGTAGGTCGTCTTGTAGCCGCGCGCGGTGTATTGCGGCGACGTGGCCATCGAGATCTGCGGCAACCCCGCGCGATCGTACAGGTCGGACGCGGGAATGCTCGTGCCCGAGTTGAAGTGCCCGATGATCCCGCGGACGTTGTCGTCGATCAGCCGCTGAGCGACGGTCGTGCCCGTGCGCGGGTCGGCCTGGTCGTCCTGCGAATCGAGCTGGAACGTGACGGGCTTGCCGCCGATCGTCGGACGCGTCGCGTTGAAATCGGCGATCGCGAGCTGCACGCCCTTCTGCATGTCCGTGCCGTAGTTCGACTGCGGGCCGGTCAGCGGTGCGGCGAAACCGATCTTGACGACGTCGGCGGCAATGGCGTGCGCGCCCGACAGTGCGCAGGCAGCGGCCAGCGCGACGTGCGATACCTTCAGCTTCACTTTCACTTCCCCTTGATGGCGTGGTTGGGCCGCCGCCGGCTGGCGGGCCGGCACCGGTAAACCGGGCGAGACGGTTCGGTCGGCAGGCCGATGCGAGGGCCGTGCGTGCGTGCCGCGTGCTGCCCGGGCTGTGCCGGAATCGGCGTGTGTGGTGGCCGATGCCGCAGGCCCTGCACGCCGGTCGCTGCCGCGGCGGAAGGTCGTCTCGTGACCGTGAAGCGAAGTCTAGACAGCGAAAATGCGTGCGTCTTGCGCGTTCGGTGCGCGGCCGGCGACGATATCGGCATATCGTCGATAACCCTGATATATGCCGAAATCGTCACGACGAATGCGCAAACGCGCCAAGACGCTGTACGGTTGCATTTTTATGCTGGCGGATGCGGATGCGGATGCGGATGCGGATGCGGATGCGGATGCGGATGCGCGGTGCCGGTGCTCCGGCAAGCCCGTGCGCTCATGGCATGTTGGCGCCGGTGCATGCATGGCTGCGGCGTTGGCATAAGCGGATTCCCGGCCGGCCGTCGCATGCGCGGCGCAGTGGTTGTGCACGCAACGTATGTGGCGTGTCGAAGCCGGTCGGCCGACCGCGCGACGTGGCGGCTGCCGCCAACTTGCCCGCCCTTGCGATCGGCGCGACGCGATCGGAGGGGCGCTTCTATAATCGACGCCATCTGCCACTCGCCTTGCGGTTGCCCGGATGACGACCTTGCCAGCCGTACCGCCCATGAGCCTGTCCGATACGTTGCGCCACCAGCCAGACAACGCCGATCTCGGCGCGATGCTCGCGCACTTCCGCCTGCTCGAACCGGTATTCGATGCGCTGCCGGACGTCGCATTCTTCGTGAAGGACGCGAACGGCCGCTACGCGCTCGTCAACCGCACGCTGGCGATGCGCTGCGGCTACAAGGACAAGCGTGACCTGCTCGGCAAGACGGCCGACGAAGTGTTTCCGCGCCGCTTCGGCCGCAGCTATTTCGAGCAGGACATGGCGACGATCAACGCGGGCCAGCAGCTGATGGACCAGCTCGAGCTGCACCTGTATCCGGGCCGCCAGCCGGGCTGGTGCCTGACCTGCAAGGAGCCGCTGCGCGATGCCGCAGGCAGGGTGGTCGGCCTCGCGGGCATCTCGCGCGACCTGAAGGCGCACGAGGGATCGCACCCGGCGTACAGCCGGCTCGCCGACGTGGTCCAGCACATCCAGGATCACTACGTACAGCCGCTGAACCTGAAACAGCTTGCGCAGATGGCCGGGATGTCGGTCGCGCAGCTCGAACGCTACTTCCACAAGGTGTTCCACCTGACGCCGCGCCAGGTGCTGCTGAAGACGCGGCTGGATGCGGCCACCGCGCTGCTCGTCACGCACGACAAGGTGACCGACGTCGCGGCGCTATGCGGCTATACGGATCACAGCGCGTTCACGCGCCAGTTCAAGGCGACGGTCGGCGTGACGCCGACGGAATACCGGTTGATGCTGCAGGAGCGGGCAGGGTGACGCGACGCGCCGAAAGGGCCGGCGAGTCGCAGGGATCGGGGCGATGCGGGAAAAGGGGGAGAAGGGAAGCGGTGAAGCGGTGAAGCGGTGAAAACCGCGGCTCAGCGGTAGCCGAGCCCTTTCAGGACGGCGGTGCCGTTTTCGGTCAGCCGGAAGCTGGGGGCCGTATCGGCGTCGAGCTTGACCATCTCGACGAGGCCGGCTTCCTGCAGCGCAGGCAGTTCGGGTTTGGCGTTCGCGCCGATCGGTGCGTGCAGCAGCACGAGCAGCGTCGCGATTTCATGATGACTGAGCAGGCGGCGCAGCATCGTCTTCTTTGCAGGGGGCGCGGCCGGGCGGCCCGCGGGTGCTTCTACGGCGCTCATCGCTTTCCTCCTTTTCGAGATAACTATCGGGTACTGGTTGCGGATGGTGCCGTCGAAGACTTAAGCGATTCTTAAAACCGTGGCCGAGGACCGGATGCTGCGCTGCGGTACAGGTTACCGGATGTAACGTCAGACGGCGCGGGGTTGCCGGCCCGATCGCGGCAAGCCGCGCGGGCGGGTGCGCTGCCGCGCGATTCACCACGATGGTGCGTGCGGGATGCGGCCCTTTGAGCCAACCGCGGGGCGCGAATGTGATTCGGCCCCGAAATTCAGGTTCGTCTCTTTCTCTTATTTCCTGTGCTGTGCCTGCGCGGCCAGGCGCACGGCCGCGTTTGCCGCCCCGTAGCCGTCGTATCCGCCGCGCCGCTCGACGATCTCGAGCGAGAAGCGGTTGTCGACCAGTTCTGTATACGCGTGCAGGAATTCGCCGCCGTGCTCGTCGCGGTCGTACAGCAGGTGATGCGTGCTCAGCGTGTCGATCAACTCGTCCGGCAGCGCGTAGCGTGCGGCGAGATCGTCGTAGTAGTTCGGCGGAATGCGCAGGAACGGAATGCCGTCGGCCGCGAACGCGGCGATCGTCTTCACGATGTCGTCCGTGCGGAACGCGACGTGGTTCAGCCCCGTGCCGTGATAGCGGTCGAGCGATTCGGCGACCGCCGTGTGCCGGTCGACCGACGCGTTCAGCGCGATCCGCACCGAGCCGTCGGCGCTGCGCACCGCGCGGCTGCGCATCAGCCCGTACGGGTCGGGCACGAGCCAGCTGCGCTCGGCCTCGAAGCCGAAGGCCGTCTTGAAGAACAGGATCCACGTATCGAGCGCGTCGGCCGGCAGCGCCAGGCACACGTGATCGATGCCCGTCAGCGGGCCGACCTCGCTCGGGCCGTCGATGTCGGTCAGCACGAAGTCCGACTCATACAGCGTCGGCGCGTTCGGCGCTTCGTCGACGAAATACTCGAGGCTGCCGTCCGGCGCCTGCACGCTCGGCAGCACGCGTTCGTTCGGTCCGACGCGGCCGGAGAACGGCGCATAGCCGAAACCGGCCGCGCGTTCGAATGCCACTTTCGCGTCGTCGACGCGGAATGCCGAAGCACACAGCGACAGCCCGTGCTGCTGGAAGAACGCATCGGCGAACGAGTCGCGTTCCGCATTCAGCACGATCGACGCGGCGCCGTGCTGGAACAGCGTCACGTCCTTCGACCGATGCCGGCCCGCGAGCCGGAAGCGCATCCGGCCGAGCCATTCGCCGACGGTTGCCGCGGCCTGTGCGTCGACCGCGAATTCGATGAACTGGAACCCGACGTGCGCGGGCGGCGCCGGCGGCGCGAACAGCGGCTGGCTGGCGGCCGGCGCGCGGCCGTCCCGCGCGAGCCGCTCGCGTGTCAGTTCTTCCAGGTAGAGCAGCGAGCGATGGCCGTCGGCGGCCGTGATCGCGGTCGGCGCCGCGCGGAAGCCGTCGTTGAAGATCTCGAGCGACAGCGGCCCCGTGTAGCCCGATTCGATCACGCGCGCGGTGAAGCGCGCGAGGTCGAAGTCGCCCTGGCCCGGGAACGAGCGGAAATGGCGGCTCCATTCGAGTACGTCCATCGCGAGCTTCGGCGCATCGGCGATCTGCACGAACGCGATCCGGTCGCCGGGGATGTCGGCGATCGCGTCCGGAGAATCGTCGAGTGACAGCGTATGGAAGCTGTCGAGCGCAAGGCCGAGGTGCGGGCTGTTCACGGCATTCACGAGTTGCCACGCATGGCCGTACCGCTTCACGACTCGGCCCCACGCGAGCGCTTCGTACGCGGCGACCACGCCGGCTTGCCGCGCGGCTTCCGCGAGCGCGCCGAGCTGGTCGACGAGCAGCCCGTCGTCGGCGATCGTGTCGGCCGAAACGTTGCTGCACACCAGGATGCGGTCGGTGCCGAGCGCGTGCATCACGTCGAACTTGCGCTTGATGCGGTCGAGGTTGCGGGCGAGCTGGGCTGCGCTCACGCCCTCGAAGTCACGAAATGGCTGGAACAGCACGATGTCGAGGCCGAGATCGGCGGCCATGCGCCGGACGTCGGCCGGCGATCCGTCGAAGTAGACGAGGTCGTTTTCGAAGATTTCGACGCCGTCGAAGCCGGCGGCCTTGATGGCGGCGAGCTTCCCGGCGAGCGTGCCGGACAGTGACACGGTGGCGATCGAGCGCTGCATGGGCGAATCCTGCGGATGAGCGGGGCACGGCGCCGGTCGAATCGACCCTGAATGAACCAGTCGTTGAATTAACGACGAACGCCATATCCCGAATTTACTGGGTAAGTGATGCGTATTGTACAAACTAACTAGGTGGTACAAATTAGCGAAAACCCGAAAAGACATTGCGCTTTCGCAAGCGCACACTAGCGCCAAATCTTGACGTCAGGGGGCGAAGTCGGCTAGCGATGCGCCCCCGTTTTAGGAGCAGAAACACCATGAGCAAGCCCAAGGTGCTGGTGCTGAACGGCCCGAACCTGAATCTGCTGGGGACGCGCGAGCCCCACATCTACGGCGCGGAAACGCTCGCCGACGTCGAGCAGCGCTGCCGAACGGCCGCTGAAGCGCTCGGGCTGGAAATCGACTTCCGCCAGTCGAACGCCGAGCACCAGTTGATCGACTGGCTGCACGCCGCGCGTCACGATACGCACGGCATCGTGATCAACCCGGCTGCCTATACGCATACGTCGGTGGCGCTGGCCGACGCGCTTTCCGCGATCGCGAAACCGGTGATCGAAGTTCATATCTCGAACGTGCATCGCCGCGAGGCGTTCCGCCACCATTCCTATGTGTCGGCGGTTGCCGAAGCCGTGATCTGCGGCTGCGGCACCGAAGGCTACGTGTTCGCGCTGCAGCGTCTGGCGACGCTGTTCGCGCAGGGAGCCGCGCGATGAGCCGCCCGTCGTTTCTGATCGGCCTGATCGGCCAGGGCATCGGCGGGTCGCTGTCGCCGGCGATGCACGAGGAAGAAGGTTTCCGCCAGGGGTTCGGCTATGTCTACCGGCGGATCGACCTCGACGTGCTCGGCGTGACCGTCGACGCACTGCCGCAACTGCTCGATGCCGCGCAGCGGATGGGCTACAACGGCCTGAACATCACGCACCCGTGCAAGCAGCGCGTGATCGAGCACCTCGACGCGCTGTCGGACGATGCGCGTGCGCTCGGCGCGGTGAACACCGTGTTGTTCAAGGACGGCAAGCGGATCGGCCACAACACCGACTGGTCGGGCTTCGCGAAATCGTTCCGCCGCGGGTTGCCCGACGCGTCGCTCGAACGCGTCGTCCAGCTCGGCGCGGGCGGCGCGGGCGCGGCCGTGGCGCACGCCGCGCTGCAGATGGGCGCGGCCGAACTGACGATTTTCGATGTCGACGGCACGCGCGCCGCCGATCTCGCGGCTGAGCTGCAGCAACGCTTCCCTGCGGCACGCGTTGTACAGGGCGGCGATCTCGCGGACGCGATGCGCGCCGCGACGGGCCTGATCCACGCGACGCCGACAGGCATGGCCAAGCATCCGGGCCTGCCGCTGCCGGCCGAGCTGCTCCGCGCGGGCATGTGGGTGGCCGACATCGTGTATTTCCCGCTCGAAACCGAACTGGTCCGCGCCGCGCGCGCGGCCGGCTGCGCGACGCTGCCGGGAGGCGGGATGGCCGTGTACCAGGCCGTCGATGCGTTCGAGATCTTCACCGGACGAACGCCGGACGACGAACGGATGTTCGAACACTTTCAGTCGCTGGTCGCACGCTGACCCATCTACCGACTAGCTGAAAAAAGAGATCAGGAGACAACCATGCAGCACACCACCCACTCGAATGCCGCGTCCGCGGCGGCCGGCACGGTCCGGCGCACCTCGGCGCGCTACAAGATTCTCGCGCTGCTCGCGATCGGCACGATGATCAACTATCTCGACCGCACCGTGCTGGGGGTGGCTGCACCGCAGCTCACCAAGGAGCTCGGCATCAATGCGGCCGTGATGGGCATCATGTTCTCCGCGTTTTCGTGGACGTACGTCGCGATGCAGGTGCCCGGCGGCCTGTTCCTCGACCGCTTCGGCAGCAAGATCACCTATTACTGGTCGATGACGCTGTGGTCGCTGTGCACGTTCCTGCAGGGCTTCGTGCCGGGCATCGCGACGCTGTTCGCATGCCGGCTCGGGCTCGGCGTGACGGAGGCGCCGTGCTTCCCGACCAACAGCCGGGTCGTCGCGACGTGGTTCCCGCAGAACGAGCGCGCGATGGCGACCGGTACGTATACGGTCGGCGAGTACATCGGCCTCGCGTTCTTCAGCCCGGTGCTGTTCGCGCTGATGGGCGCGTTCGGCTGGCGCTCGCTGTTCTGGGTCGTCGGCGCGATCGGCATCGCGTTCGGCCTGGTCTGGTGGAAGTTCTATCATGAGCCGCGCAACCATCCGGGCGCCAACTCGGAGGAGCTTGCGTATATCGAGGCGGGCGGCGGTCTCGTGCACGGTGCACGCAAGGACGGCGACAAAGGCGCCAAGGGCGCGCAGAAGAAGTTCAACTGGGCGATGGCCGGCAAGCTGCTGAAGAAGCGTCAGCTCGCGGGCATCTGCCTCGGCCAGTTCGCCGGCAACTCGACGCTGGTGTTCTTCTTGACCTGGTTCCCGACCTACCTCGCCACCGAGCGCCACATGGGCTGGCTGAAGATCGGCTTCTTCGCGGTGATGCCCTTCATTGCCGCATCGGTCGGCGTGATGTTCGGCGGGATCTTCTCCGACTGGCTGCTGCGTCGCGGTAAGTCCGCGAACCTCGCGCGCAAGCTGCCGATCATCGCGGGCCTGCTGCTCGCGTCGACGATCATTCTCGCGAACTACGTGCAGAGCAACGAGGCCGTGATCGCGATCATGTCGGTCGCGTTCTTCGCGCAAGGGATGGCCGCACTCGGCTGGACCCTCGTGTCGGACATCGCGCCGGACGGCCTGCTCGGCGTGACGGGCGGCATCTTCAACTTCGCGGCGAACCTCGCCGGCATCATCACGCCGCTCGTGGTCGGCTTCATCGTCGCGTCGACCGGCTCGTTCGTCGGCGCGCTCGTGTTCATCGGCGTGATCGCGCTGATCGGTGCGCTGTCTTACATCTTCGTCGTCGGCGACATCAAGCGGATCGAGCTGTAAGCATCGCCTCCACGCGCATCCTGTGCGTTCGCCCGGCGGCCGGTTGGCCGCCGGGCTTAATAGGATGGTCAGCCCGATCCTCACTCTGTGGACTACGCTGAGTGAGGA
>NZ_WIXR01000048.1:0-10575 GCF_019425585.1 Burkholderia sp. COPS | reverse complement strand
GTACAACCCGATGGGCCTGCCCATCGGCATCACCGACGCCAGCGGCAAGACCAGGCAGCTCGAGTACAACGCCAACGGCCAGCTCACCCGCTACGTGGACTGCTCGGGCAAGGCCAGTACGTGGGCCTACGACGAACGCGGCCAGATGATCCAGTTCACTGACGCGGCCGGACAGGTCATCCGCTATCGCTACGAGGCCGGCCAGCTCGCCGCCATCCGCCATGCCGACAACAGCGAAGAACACTTCGAGCGCGATGCCGAAGGCCGCCTGCTGACCCACGTCGACGCACTGGGGCGGCGCACCGAATGGAACTACACCGAGGCCGGGCTGCTCGCCAGCCGGGTGGACGCGGCCGGCCAGACCCTGCGCTACCGGTGGGACAAGCTCGGCCAGCTCACCGCGCTGCGCAACGAAAACGGTCGCGACACCGAGTTCCACTATGACCCGATGGGGCGCCTGCTGGCCGAAACCGGCTTTGACGGCGTGACCACGCGCTACGAGTACGAGGAAACCACTGGCAAGCTGGCGCGCGCGGTGGACGGGCAACGCATCACCGCCTACACCTTCGACGCCATGGGCCGTCTTGTAGAACGCCGTGCGGCGCTGCAAACCGGCGATGCCGAACCGGGAGAGAAGGATTGGCAGCGCGAGCAGTTTGCCTATGATTTCAATGGCAACCTGGCGCTGGCGACCAATGCCGACAGTCGCCTGCAATGGTTCCACGACGCGGCCGGCAACCTGGTGCGCGAGCATCAGCACTACATCAGCCTGGGCAAGCCGCTGGTGGCGGTATGGCAGCACGAATACGACGCGCTCAACCAGCGCACGGCCACCGTGCGCCCGGACGGGCACAGGGTAAGCTGGCTCACCTACGGCAGCGGCCACCTGCTGGCGCTGCAACTGGACGAGCGCGAACTGGTCAGCTATGAGCGCGACGACCTGCACCGCGAGGTGGCGCGCCTGCAAGGCAACCGCCTGCTACAGACGCAGCAGTGGGATGCACTCGGCCGCCTGAGTGAACAGGTGCTCGCTCACGAGGCCAAGGGGCCGCCCGGGCAAACCGCTGGCGGCAGCCGTCTGCTGGTGCGTCGCTACCGCTACGATGCCAGCGGCCAGCTCACCGATATCAACGACACGCGGCGCGGCCAACTGGCCTACCGCTACGATCCGGTGGGGCGGCTGTTGGAGGCACAAAGCCGCCTCGGCCATGAAACCTTTGCGTTTGACCCGGCCGGCAACCTGATCGATCCGGCAGAGCAGCGCGAGGCCGAGCGCCAGCGCATGCCGCGCATCAAGGCGCTGGACAACCTGCTCAAGCAATACGCCGGTACCCACTACCAGTACGACGCGTGGGGCAACCTCGGCAAGCGCTGGCACCAGGGCAAGGAGAGCCGTTTCACCTGGGACCTGTTCGACCGCCTCACGCACTACGAAGACGAGCGGCTGCAGGCAGACTACAGCTACGACGCCCTCGGCCGGCGCCTGACGAAGCACAGCAAGGCCCACTACGAGGAAAGCCGCGAAGCCGGGCGGCACTGGAACCGTGCCGAACGGGTGAAGCGCAACCGCGACCTGCAATGCGGCTTCACGCTGTACGGCTGGGACGGCGACACGCTGGCGTGGGAGAGCAAGATCGCCGACGAGGATGGCTTCGGCGCGCGCACCACGCACTATGTCTACGAGCCGGGTAGCTTCGTGCCGGTGGCGCAGGCGGTGAGGCAGGACGCCATCCTTCTGCTTGACCAGCCGGAGTACGGCGACTACTACCGACAGGACGAAGACCCGCTGTGGATGCCACCGCCGCCCGCGCCACTGATAGATGGCTTAGCCTGGTATCAGTGCGATCACTTGGGCACGCCGCAGGAGCTGACCGATGAGCACAGCGAGATTGTGTGGAGTGCGGAGTATCGCGCGTGGTGCGCGGTCAAGGAGGTCGTTCGCAAAGCATCCGGTGGGCGCGTGGAAGTGCGCAACCCGATCCGGTTCCAGGGGCAGTACCATGACCACGAGACGGGGCTGCACTACAACCGGTTTAGGTACTACGATCCGATGGTGGGGCAGTACGTCTCACAGGATCCGATTGGTCTCCTCGGTGGAATTAATGCGTACGCATATGTCAACGGAAATCCTCTGGCATATATCGACCCACTAGGACTAGTGCGCCAACTTGACCCCAATGGAGCAGAGTGCCAACAGCTGAAGAGAAAGATTCAGAACAAGAAGTCTGATATCAATAAGCGGATATGCGAAGTAAAGACCAATCCGCTTGACCTTCCGTATTATCCACCGTACCGTGGTGCACTACCGAGAATGAGCGTGCAAGGGCATGAAGACATCATTCGAGATTTGAAGGACGGTCTTGCCGATGATGAAGCGTTGTATGCTGAAAAATGTGGCGGAGGCGGAACGGGTTCGGCACCAGTAGCCTCGACAAGTACACAGGCTGCTGTGCCGCCCTCGGATAATGATGCTGTCAAAGCAGTGGGGGCTGGGGTCATCGCTTATTGGATCATCAGCGTCGGGTCGCGACTCTTCCCACCACGTAATCTGATCCCGGTACCGTAATTTTGGCGGCCAGGACCGGCCCTATAAGCGGGCGTTCGTTCTATCCGCTTCAGTATTGGTGGCAAGTGAGGCAGACATGCTAATTGAACGTGCGGAATACAACGACGAACTATCACTGTCAACGAACCTTGAGGGGGGGATATTTAGGTATTGCTCATTCAAGGAAATTACGTTGGATGGGAAAAGTGTAGACGCCGTTTTTCTATCGTGTGAATTGGAGGAACTGAATTGGTATTGGGGGTTGTTTAATGGTTGTCTCTTCGTAGATGCTAGAATTGTCAATTGTACGTTCTATGGAACAAATTTTTTTAATTGCCGTTTCTTGAACTGTGAGTTCGTCGGTTGTCGGTTCGAAGAAGATAACTTTCAGTCCCCATGTGGCTTTGAGGGCTCCCAGTGGTTTGGAGGCAAGGCAATTGGATGCAACGGATTGCCGCAACACGCTTTCTCTACGCCGTGAGCTTGTCCTCATACACATCCATTGGAGATGGTTAATCGATCCCGGGAACGCTTGGCTGAAGCAATGAGCAGCCACCGAATCATCACAGGAAAATAATGACCACGACGAAGAAAACGTTGCAGGAGGTCTTTGATGCCTACAAACGGCACCCGGAGTTTCTTGGGTTGAACATCGAAGACGTGAACCAGCGCGGTGCTCTTGACAGCACACTGTCGCACATTGCTTGACGCACCGGGGGAATTTCACGAGGTTCGTTCACGACGGGAGCTTGTGCTGATTCTCGCGCCTCCATTCCCGAGTTCCAGACCGTTTTCACCCCATCCCGGGAGACATCGTGAAAAAGCCCGATGCGAGCAATCGCATCGGGCTTTTTCACGTACGGAGACGGGCGCTTACGCGATCCGCTTCGCGAGTTCGACGGCCTTGCCGATGTACGACGCAGGCGTCATCGCGAGCAGGCGATCCTTCGCATCCTGCGGGATCGCGAGCGTGCCGACGAATTCCTGCAGCGCTTCGCGCGTGATGCCCTTGCCGCGCGTCAGTTCCTTCAGCTGCTCGTACGGGTTCTCGATGCCATAGCGGCGCATCACCGTCTGCACCGGCTCCGCGAGCACTTCCCAGCAGTTGTCGAGATCTTCGTTCAGGCGCTGCGGGTTCACTTCGAGCTTGTCGAGGCCGCGGATCAGCGAGTCGTATGCGAGCAGCGAATAGCCGAGCGCGACGCCCATGTTGCGCAGCACCGTCGAGTCGGTCAGGTCGCGCTGCCAGCGCGACACCGGCAGCTTGTCGGCGAGGTGGCGCAGCGTCGCGTTCGCGAGGCCGAGGTTGCCTTCCGAGTTCTCGAAGTCGATCGGGTTGACCTTGTGCGGCATCGTCGACGAGCCGATCTCGCCGGCCTTCGTCTTCTGCTTGAAGTAGCCGACCGAGATGTAGCCCCACACGTCGCGGTCGAGGTCGAGCAGGATCGTGTTCGCGCGTGCGACCGCGTCGAACAGCTCGGCCATGTAGTCGTGCGGCTCGATCTGGATCGTGTACGGGTTGAACGTGAGCTTCAGGCGGTTCTCGATCACGTCGCGCGAGAACGCTTCCCAGTCGAATTCCGGATACGCGGACAGGTGCGCGTTGAAGTTGCCGACCGCGCCGTTCATCTTGCCGAGGATCTCGACCTTCTCGATGCGCGCGATCGCGCGGTCGAGACGGGCCGCGACGTTCGCGAGCTCCTTGCCGAGCGTCGTCGGGCTGGCCGGCTGGCCGTGCGTGCGCGACAGCATCGGCTGGTCGGCCAGCGCGTGCGCGAGCGCGACGAGGCGCTGGTGGACCGTGCGCAGCGCCGGCACGATCACGTGTTCGCGCGCGCCGGCGAGCATCATCCCGTGCGACGTGTTGTTGATGTCCTCGGACGTGCACGCGAAGTGGATGAATTCGCTGGCCTTCTCGAGTTCTTCCTGGCCCTTCACCGATTCCTTCAGCCAGTATTCGACGGCCTTCACGTCGTGGTTCGTCACGCGCTCGATTTCCTTGATGCGCGCGGCGTCGTGGGCGGTGAAGCGCTCGGCGAGCTGCAGCAGGAACTGCTCGGAGGCTTCCGAGAAGCGCGGGACTTCCGCGAAGCCGGCGCGCGACAGCGCGATCAGCCAGTGCACCTCGACGGTGACACGGTGGCGCATGAAGGCGGCTTCGGAGAGCCAGTCGCGCAGCGCTTCGGTCTTGCTGGCGTAGCGGCCGTCGATGGGCGAGAGCGCGGTGAGGGCGAAAAGCGTATCGGGACGAGTGTCGGACATGATCGGGCGGGCTTTGAGGGCCGGGTCGAGCGAGGAGGGAGAATCCGGCATTTTACCATCGGCGCGGGACGATTCCGGCCGCGCCCGGCGAGCCGCCGCCGCCGCGTGCCGACGCCATGCCGGCGCCCGCATCCGGCCGCGCGCCGGGCCGCTTGTGTAGCCGCCGGCCGGGCCCGCCCGCCGGTAGAATGCAGGCTTCTTCCCGACCGCCGCCCGCCGCGCCCGCCTGCATGGAACTGAAATGGCTCGAAGACTTCGTTTCGCTCGCGGAAACGCGCAGCTTTAGCCGGTCCGCCGAGCTGCGGCACGTGTCGCAGCCGGCGTTTTCGCGGCGCATCCAGGCGCTCGAGGCATGGCTCGCGACCGAACTGATCGATCGTTCGGTCTATCCGACGCGGCTGACGCAGGCCGGGCAGATCTTCTACGAGCAGGCGCTGACGATGCTGTCGCAGGCGCACGAGGCGCGCACGCTGCTGCGCGGCCACGTCGGCGCGCCGGTGCCGACGATCGAGTTCGCGGTGCCGCACACGCTGTCGCTCACGTATTTCCCGCGCTGGCTGCAGCGGATCGAGGCGAAGATGGGCCAGGTCCACACGCGGCTGCGCGCGCTGAACGTGCACGACGCGGTGCTGTCGCTCGTCGAGGGCGGCTGCGATCTCGTGATGGGCTACCACCACCCGAGCCACCCCGTCGCGCTCGACCCGGCGCGCTACGACATGCTGATCCTCGGCAGCGAGCCGATCAGCCCGTTCTCGGCGCCGGGCCGCGCGGGGCGGCCGCGCTATACGCTGCCCGGCACGGCCGACGCGCGCGTGCCGTACCTGTCATATACGCCGAACGCGTATCTCGGCCGGATGACGGAGGTCATCGTCGCGAATGCGTCGACGCCGCTGTTCCTCGATCGCGTCTATGAAACCGACATGGCCGAAGGGTTGAAGGCGATGGCGCTCGCGGGCCACGGCATCGCGTTCCTGCCGCACAGCGCGGTCGAGGATGCGGTGGCGGGCGGCCGCCTGATCCGGCTCGACCGGTCGGTGCGCGGCGGCGCGCATCCGTTCACGCTGACGATGGAGATCCGGCTGTACTGCGACAAGCTCGCGCTGCAGGGCGACGATCCACGACAGAAGCTCGTGCGTGCGCTGTGGGACGTCGTGCGCGACGAACTGCGCGAATCCGCGGGTTAACCGTGGGCGGTTAACCGTCGATCGTCCGGCCCGGCCGGCTGACGTCGGGCCTGCGGTGCCTGTCGGGCACCTTGCCCAGCCGCCGGCCCGCGCCCGCGCAACACGATTTTTCAGGCACGCGATGCACGGCCGATCGCGGGCGTTCTTGCGCAAATCGACCGCGGATTTGCGAAAAATCGCGATCATGCAAGAAACGCATAATCGAATAAGCAAACGGCATTGGATAAAAAAAACGGGTTTTTCGACAATGTGCGCACTTCGTTGAACGTTGGAGCATCCATGTCTTCGCAACAGCAGTCCATCCCGTCCTACCTGCACGCCGACGATCTCGGCCCGTGGGGCAACTACCTTCAGCAGGTCGATCGCGTCGCGCCGTACCTCGGCTCGCTGTCGCGCTGGCTCGAAACGCTGAAGCGTCCGAAGCGCATCCTGATCGTCGACTGCCCCATCGAGCTCGACAACGGTACCGTCGCGCACTTCGAAGGCTATCGCGTGCAGCACAACGTGTCGCGCGGCCCGGGCAAGGGCGGCGTGCGCTACCACCAGGACGTGACGCTGTCGGAAGTGATGGCGCTGTCGGCATGGATGTCCGTGAAGAACGCAGCAGTGAACGTGCCGTACGGCGGCGCGAAGGGCGGCATCCGCGTCGACCCGCGCAAGCTGTCGCGTGGTGAGCTCGAGCGCGTCACGCGCCGCTACACCAGCGAAATCGGCATCATCATCGGCCCGAACACCGACATTCCGGCACCGGACGTCAACACCAACGAACAGGTGATGGCGTGGATGATGGACACGTACTCGATGAACCAGGGCCAGACGTCGACCGGCGTCGTGACCGGCAAGCCGATCGCGCTCGGCGGTTCGCTTGGCCGCAAGGAAGCAACGGGCCGCGGCGTGTTCGTCGTCGGCTCCGAAGCGGCGAAGAAGAAGGGCCTGGAAATCGAAGGCGCGCGCATCGCGGTGCAGGGCTTCGGCAACGTCGGCGGCATCGCGGCGAAGCTGTTCCAGGAAGCGGGTTCGAAGGTGATCGCGGTGCAGGATCACACGGGCACGATCTACCAGCCGGCCGGCCTCGATTCGAACAAGCTGCTCGACCACGTTGCCCGCACGGGCGGCGTCGCGGGCTTCGAAGGCGCGGAGCCGATGCCGAACGACGAGTTCTGGACGGTCGAAACCGACATCCTGATCCCGGCGGCACTGGAAAACCAGATCACCGAGAAGAACGCAGCGAAGATCCGCACGAAGATCATCGTCGAAGGCGCGAACGGCCCGACGACGACGGCGGCGGACGACATCCTGACCGCGAACGGCGTGCTCGTGATCCCGGACGTGATCGCGAACGCGGGCGGCGTGACCGTTTCGTACTTCGAGTGGGTGCAGGATTTCTCGAGCTTCTTCTGGACGGAAGACGAGATCAACCACCGTCTCGAGCGCGTGATGCGCGAAGCGTTCTCCGGCGTGTGGGCGGTCGCGGAAGAGCACAAGGTGTCGGTGCGTACGGCGGCGTTCATCGTGGCGTGCAAGCGCATCCTGATGGCGCGCGAAATGCGTGGCCTCTACCCCTGATCATTGACTATGATCCATTCATGACGCAATCCACCCGGTTGCGGATATGAACCTTCGCGGGCGGTGCCGAATCCGGCATCGCCCGCGCGCGCATTCGGGGCGCCTGGAGCCGGGAGGAAGGCTTTGCCAGGGGCGCTGCGACGTGCGGTAAACAACAGTACTTTCAAAAATATTACTTTGATACACTGGCGCGGGTTTTAGCCAAGGAGATGACCAAAATGAAATACCAAAAGGCAGTCCTGATGGTCGCGGCGCTTTGCGCGTTCGCAAGCGGCGCGCATGCTCAGGAGACGGGCACGCTGAAGAAGATCAAGGACACGGGCGTGATCGCGCTGGGCCATCGCGAATCGTCGATTCCGTTCTCCTACTACGACCAGAACCAGCAGGTGGTCGGCTATTCGCGCGAATTCCAGCTGAAGGTGGTCGACGCGGTGAAGAAGAAGCTGAACCTGCCGAACCTGCAGGTGAAGAACATCCCGGTCACGTCGCAGAACCGCATCCCGCTCGTGCAGAACGGCACGGTGGACATCGAGTGCGGCTCGACGACCAACAACACCGAGCGCCAGCAGCAGGCTGCGTTCTCCGACACGATCTTCGTGATCGGCACGCGCCTGATGACGAAGAAGGATTCGGGCGTCAAGGATTTCGCCGACCTGAAGGGCAAGACGGTCGTGACGACTGCCGGCACGACGTCGGAGCGCCTGCTGCGCAAGATGAACAACGACAAGCAGCTCGGCATGAACATCATCAGCGCGAAGGATCACGGCGATTCGTTCAACACGCTGGAATCGGGCCGCGCGGTCGCGTTCATGATGGACGACGCGCTGCTCGCGGGCGAGCGCGCGAAGGCGAAGCAGCCGGGCGAGTGGGTGATCGTCGGCACGCCGCAATCGGAAGAAGCGTACGGCTGCATGATGCGCAAGGGCGATACGGACTTCAAGAAGGTCGTCGACGACGCGATCTCGCAAGTCGAGAAGTCGGGCGAAGCCGCGAAGATCTACGCGAAGTGGTTCGAGAACCCGATCCCGCCGAAGGGGCTGAACCTGAACTTCCCGCTGTCCGATTCGATGAAGAAGCTGTACGCGAACCCGAACGACAAGGCGCTCGACTGACCGCACGGCCGTTGAAGCAGAAATGACGCTAATGAGACGGAAGAGGCCACGCTTCTTCCGTCTCTTTTTGCTGGAGTCTTGCCCATGTCTTACCACTGGAACTGGGGCATCTTCCTGAGCCCCGTGTCGACCGGCGAGCCGACGACTTATTTCGGATGGCTGATGTCCGGCTTCTGGGTGACGATCGAAGTGTCGCTCGTCGCCTGGGTCATCGCGCTGATCGTCGGATCGCTGTTCGGCGTGTTGCGCACCGTGCCGAACAAATGGCTGTCCGCGATCGGCACCGTGTACGTGTCGATCTTCCGGAACATTCCGCTGATCGTGCAGTTCTTCGTCTGGTATCTCGTGATACCCGAGCTGCTGCCTGCGTCGATCGGCACCTGGATCAAGCAGTTGCCGCCCACCACGCAGTTCTTCACCGCGTCGATCATCTGTCTCGGCCTGTTCACGGGCGCACGCGTGTGCGAACAGGTGCGCTCGGGGATCAACGCGCTGCCGAAGGGCCAGCGCGCCGCCGGGCTCGCGATGGGCTTCACGCAATGGCAGACGTACCGTTACGTGCTGCTGCCCGTTGCGTACCGGATCATCGTGCCGCCGCTCACGTCGGAATTCCTGAACATCTTCAAGAACTCCGCGGTCGCGTCGACGATCGGCCTGCTCGACCTGTCCGCGCAAGCGCGCCAGCTCGTCGACTACACCGCGCAGACGTATGAATCCTTCATCGCGGTGACGCTCGCCTACGTGATCATCAACCTCGTCGTGATGGCGTTCATGCGCTGGATCGAAGGCCGCACGCGGCTGCCCGGCTATATCGGAGGCAAGTGATGCATCAGTTCGACTGGAGTAGTATTCCCGGCGCGATACCGACGCTGTGGACGGGCGCGATCGTCACGTTCAAGATCACGCTGATCGCGATCGTTGTCGGCATCGTCTGGGGCACGCTGCTGGCGCTGCTGCGGCTGTCCGGCGTGAAGCCGCTCGCGTGGTTCGCGAAGGCGTACGTGACGGTGTTCCGCTCGATCCCGCTCGTGATGGTGCTGCTGTGGTTCTTCCTGATCGTGCCGCAGGTGCTGCAGGGCGTGCTCGGGCTGTCGCCGACGATCGACATCCGGCTTGCATCGGCGATGGTCGCGTTCTCGCTGTTCGAAGCCGCGTATTATTCCGAGATCATCCGCGCCGGTATCCAGGCGGTGCCGCGCGGGCAGGTGAACGCCGCGTTCGCGCTCGGCATGAACTACGCGCAGGCGATGCGCCTCGTGATCCTGCCGCAGGCGTTCCGCGCGATGGTGCCGCTGCTGCTCACGCAGGCGATCGTCCTGTTCCAGGATACGTCGCTCGTGTACGTGATCAGCCTCGCGGACTTCTTCCGCACGGCCGCCAACGTCGGCGATCGCGACGGCACGACCGTCGAGATGGTCCTGTTCGCCGGCGCATGCTATTTCGTGATTTGCTCGTTGGCGTCTGCTCTCGTCAAGGGTCTCCAGAAAAAGGTCACAAGATGATTTCCATCAAGAACGTTTCGAAGTGGTACGGCCAGTTTCAGGTCCTCACCGACTGCACGACCGAGGTCAAGAAAGGCGAAGTGGTCGTCGTGTGCGGCCCGTCGGGCTCGGGCAAGTCGACGCTGATCAAGACCGTGAACGGCCTCGAGCCGTTCCAGCAGGGCGAGATCCTCGTGAACGGCCAGTCGGTCGGCGACAAGAAGACGAACCTGTCGAAGCTGCGCTCGAAGGTCGGGATGGTGTTCCAGCATTTCGAGCTGTTCCCGCACCTGTCGATCACCGAGAACCTGACGCTCGCGCAGATCAAGGTGCTCGGCCGCGGCAAGGACGAGGCGAACGAGAAGGGCCTGAAGCTGCTCGACCGCGTCGGCCTGAAAGCGCACGCGCACAAGTTCCCGGGCCAG
>NZ_WIXR01000047.1:3263-147308 GCF_019425585.1 Burkholderia sp. COPS | reverse complement strand
CTCCACCCACCCCCTCCTCCCGCTCCCACCGGCTCGCCCCCTTCCCGCCGAGCCTCGCCCCGTCCCCCCCACCCCCAATCCCCCCCGCCTTCCCCCCCCCGGGCTAAACCCTCCCCCTCCACCCCCCCCCCCCCCTCCCCCGGCCTCCCCGCCCGCCCCCGCCCCCCCTCTGCGCCCCGCCCCTCCGCCCGGCCGCGCCCCCCGCCCACCCACCGCCCGCCCCGCTCGACGCCGATGCGATCCTGCTGCTCGGCATCGGCGAATCGAGCGACGCGCATCACATGTCGTCGCCGCATCCGGACGGGCTCGGCGCGCGTGTCGCCATCGAGCAGGCGCTTGCGTCCGCCGGCCTCGGCGCGAACGACATCGACTACGTGAACCTGCACGGCACCGCGACGCCGAGCAACGACGCGGCCGAAAGCCGCGCGATCGGCGCGCTGTTCGCCGGCACGCCGTGCAGCTCGACGAAGGGCGCGACCGGCCATACGCTCGGCGCGGCGGGCGCGCTCGAGGCGGTCGTCGCCGCGCTCGCGCTGCGCGAACAGTTCGTGCCGGCCGGCGTCAACACGGCGCAACCCGACCCGACACTCGTCGCCGACTACGTGCTCGCGAGCCGCGATGCGCGCGTGCGCGCCGCCCTCTCCAATTCGTTCGGCTTCGGCGGCACGAATTGCAGCCTGATCCTCGGCCGCGCCGACCACGCACGCCGTTGAGGCCCGCCATGACACTGACCGCCTTCATCGAAAGCATCGGCCTCGTCGGCCCGGGATTGAGCGGCTGGCCGCACGCGGCCGACGTGCTCGCGGGCCGCGCGCCGTATGCGCCCGCCCGCACCGAGCTGCCGCCGCCGGCCGGCCTGCCGTCGGCCGAGCGGCGCCGCACGGGCCCCGTCGTGCGCACGGCGCTCGCGGCCGGCCACGAAGCGGTGGCCGCAAGCGCACGCGACGCCGCGACGCTCGCGACCGTGTTCAGCGCGTCGGGCGGCGACGGCCAGAACTGCCACGCGATCTGCGAAACCCTCGCCGGCGACGATCGTCAGTTGTCGCCGACGCGCTTCCACAACTCCGTGCACAACGCGCCGGCAGGCTACTGGAGCATCGCGACCCGCGCGATGGCGACGTCGAACGTGCTGTGCGCGCACGACGGCAGCTTTGCGGCCGGGCTGCTCGAGAGCCTGTGCCAGGTCGTCGTCGATCGCGTGCCGACGCTGCTGATCGCGTACGACACCGACTATCCGGAACCGCTGCGCGCGGTGCGGCCGATCGACGATGCGTTCGGCGTCGCGCTCGTGCTCGCGCCGGAAGCAAGCGAACACGCGCTCGCCCGCATCGACGTGCAACTCGCCGACACCCCCGCCACGACGCTCGCGCACGCCGGGCTCGACGCCCTGCGCGCCGGCAATCCGGCCGCGCGCGTGCTGCCGCTGCTCGAGGCGCTCGCCGCGCGGCGTTCGACACGCGTCGTGCTCGACTACCTGGCCGATACACGCGTGCAGGTCGATGTCGCGATGCCGGATACGTTCGTGGAGCGTGCGTGATGACCGCGACGGCCCCGCTCGCGCCGCCGCTCGACCACGCGTGGATCGCCGCGCACATTCCGCACGACGGCGCGATGTGCGTGCTCGATACGGTCGATGCGTGGGATGCCGCCCGCATCCGCTGCACCGCGACGAGCCACCGCGATCCGCACAACCCGCTGCGCGCGCACGGCCGGCTCGCGTCCGTCTGCGGCATCGAATACGCGGCGCAGGCGATGGCCGTGCACGGCGCGTTGCTCGGTGCGCACGAAGCGCGCCCGCGCGTCGGCTATCTGGCGAGCGTGCGCAACGTCGACGCGTTCGTCGACCGGCTCGACACCTTCACGCAGCCGCTCGTCGTCGAAGCGGAACGCGTGAGCGGCGACGCCCGCTCGGTGTTGTACGGCTTCGCGCTGCGCTGCGGCGAGCGCGTGCTGCTGTCCGGCCGCGCCGCGGTGATGCTCGACGCATCGGCGGCCGGCGTGCTTCGCCCGGCGCCCGCCGGCGACGCGAATCCTCGCTGAAGAGGCTTTTCAACGGAAGGAAACCAGGTCGTGAAAGTTCGTCAGTTCATTGGTACCGCGCTCGTTCTGGCGCTGATCAGCCCGATCGCGCACGCGGACATGTCGGAAGTGAAGCAGGACATCAAGCGCGATTCGAAGGAAGCCGCGCACAAGACCGGCGAGGCGGCCCGCAGCTTCGGCCACGCGACCGCGAGTGCGGCGAAGGCGGTCGGGCACGGCGTCGCACACGTCTCGCGCGAAGGCTGGGATGCCACCAAGCGCACGACGAAGCGGATCTTCCACAAGAACGGCTCCGGCGAGTCGGGCGGAAAGAGCGATTGACGACGGGCATCGCGCGCACCGCCTTGCGGCATGCGCGCGACGCGTGACCGCGCGTCAACGGTGATGCGCGACTGCCGCCATCCCGCTGCCGTCAACGCGCGCCGCGCATGCGGCGTGCCGGCCTGGCCCGCACGCGCGCGAAACACTTGCCGTAAGCGACGAGCCAGCAATCGCGATGATCGAAGTTCCGCAGCAGCCGCGCACGGCGCCGTTCGAGCCAGAAGAGCGAGATCGCCATCGTCAGCGCGACGGCCAGTGCCGCGCCGCCGATCGCGAGTCCCATCCAGGTGTCGCTCATGCCTTCTCCGGAATGCGGGGCCGCACCGGCACACCTGTGCCGCCGCGGCACTGAAACCAGCGGAACACGGCCCGGCACGGGCATGCGCGCCGTCCGGGCCGCCGTGCGTCAGTGCATGTGCTGGCCGCCGTTGATCGCGATGTTGGAGCCCGTCACGAAGCCGGCCTCCTCCGAGCACAGGTAAGCGACCAGCGCCGCGACTTCCTCGGGCTTGCCGAGCCGGCCCGCCGGAATCTGCGGGAGGATCTTCGAGTCGAGGATGTCCTGCGGGATCGCCGTGACCATCTTCGTCGCGAGGTAGCCCGGCGACACGGTGTTCACCGTCACGCCCTTGCGCGCGATCTCGAGCGCGAGCGATTTCGTGAAGCCGTGCATGCCGGCCTTCGCGGCCGCGTAGTTGGTCTGGCCGACCGAACCCTTCGAGCCGTTCACCGACGAGATGTTGACGATGCGGCCCCAGCCGCGCTCGACCATGCTTTCGCAGACCGGCTTCGTCATGTTGAACACGGAATCGAGGTTCGTGCGGATCACCGCATCCCAGTTGACCTTGTCGAGCTTGCGCAGCGTCATGTCGCGCGTGATGCCCGCGTTGTTCACGAGAATGTCGACCGGGCCGACGTCCCGGGCGATCTTCTCGATGCACTGCTGGCACGAATCGTGGTCGGCCACGTCCACCGGATACGCATGGAACTCGCGGCCGGCCGCATGCATCTCGGTCAGCCAGCGGTCCGCGCCGGTGTTGCTCGGCGAATACGTGACGACTACCCGGTGGCCCACGTCGTTCAACCTGATGCTGACCGCTTCGCCGAGGCCGCCCATTCCACCAGTCACAACTGCAATTCGCTTAGTCATCCTATAAATTACCGACAAAAAAGTAATCGATGAAAGCGGGGCGACGGCATCGCACATGCTGCCGCCCCACCGCTTCGATGCGCAACCGCCCGCGTTGCAGGCACGGCACGCACCGGCACCTCGCGCGTGTTGTTGACCACTTGTCGTGCGCGAAAACCGCTTCACCCACGTGCGGCGCTCACCGGCGCCGCACGCGGGACGAATCGTCAGGCCCCGCTCACGCGCGCTCGACCGCGAGCGCGACGCCCATCCCGCCGCCGATGCACAGCGACGCCAGCCCGCGCTTCGCGTCACGCTTGGCCATCTCGTGCAGCAGCGTCACCAGAATCCGGCAGCCCGACGCGCCGATCGGGTGACCGATCGCGATCGCCCCGCCGTTCACGTTCACCTTCGACGTGTCCCAGCCCATCTGCTTGTGCACCGCCAGCGCCTGCGCCGCGAACGCTTCGTTGATCTCCATCAGGTCCAGGTCGCCCGGCGTCCAGCCCGCGCGCTCCAGCGCACGGCGCGAGGCCGGCACCGGGCCCATGCCCATCACGCTCGGATCCACGCCCGCGTTCGCGTACGCCTTGATCCGCGCCAGCGGCGTCAGACCCAGCGCCGCCGCCTTCTGCGCCGACATCACCAGCACCGCCGCCGCGCCGTCGTTCAGCCCCGACGCGTTCGCCGCCGTCACCGAGCCGTCCTTCGAGAACGCCGGCTTCAGCCCCGCCAGCGATTCCGCCGTCACACCGTGACGCACGAATTCGTCGGTCGCGAACTGCAGCGGCTCGCCCTTGCGTTGCGGGATCGACACCGGCACGATCTCGTCGTCGAAGCGCCCGGCCTTCTGCGCGGCTTCCGCCTTGTTCTGCGACAGCGCCGCGAACGCGTCCTGCTCTTCGCGCGTGATCCCGTATTCCTTCGCGACGTTCTCCGCCGTGATGCCCATGTGGTACTGGTTGTACACGTCCCACAGGCCGTCGACGATCATCGTGTCGACCAGCTTCGCATCACCCATCCGGAAGCCGTCGCGCGAGCCCGGCAGCACGTGCGGCGACGCGCTCATGTTCTCCTGGCCGCCCGCGATCACGATGTCCGCGTCGCCCGCGACGATCGCGTTCGCCGCCAGCATCACGGCCTTCAGGCCCGAGCCGCACACCTTGTTGATCGTCATCCCCGGTACTGCCGTCGGCAGCCCGGCCTTGATCAGCGACTGCCGCGCCGGGTTCTGTCCCGAGCCGGCCGTCAGCACCTGGCCCATGATCACTTCGCTCACCTGCTCGGGCTTCACGCCCGCGCGCTCCAGCACCGCGCGGATCACCGTCGCGCCCAGTTCGGGCGCCGCAATCTTCGCAAGCGAACCGCCGAATTTGCCGACCGCGGTCCGCGCGGCCGATACGATCACTACGTCCGTCATGTCCAGTTCCTGCATTGAAATCAGTTCGTCGTTCCGACGCCGGTGCGAGCCGGTCTCGGCCGGCGAACGCGCCCCCGGGCCATCCGGCGCGGTAGCGGTCGCATGCCTCCGTACGGCGAACCACACCCGTTCGCACGGGCGGCACACCAGCACGGCTCGCCGGGTCACCGGCGCGTTGCGGCAGACCAGACGCGAGCCGGACACCGCGCGGCACACGCGGCGTCCGGCGCCATCCGGCGCCGATCAATCGTGTCGCGCCCGTGCGCGACACATGCTTGCGCGGCTACGCGATCACGCAGCCGATTCGCGGGCGGCCGCGGCGTCCTTGCGCGCTGCGGCCGCCGTTTGCTTCGCACCACGCGTTGCCGTTTCGCTGACCGCGTCGAAGCCGCTCTGGGCGGCTTCGATCGCCTGCCCCGTCGCTGCGCGTACGGAGTCGGCCGCGGCGGTCGCCGCGGACAACGCCGAGTTCAGCGCGGCCACCACCGGCGCCGAGCCGGCCGGCGCGTGCTTCGACAGCTCGCCCAGCACGTCCTTCAGGCGCTTGTCGTTCTGTTCGTATTGGGCTTGCGCGACCTTTGCCCATTCGGATTGCGTCGACACCGCGATGTCGAACAGGTGGCGGCCATAGGACACGGCCTTGCCGGCCGCTTCCTGCGGCACGGCGATCTGTTGCGCGAAGCCCGCGGCCGGATTGCTGCTGTTGAACGCGTTCTTCAGCTTGTCCTCATATTCCTCGAGCGCCGTCCGGGCCGCTTGCAGGTTGAGTTCGACGACAGCCTCGAAACCTTGGATAGCCGGACGGGCGATCGCAAACCACGCGGCGATACCGGACTGATAATCGGCGTTGAGTTTTTCGGGGGCAAATACGGACATCGGGCACGCTCCTGTTGGCAATGCGAGAGACGACGTAAGGAAAATCGGAAGCCGGTTCGATAGCAGACTTCCTTATTGACAACCCGTCACTTGTTTGAGTACGGGAGGTTGAAGGAGCCCATTCTAGATCGATTAATTGTCAATTAAATGGCATTAATGCTAGGTGTAAACCCCTAATCCAATCCCGAGCGACCGCTGGAACCCATGATGCGCCGACATCGCAGACGGGGCGGCGCTTCACTCTGTCCCACAATGCGTTTTTACCTTTTTACAGGATAGCCGATCATGACGTCGCGCAACATTTACCAATTCATTATTCCGTTTATTAGAAAACCGGCGCACATTGAAAATGGAGCAGTCGCCTATGTAATCGTTTTTTCCGGATTTATTATGAAATCGTTTCCGGGATTATTAATGACGAAATCAATGATCGGACGAATTGCGGGTCGCAATAAAGAAAACGGCCGCATGATGCGGCCGCGTGCGGGGTCCGGCAGGCGCGGAAGATCAGCCGGCCAGTTCGCGATGCAGCGCGAGGAACTCCTGCGCAAGCTTGTGCCCGGGCTCCAGATGGATCACCGGCCTGGACTGCTGATGCGACTCGCGGATCTTCACCGAGGCCGACAGCTTCGACGCGAGCACCGGCAGCCCTTCTTCGACGAGTTCGTCGACGAGCCGCTGCGGCAGGCTCGCTCGCGGCTGGAACTGGTTGATCACGATCCCTTCCACCTCGAGCGTCGCGTTGTGGTCCTGCTGGATCTCCTTCACGTTCTCGAGCAGCGTGTACAGCGCGCGACGTGAAAAATCGTCGCAGTCGAACGGGATCAGGCAGCGCTCGACCGCGATCAGCGCCGAGCGCGTATAGAAATTCAGCGCGGGCGGCGTGTCGATGTACACGGCGTCGTAGGCATCGAGCTCGTTCAGCGCATCGCGCAGCTTGTAGATCTTGTAACGCGATTCGAGCTTGCCGTGCAGCGTGTCGAGATCCGGATGCGCGGGCATCACGTCGAGCCCTTCGAACGGGGTCGGATGGATGAACGATGCGACGTCGACCGGACGGAAGTTGAAGGTCAACGCGGTTTCGAAGAAATCGGCGACACCCGGCTGCGCGTCGGCCGCGGCGTCGCCGAGCAGGTAGCGCGTGGAGTTCGCCTGTGCGTCGAGGTCGATGACGAGCGTGCGCAATCCTTCGCTCGCGCTGATCGCCGCCAGGTTGCAGACGATCGTCGACTTGCCCACGCCGCCCTTCTGGTTGAATACGACCCGCCGCATGGTGCCCCCTCGATCGAACGTCGAAAAGAGCAGCTTAGCCGGTCAATAATGGCGACCGCGTGACGCAGGTCGAATTGCGTGCGACTTGTGTACGGCACGCATCAGGTGCGCGGCAGCGCCCCCGACACGTACCGGCTGCCGGGCACGCACCACCGCCACGGGAAGTCCATGCCGACGCGAATGCCGATGCGCGGCTCGCCCGCCAGGTTCGCGGGCGGCGCCGCACCGTCGTCGACGATCGCGAATCCTTCGCGCGCAGCGACGAGATCGACGCCATCCTGCGCACCACTGATGCCCATCGCCTGGGTCAGCCGCGCCGGCCCGCGGCACAGGTCGCGATCGCGCGTCTGCGGCGGCCGGGCCGCACGCATTCGTTCGATCCCGTGCAGCGGCTCGAGCGCACGGATCAGCACGCCCGTCCCCGTGCCGTCCGGGCCGCACACGCAGTTGCAGCACCAGTGCATGCCGTAGGTGAAATAGACGTACAGGTGCCCCGGCGGCCCGAACATCGTCGCGTTGCGCGGCGTCTTGCCGCGATAGGTATGCGCGGCCGGGTCGATCGCGCCGGCATAGGCTTCCACTTCGACGATCCGCCCTGCCCGGCCGTCCGCGGCCGCGAGGATCTTGTTGAGCAGTTGCGGCGCGACGTCGGTGGCCACGCGGTCGAAGAACGCGCGGGGCAGCACGGCGCCCGGCCACGCAGGCGCGGGTTCACCGCGCCGCATCCCGCCTCTCCGGTTGAAGACCGGAACCGGCCTTCGCGTGCAGGCGCAGTTGACGGTAGGCGTCGACAAGATCGTCGAGGCCGAACGCGAGATTTCTCCCGCTGGGATTGGGCAGCACCCAGACACTTGCCCCCTCCATGCGGGCCGGCTGCAATCCCCACCCGACCTCACGCTGGCCGGAAAGCGCCGAGTACGCCGCCTTGCCGAGAAAGGCAACGAAGCGCGGCCGATAACGCGCCACCTTTTGCTCGAACCCCGCGGCCGCGGCGATGAATTCCGCGCGCGAAAGCTGATCGGCGCTTGCGGTCGGCCGCTTCACCACCGCCGTCAGGCCGCAGCCATGGCCGAGTATCGCGCGATCGTCCTGCGGCGAAATTTCCGCCGGTGTGAAGCCTGCGAGATGGATCACGCGCCAGAAGCGGTTGCTTCTCCCGGCGAAGTGATGACCTGTTGCCGCAGCGGTCAGGCCGGGATTGATCCCGCAGAACAACACGTCGAGATACGGAGCGATGAGGTCGGGAAGTTCGTCAGCCACGGTTCGTCTGGATTGCGAGGGACAAGGACATCAATGAAAAGGAACCAGGCGCTCGGCCGGCGACGCGCCGCACGGACGAGCACTGCTCGAACGTCTGGAAGCGCCGAATCGGCCGCTGCACCTGCTGATGGACAAGGCGTACGAAGGCAACGAAACCCGACAACTCGCGCTCGATCTCGGCTTCATCCCCGTCGTTCCTCCGTTGAGCACACACGTTGAGCCTTGGGAGTACGACCGGGAGTTGTACAAACGTCGCAACGAAGTCGGGGGGCCGTTCCGTCGATTGAAGGGCTTTCGTCGCATCTTCCCGCGTCGACAAACTCGATCTGATGTTCACTGCCTTTATCAACTTCGCCTTGATCGTCGAAGCCCTTCGTTAGTGCGAACACATCCTAGTCCCCTTCGCGTCGGGACCGGCGAATCAAATGCCACTCCAGGTAGGCGCTGTGTCCGAACAGGATTGCCGACGTCAATGCCAGACGCCCCGTCGTGAGCACGCCCGGCGCCACGACACTGCTCAACGCGGCCACCCCGACCGACATCGGAAGCGTTCTGCCGAACGCACCCAGCAAGACGGCAAACCATCCATCGCCGAACTCCTTGCTGAAGCGCTCGGGATAAAGGCCGTACCTCAAGAACTTCCTGACCGGGCTTCGCAAATCACGAAAATGCATGACGACTCCCGACATTTCAATACATCGAACACGACAGGCGTGCGAGCATCGAAATGCTCGCACACACCCTACGGACAGGCAAAACTGCCCGTCGATATTCAGAACTTGCAGATCCAGGCCTGTCCGAGGAACGCGCCCGCGCCACTCAGAAGTGCTGCTTGCGGGCCACGGGCGGCGCCCACCAGGGCTGCCCCACCAACCGCCGCCCAGTTGATGGGTGCCGGATTAAGTTGACACGAAAAAGCGCCACTGACCTGGTTCAGGTCGCTTCGTTTGAGCTCAAGCATCGATTCGGCATCCTGATAAAAGTTGACTTGGGCCGGCTGCATCTGCGATCACATTCAGCGCCGACAACGCACTCTATCCGCGGGAGCTGTCTCGATAAATATGGAATTTCTCACGGGAATGAAGAAATCCACAACGAAATCGCTGAACCGCACCGCTCACGATGCAGGCTCAAAAATCGAGCCAGCTGTCGGGTTCGGGGGTTCGTAGCCCCCCCCTGGTTCCTGCCGGCCGGGTCTCGGCTTCCGTCTTGCGGGGAAGGAAAATTCGCGGAATCGCGAATACAAAAAGAAAAACCCCACCAGAGGGCGGGGTTGATCTTTACATTTCTCGGATACGGGAAATCAGAACGGGATATCGTCGTCCATTTCGTCGAAGCCGCCACCTGCCGGTGCGCTCGGACGGCTTTGCGCGCCGCCGCCAGCACCGCCACGCGCCGCGCCGCCGGCACGACCGCCGCCGCCGCGTTCCATCTGTTCGCCGCGACCGCCGCCGCCGCCACCACCGTAGCCGCCGCCGTAACCGCCTTCGTCACCGCCGCCACCGCCGCCGCCCGCACCGCCGCGGCCGCCGAGCATCTGCATCTGGTCGGCGACGATTTCGGTCGAGTAACGATCCTGGCCGTCCTGGCCCTGCCACTTGCGCGTGCGGATGCGGCCTTCGATATAGACCGACGAACCCTTCTTCAGGTATTCGCTGACGATTTCCGCCAGACGGCCGAAGAACGCGACGCGATGCCACTCGGTCATTTCCTTGAAATCACCGCTGGCCTTGTCCTTGTAGCGGTCGGTCGTCGCGAGACGGATGTTCGCAACCGCGTCGCCGCTCGGCAGGTAACGGACTTCAGGATCGGCGCCGAGATTGCCGACGAGGATGACCTTGTTGACGGATGCCATGTGTTTCTCCAGTAAATTCGATGCCGGGCCGCCCGCTCACGCTGCCGGTGCGGCCCGCCGGGCAAGCCGGCGAACGCCGCCGGTGCCTGCCCGAAGTAAGTTCAGGCCTTGCGCGGCGGCGCTTTCATGCTGGCCGCGATTATAAGCCACACGGCAACGAGCCCCGAGCACGTGTAGAACACCGTGTTGGCGCCCCCGTGCTTCAGCAGCCAGCCGCCCACGATGCCGCCGAGCGCGAGCCCGATCGACTGCGTGGTGTTGTAGACACCCGTGGCCGCGCCCTTGCGCGAACCGGGCGCGAGCTTCGACACGAGCGACGGCTGCGACGCTTCCAGGATGTTGAAACCGAGGAAGTAGACGAACAGGATCGCCGCCACAATCAGGATGGTATGCGGCGCGCTGCCCAGCAGCAATTGGCCGATCAGGATAGCCAGAATGCCGCCGAGCAGCACCGGCTTCATCTTGCCCCGTTTTTCCGCGACGATGATCGCCGGAACCATCATCACGAACGCGAGCCCCATCACCGGCAGGTAGACCTTCCAGTGCGCGGCGACCGGCAGGCCGCCGTCGACGAGCAGGCGCGGCACGACGAGGAACAGCGCCGTCTGCGTCGCGTGCAGCACCAGCACGCCGAAGTTCAGGCGCAGCAGCTCGACGTTGTGCAGCACCTCGGCGAACGGCGCGGGCACGTGCACGGGTTTCGCCGCGTCGGGCACGATCCACAGCACGACGCCGATCGCGAGGATCGACAGCACGCCGACGATCGCGAACAGCCCGCTCATCCCGACCCAGTGGAACACGATCGGCGCACCGACGATCGCGACCGCGAACGACACGCCGATCGAGCCGCCGACCATCGCCATCGCCTTCGTGCGGTTCTGCTCGGAGGTCAGGTCGGCGATGAACGCGAGCACCGCGGACGAAACCGCCCCCATCCCCTGGATCACGCGGCCGACGATGATCCACGTGATGTCGTGCGCGAACGCGGCGACGAAGCTGCCGATCGCGAAGATCACGAGGCCCGTGGCGATCACCGGCTTGCGGCCGAACTTGTCCGACGCCCAGCCGTAGAAGATGTAGAACAGCGACTGCGTGACGCCGTAGGCCCCGAGCGCGATGCCGACGAGCAGCACGTTGTCGCCGCCCGGGATGGTTTTCGCGTAGACCGAGAACACCGGCATGATCATGAACAGGCCGAGCATGCGCAGCGCGAAGATCGCCGCGAGCGACGTGGTCGCGCGCAATTCGGGCGCAGTCATGCGGGAAGACGTGGCAGACGGATTGGACATCGGGAATGAATTTCGAATGATCGGGATGACCGCCCGACACCGGGCGGCGGAAGATCAGGACCAGCGGCCCGGGAGGCTTGGCGGGCGACACGTCGGGGGCAGGATTCAGGCAGCCCGCGGGCTACCCGGAACCGCGCGGCGCGGCCGCTTTCCCGGCGCAGGCGCCGCCTTGCTGCCACCTGCGGCCAAGGCCGGGGGCCCCAAACGACGGCCTCGAAAAGCCGTTATAGTAGCAGGTTTGGTTCCCTCCATTTTCGCCAGGTTCATGGAACAGATCCGTATCCGTGGGGCACGTACCCACAACCTGAAAAACGTCAATCTCGACCTGCCGCGCCACAAGCTGATCGTGATTACCGGGTTGTCCGGGTCGGGCAAGTCGTCGCTCGCGTTCGACACCCTTTATGCCGAGGGCCAGCGCCGCTACGTCGAAAGCCTGTCCGCGTATGCCCGCCAGTTCCTGCAGCTGATGGAGAAACCCGACGTCGACCTGATCGAGGGTCTGTCGCCCGCGATCTCGATCGAGCAGAAGGCGACGTCCCACAACCCGCGTTCGACCGTCGGCACGGTCACGGAAATCCACGACTACCTGCGACTTTTGTACGCACGTGTCGGCACGCCGTACTGCCCCGACCACGAGATCCCGCTCGAGGCGCAGAGCGTGTCGCAGATGGTCGACGCGGCGCTCGCGCTGCCCGAGGAAACCAAGCTGATGATCCTCGCGCCCGTCGTCGCCGACCGCAAGGGCGAGCACGCCGAGCTGTTCGAGGACATGCAGGCGCAGGGTTTCGTGCGCTTTCGCGTCCGTTCGGGCGGCGGCACCGCGAACGAAGGCGTCGGGAAGATCTACGAAGTCGAATCGCTGCCGAAGCTGAAGAAGAACGACAAGCACACGATCGACGTCGTCGTCGACCGCCTCAAGGTGCGCCCGGACATGAAGCAGCGCCTCGCCGAATCGTTCGAGACGGCGCTGCGCCTCGCCGACGGCCGCGCGATCGCGCTGGAGATGGATACCGACAAGGAACACCTGTTCAGCTCGAAGTTCGCGTGCCCGATCTGCTCGTACTCCCTCCAGGAGCTCGAGCCGCGCCTGTTCTCGTTCAACAACCCGATGGGCGCGTGCCCGGAATGCGACGGCCTCGGCCAGATCACGTTCTTCGACCCGAAGCGGGTCGTCGCGCACCCGTCGCTGTCGCTCGCGGCCGGTGCCGTGAAAGGCTGGGACCGCCGCAACCAGTTCTACTTCCAGATGCTGCAGAGTCTCGCGGCTTTCTATGAATTCGACATCGACGCCGCGTTCGAGGACCTGCCGGAAAAGATCCGGAAGGTGCTGCTGTTCGGCTCGGGCAAGCAGACGATCCCGTTCTCGTACATCAACGAGCACGGCCGCACGACGATCCGCGAGCACGTGTTCGAAGGGATCATCCCGAACCTCGAGCGCCGCTACCGCGAGACCGACTCGGTCGCGGTGCGCGAAGAGCTGTCGAAGTACCAGAACAACCAGCCGTGCCCGGCGTGCGAAGGCACGCGCCTGCGCCGCGAAGCGCGCCACGTGCGCATCGGCACCGGCGACCACGCGCGCGGCATCTATGAAATCAGCGGCTGGCCGCTGCGCGACGCGCTCGGCTATTTCGACGGCCTGACGCTCGAAGGCGCGAAGCGCGAGATCGCCGACAAGGTGATCAAGGAAATCGTCGCGCGCCTGACGTTCCTGAACAACGTCGGCCTCGACTACCTGTCGCTCGAGCGCAGCGCCGAGACCCTGTCGGGCGGCGAGGCGCAGCGCATCCGGCTCGCGTCGCAGATCGGCTCGGGCCTGACGGGCGTGATGTACGTGCTCGACGAGCCGTCGATCGGCCTGCACCAGCGCGACAACGACCGCCTGATCGCGACGCTCAAGCACCTGCGCGACCTCGGCAACTCGGTGATCGTCGTCGAGCACGACGAGGACATGATCCGCACGGCCGACTACGTCGTCGACATGGGCCCGGGCGCCGGCGAGCACGGCGGCGTGATCGTGGCCGAAGGCACGCCGAAGCAGGTGCAGTCGAACCCGCAGTCGCTCACCGGCCAGTACCTGGTCGGCAAGCGCACGATCGAGTACCCGGACGAGCGGCTCGCGCCCGATCCCGAGCGGATGCTGCGCATCGTCGACGCGCACGGCAACAACCTGAAGCACGTCGATCTCGAGCTGCCGGTCGGCCTGCTGACCTGCATCACCGGCGTGTCGGGCTCCGGCAAGTCGACGCTGATCAACGACACGCTGTATCACGCGGTCGCGCGCCACCTGTACGGCTCGTCGGCCGAACCGGCGCCGCACGAGGCGATCGAGGGCCTCGAGCACTTCGACAAGGTGATCAACGTCGACCAGTCGCCGATCGGCCGCACGCCGCGCTCGAACCCGGCCACCTATACGGGCCTGTTCACGCCGATCCGCGAGCTGTTCTCGGGCGTGCCGACCTCGAAGGAACGCGGCTACGATCCGGGCCGCTTCTCGTTCAACGTGAAGGGCGGCCGCTGCGAATCGTGCCAGGGCGACGGCGTGCTGAAGGTCGAGATGCACTTCCTGCCGGACGTCTACGTGCCGTGCGACGTGTGCCACGGCAAGCGCTACAACCGCGAAACGCTCGAAGTGCAGTACAAGGGCAAGAACATCAGCGAAGTGCTCGACATGACCGTCGAGCACGCGTACGCGTTCTTCAGCGCGGTGCCGGTCATCGCGCGCAAGCTGAAGACGCTGCTCGACGTCGGCCTCGGCTACATCCGCCTCGGCCAGTCGGCCACCACGCTGTCGGGCGGCGAGGCGCAGCGCGTGAAGCTGTCGCTCGAACTCTCCAAGCGCGACACCGGCCGCACGCTGTACATCCTCGACGAGCCGACCACCGGCCTGCACTTCCACGACATCGCACTGCTGCTGGAAGTGATCCACCGGCTGCGCGACCAGGGCAACACGGTCGTGATCATCGAGCACAACCTCGACGTGATCAAGACGGCCGACTGGGTGATCGACCTCGGCCCCGAAGGCGGTGCCGGCGGCGGCCAGATCATCGCGCAGGGCACGCCCGAGCAGGTCGCGAAGACGAAAGCGAGCTTTACCGGCAAGTACCTCGCACCGCTGCTCAAGCGCCCGACCCGCAAGGTCGCGGCGGGCTGACGCTTCGCACCGCCCTGCCCCTCCCGCGCGCGGCCGCCCGGCCGCGCGCGCTTCTGCGCACCGCGCAACCGGCCTCCTCTCGTTTTCCCTTCTGCGTTTACACCATGCGCCAAACGGCCCCGTTGCGGCCCATAATGGCGGCTATACTTTACGGTCGTAAGGTTCGCCGTACGCACCAATCCGGTGCGGCGCCGGGCGAACACGGCTCTGCCGCGCATTCCGCGGCATGACACACGAACGACAGGAATCCACGATGGAGAAGCAACCAGACTCGTCTCGCGATACGCAGAATCGCGAACCGCACCTGCGCAGCGTGCGGCTGACGAGCGACTTCAGCCTGCCGAAGCTGTCGGCACTCGAGATCGGCAGCTATGTGTTTGCGATCCTCGCGATGTGGCTCGTGATCGAGCTCAAGCTGCTCGGCGGGCTGCTGGCCGGCCTGCTCGTCTACCAGCTGATCCACACGATCGCCCCCGTGATCGAACGTCACACCACAAGCATGCGCGCGCGCTGGGTCGCCGTCGTGCTGCTGGCCATCGCGATCGTCGGCGCGCTGACGGGCCTGACGATCGGCATCATCGAACACTTCGAACGCACGGTGCCGAACCTGCAGAGCCTGCTCGACCAGCTGATGCAGATCGTCGAGCAGACCCGCGCGCGCACGCCGGCCTGGATCGCGAACCTGCTGCCCGTCGACGTCGAGCAGATGAAGACGAAGGCCGCCGTGCTGATGCACTCGCACATGGACCAGCTTCAGCAAAGCGGCAAGAGCGTCGCGCGCGGCTTCGGCCACGTGCTGTTCGGGATGATCATCGGCGCGATGATCGCGATCGGCGTCGAGCACGGCAAGGTGCGCCGGCCGCTGTCCACCGCGCTCGTCACGCGCGTGTCGCGCTTCGCCGACGCATTCCGCCGGATCGTGTTCGCGCAGATCAAGATCTCGGCGATCAACGCGGTGTTCACCGGCATCTACCTGCTCGTCGCGCTGCCGATCTTCCACCAGCGGCTGCCGCTGTCGAAAACACTCGTGCTCGTCACGTTCATCGTCGGCCTGCTGCCCGTGATCGGCAACCTGATCTCGAACACGCTGATCGTCGCCGTGTCGCTGTCGGTCAGCATGGGCACCGCGATCGCGTCGCTTGCGTTCCTCGTGGTCATCCACAAGCTCGAGTACTTCCTGAACGCGAAGATCATCGGCGGCCAGATCGAGTCGCGCGCGTGGGAGCTGCTGCTCGCGATGCTGATCATGGAAGCCGCGTTCGGGCTGCCCGGCGTGATCGCCGCGCCGATCTTCTATGCGTACCTGAAGCGCGAGTTGTACCTGCTGCGGCTGATCTGAAGCAGCCGGCGCGCTCAAGCAACAAAAAACGCCGCGCCCCGTAAAGGGTGCGGCGTTTTTGCTTGTAACGGGCCTGCGCTGGCGAATCAGCGGAACACGACCGTCTTCGTCCCGTTCAGCACGATCCGGTGCTCGACGTGCCACTTCACCGCACGCGCGAGCGTCACGCACTCGACGTCGCGGCCGATCGCGGTCAGCTGGTCGGGCGTCATGCTGTGGTCGACGCGCTCGACTTCCTGCTCGATGATCGGGCCTTCGTCGAGATCGGTCGTCACGTAGTGCGCGGTCGCGCCGATCAGCTTCACGCCGCGATCGAACGCCTGGTAATAAGGCTTCGCCCCCTTGAAGCTCGGCAGGAACGAATGGTGGATGTTGATCGCGCGCCCGGCGAGCTGTTCGCACATGTTCGGCGACAGGATCTGCATGTAGCGCGCGAGCACGACGAGATCGGCCTGGTGCTCGTCGATCACTTCCAGCACGCGCGCTTCCTGCGCGGCCTTCGCGGCATCGGACGAGCCGCCGATCAGCGGAAAGTGATGGAACGGGATGTTGTAGCTCGCGGCGAGCTGGTAGAACTCCTTGTGGTTCGACACGATCGCCGGGATCTCGATCGGCAGCTGGCCGGTGCGATAGCGGAACAGCAGGTCGTTCAGGCAGTGGCCGATCTTCGACACCATGATCACGACGCGCGGCTTCACGGCCGCGTCATGCAGTTCCCAGCGCATCGAGAACTGCTCGGCGAGCGGCGCGAATTCCTTGCGAAGCGTGTCGAGCGCCGTCGCGGCATCCGCGCCGCCGCCGTCCTGCTCGAAGTGCACGCGCATGAAGAATTCGCTGGTGCGGCTGTCGCCGAACTGCGCCGAATCGAGGATGTTGTTGCTGCGCTCGAACAGGAAGCCCGAGACCGCATGGACGATGCCGTGCCGGTCGGGGCACGACAGTTTCAAGATAAAGCTGTGATCGGTCGGCATGACCGCTACTCCCTTCGTTTCCGTATTCGTCAAATTGCCCGTTCGCGCCGCCGGACTGCGTGCGCGGCACGCGTCACGCGGCCGGTGCGAACAGGGCGTCGATGCCCGCCGCGTCGGCCGCCGGGATCCAGCGGTGGCGCAGCAGCGTGTCGAGCGTCGCGAGGCTCGCATCCATCGTCGCGCGGCCGGCGCGCAGCCAGCCGATCACCTCGGGCACGCCGGCCAGCAGGTGCTCGGCCACTTCGCCGTCCTGGTTGCGCGGCGCGAAGTCGCGCGGCAGCGGCAGGTCGTACACGAAGATCAGTTCGGACTGCGTGCCTTCCGGCAGCGAGCACAGCACCTGCACCGCGCGGCCCGCGATCGCGCGCGCGGCCAGCTCGGCGGGAATGCCGGCTTCTTCCCAGCATTCCTTCGCGAGCGTCTCGTGAACGCCCAGGCCCCAGCCGATCCCGCCCGCGACGACGTTGTCGAGCATGCCGGGGTCGGTTGCCTTGGTCTCGCTGCGGCGGCCGAGCCACATCTGCGGGACGGCCGCGGCGGACGACTCGCCCGGCGCAACCGCATATTCTACGATGCCGTTCAGATGCACCGCGTAAGTCTGCGTGCCGAAGAAGCGCGACGCGGCGCGCTCGATGTACGCGAGCGGCGGATCGTCGAAGCGGTTGCGGATCGCGTAGATCTCGTCGCGCCAGCCGGGAATCGCGCCATCGGCCGCGAGCGCGCCGATGGCGCTCGCCAGCGCCATGCTGCGTGCGTCGACCGAGTCGTAGCGCGACGACAGCACGACGCGCTCGTCAGTCAGCTCGAACACGTCGGGCCAGCGGGCGAGCATCGCGACATCCTGGCGGCGCACCCAGCCGACCGCCTGGCCGGCCATCTCGAAACGCAGGTGCGCAGCCGGGTCGAAACGGCGCGCGGCCGCAATGCACGGAAACGTCATCGTCGTCAGTCCTTCAGCGCCACGCGGATGCCGATCGCGATGAACGTCGCACCGGCGATCCGGTCGAGCCACACGCCGGCCTTCGGGCGGCGCTTCAGCCACGCGCCGATCATGCCCGCGCCGACGCCGAACAGCGAGAAAACCACGGCCGTCTGCAGCATGAACAGCGCGCCGAGTTCGAACATCTGCAGCGTCACGCCCTGCCCGCCGTGCGGATCGACGAACTGCGGCAGGAACACGACGAAGAACAGCGTGACCTTCGGGTTCATCAGGTTGCCGATCACGCTCTGCCGGAAGATCGTGCCAAGCGGCTGCGGCGGGCGCTCGTGCGCGTTCGCGAGGCCCTGGCTGCGCAGCGCCTTGATGCCGATCCACACGAGGTACGCGGCGCCCGCGAGCTTCAGGATCTCGAACGCGACCGGCGACGAACGCAGCACGGCCGCGACGCCGAGCGCCGCGAGCGTCGTGTGGAACAGGATCCCGGCGGTGAAGCCGAGCGCGGCGACGAAACCGGCCGCGCGGCCCTGCGAGATGCCGCGTGCGAGCACCTGCAGGTTGTCGGGACCCGGCGCGAACGTAATCGCGATCGACGTGGCGAGAAACAGCATGAAGTTGGGCATCGAGACCTCGCTGTGTAACGTGGAATCAGGCGTGCCGGCGATCAGTGGCCGGCGAATTCGGTGACGGTATAAACCGGCAATCCCGCGTTGCGCAGCAGCGCCGAGCCGCCGAGATCGGGCAGGTCGATGATCGCCGCGCCTTCGACGACCTCCGCGCCGAGCCGCTGCAGCAGGTTGCGCCCCGCCATCATCGTGCCGCCGGTCGCGATCAGGTCGTCCATGATGATCACGCGGTCGCCGGGGCGGCACGCGTCTTCATGGATCTCGACCGTCGCGCTGCCGTATTCGAGGTCGTACGATTCCGAGCGCGTCTTGTACGGCAGCTTGCCGAGCTTGCGGATCGGCACGAAGCCGACGCTCAGCTCGTACGCGACGATCGGCGCGATGATGAAGCCGCGCGCGTCGAGGCCCGCGACGTAGTCGAGCTTCGCATCGACATAACGCTCGACGAACAGGTCGACGAGGATGCGCAGCGCCTTCGGGCTCTGCAGCAGCGTCGTGATGTCGCGGAACATCACGCCCGGCTGCGGCCAGTCGGGCACCGTGCGGATCTGGCTGTGGATGAAGGCGACCGGATCGAGCGGTGCGCCCGACGACGAATGCGGCATGAAACTCTCCGAAAAAAACGGTGCGCGAAGATCGGGCACCGTTTCGAATAAATACGGGTCAGGTTATCAATCCATGCGCGGCTCAGGCTGCCGCGGCCGGCGGATCGCGCCGATGGCGCGACAGCCGCTCCTCCGCGAGCGCGAGTGCCTCGGGCAACCCGCGCAGCACGACGATGTCGCTCGCGCGCAGCTTGGTCTGCGGATCGGGTTCGACGCCGCGGATGCCGTGCCGGCGGATCGCCGTGACTTCGAGCCCGAGTGCATACAGCCCGAGTTCTTCCAGCGAACGCCCGACCGCGTCCGCGCGCGCATCGACCGGCACCGATTGTAGCCGCACCTGCTCGTGGTCGTCGTCGTCCGCATCGTCCGCGCCGCGGAAATAGCCGCGCAGCAGGCTGTAGCGCTCGTCGCGCATTTCCTCGACGCGCCGCACGACCTTGCGCATCGGCACGCCCACCAGCACCAGCGTGTGCGATGCGAGCATCAGGCTGCCCTCGACGATCTCCGGAATCACCTCGGTCGCACCCGCCGCGAGCAGCTTCTCGAGATCGGCATCGTCGACGGTGCGCACGATCGCGGGCAGCGTCGGCTCGAGTTCGTGTACGTGGTGAAGCACGCGCAGCGCGGACGGCGTGTTCGCATAGGTGATCGCCACCGCCGCCGCGCGATGGATACCGGCCGCGAGCAGCGACTCGCGGCGCGCCGCGTCGCCGAACACGACCGATTCGCCGGCCGCCGCGGCCGCGCTCACACGATCGGGGTCGAGGTCGAGCGCGACGTACGAAATGCCTTCCTGTTCGAGCATCCGCGCGAGGTTCTGGCCCGCGCGGCCATAACCGCAGATGATCACGTGGCCGCGCTGCTTGAGGCTTTGCGTCGCGATCCGCGTCATCTGCAGTGACTGCTGCATCCATTCCGTAGACGAAAGCCGCATCACGATCCGGTCGGCGTTCTGGATCAGGAACGGTGCGGCGAGCATCGACAGCAGCATCGACGCGAGGATCGCCTGCAGCAGCGTCGAATCGACGAGATGCCGGTCGAGGATCAAGTTCAGCAGCACGAAGCCGAATTCCCCGGCCTGCGCGAGCCCGATGCCGGTGCGCATCGCGACACCCGGCGTCGCGCCGAACAGCCGTGCGAGCCCGGCGATCATCGTCCCCTTGAACAGGATCTGCCCGACGAAGAAACCGAGCACGAGGAACGGATGCTCCCAGATCACGCGCGGATCGAGCAGCATCCCCGTCGTCACGAAGAACAGGCCGAGCAGCACGTCGCGGAACGGCTTGATGTCCTCTTCCACCTGATGGCGGAACGGCGTCTCGGAAATGAGCATCCCCGCGATGAACGCGCCGAGCGCGAGCGACAGGCCGAAGCGGTCGGTGATGAACGCGGCGCCGAGCGTGACGAGCAGCAGGTTCAGCACGAACAGCTCCTGCGAGCGGCGCCGCGCGACGACGTTGAGCCAGCGCGTCATGAAGCGCTGGCCGATGACCAGCAGCAGCGTGAGCGCGATCACGATCTTGACGGCCGCGAAGCCGAGCGTGAGCGCGAGGTCCTTCGACGATTCGGCGCCGAACGCGGCGATCACGATCAGCAGCGGCACCACCGCGAGATCCTGGAACAGCAGCACGCCGAAGATGTTGCGGCCGTGTTCGGTCTCGATCTCGAGCCGCTCGGCGAGCATTTTCGACACGATCGCCGTCGACGACATCGCGAGCGCGCCGCCGAGCGCGATGCTGCCCTGCCACGTGATGTGCACCCAGTGCTCGAACAGCATGCCGAGCACGAGCGCGAGCACGAGTGTCGCGACGACCTGCAGCAGCCCGAGCCCGAACACGAGCCGCTGCATCGCCCTCAGCTTCGCCAGCGAGAACTCGAGGCCGATCGAAAACATCAGGAACACCACGCCGAATTCCGCGAGATGCTCCGCGCGCTCGAGGTCGGCCGCGATGCCGAAGGCGTGCGGGCCGACCAGGATGCCGACGGTCAGGTAGCCGAGCATCGGCGGCAGGTTCAGCGAACGGAATACGACGACGCCCACCACCGATGCCAGCAGCAGCAGGAGCGTCATTTCGAGCGGGGAAATCACGGGCAAAGCGTCCTCGTTCGTCGGGGCCACGGGAAAGCGGGCGCGGCAGGGTGGCGGTGGACAGGCGACATCGGACGAGTCCGAAGGCCCGGCGCGGCGAACAAACGCCTTTGCTATACTCCGCGCATGATAGCGAAAATCAATGATGATCGGGCGCTCGCGCTCGCCCGCGACGTGCTCGACATCGAGGCGGACGCCGTGCGCGCGCTGCGCGACCAGCTCGACGGCGGCTTCGTCCAGGCCGTCGCGCTGCTGCTCGGCTGCCGCGGCCGCGTGGTGGTGTCCGGTATCGGCAAATCGGGGCATATCGCCCGCAAGATCGCGGCCACGCTGGCCAGCACCGGCACGCCGGCCTTCTTCGTCCACCCCGCCGAGGCCAGCCACGGCGACCTCGGGATGGTCACCTCCGACGACGTCTTCATCGGCATCTCTTATTCCGGCGAATCGGAAGAACTCGTCGCGATCCTGCCGCTCGTGAAGCGGATCGGCGCGAAACTGATCGCGATCACGGGCCGCGCGGGATCGAGCCTCGGCACGCTCGCCGACGTGAACCTGAACGCCGCGGTCTCGAAAGAGGCCTGCCCGCTGAACCTCGCGCCCACCGCGAGCACGACCGCCGCGCTCGCGCTCGGCGACGCGCTCGCCGTTGCGGTGCTCGACGCGCGCGGCTTCGGTTCGGAAGATTTCGCGCGCTCGCACCCGGGCGGCGCGCTCGGCCGGCGCCTGCTCACCTACGTGCGCGACGTGATGCGCTCGGGCGACGACGTCCCGTCCGTCGGGCTCGACGCGACGCTGTCGGACGCGCTGTTCCAGATCACCGCGAAGCGCCTCGGCATGACTGCCGTGGTCGACGCCGACGGCAAGGTCGCCGGCATCTTCACCGACGGCGACCTGCGCCGCGTGCTCGCGCGCGACGGCGACTTCCGCACGTTGTCGATCACCGACGTGATGACGCGCGACCCGCGCACGATCGCACCGGACCACCTGGCGGTCGAGGCCGTGGAACTGATGGAGCGCCACCGGATCAACCAGATGCTGGTGGTCGATGCCGACGGCGCGCTGATCGGCGCGCTGAACATGCACGACCTGTTTTCGAAGAAGGTGATCTGATGAGCGCAGCGCTGACTGCGGCCGAACGCGCGAGCCGCGTGAAGCTGATGATTTTCGACGTCGACGGCGTGCTGACCGACGGCGGCCTGCTGTTTACAGCGGCCGGCGACACGATGAAGTCGTTCAATTCCCTCGACGGCCACGGCGTGAAGCTGCTCGGCGAAGCCGGCATCGCAACCGCGATAATCACGGGCCGCCGCTCGGAAATCGTCGCGGCACGCGCGAAGGAAATGAAAATCGCGCACCTGTTCCAGGGCGTCGAGAACAAGCTTGCCGTGTTCGCCGATCTCATCGCATCGCTCGGCCTCGCCGCCGACCAATGCGGCTACATGGGCGACGACTGGCCCGACCTGCCCGTGATGCTGCGCTGCGGCTTCGCGACCGCCCCCGCGAATGCGCACCCCGAGGTGATCGCCCGCGCGCACTGGGTGGCCGAGGCCCGCGGCGGCCACGGCGCCGTACGCGAAGTCTGCGATGCGATCCTGCGCGCGCAGCGCCGCTACGACGCGCTGCTCGCGGCCGCCTGCGGAGCCTGACGGATGAACACGCATTTCCGCTGGACCCAGCTGCTGCCGCTCGTCGCGGTCGCCGCGCTCGCGGGCATCACGTGGTGGCTGCTGCAGGCCACGCTGCCGCCGCCCGGCGAGGGCACCGCGCAGCCGAAGCGCCACACGCCCGACTATTTCGCGGACAACTTCTCGGTCACCGAGCTCGACCAGTCCGGCTCGACCCAGTACCGGCTCACGGCCGCGAAGCTGATCCACTACGAAGACACCGAAAACAGCGACCTGACCGATCCGGCGATGCGCGCGTTCCAGCCCGGCAAGCCGGTCGTGACGACCACCGCGAAGCGCGGCATCGTCAACGGCGACGTGTCGATCGTCGACTTGTACGACGACGCGCGCATCCTGCGCGCGGCCGGCGGCGGCGATCCGCAGATGCAGGCCGATTCCCAGCATTTCCGGATCTTCGTCAATGACGATGTGATCCAGACCGAAAAGCCGGTTAAACTTCAGCGCGGCCTGTCGCTCGTCAACGCGACCGACGGCATGAAGTACAACAACGTCACCCGGGTCATCGAGCTTTACGGCAACGTGCGCGGCACGATCGCCGCGGCGGACACGTCCGGCGGCTCGAAAGGTCAACCCAAGTGACGCATCCCTCACGTGACTGCATGAACGAACCGTTCCCTCGACAGAATTCCGGCGGCGCTGCGCGCGCCGTCCGCGCCGCGCTTGCCGCGGCGCTCGTGGCGCTCCCGCTGGCCGGGCTGGCGCCGCTCGCCCATGCCGAGAAGGCCGACCAGAACAAGCCGATCAACGTCGAGGCCGACAACCTGACCTATGACGACCTGAAGCAGGTCACGGTCGCGACCGGCAACGTCGTGATCACGAAGGGCACGATCATCATCAAGGGCGATCGCGTCGAAGTGCGCCAGGACCCGGAAGGCTATCAGTACGCCACCTCGTTCGGCAGCGGCAAGAAACACGCGACGTTCCGCCAGAAGCGCGAAGGCCTCGACGAGTACATCGACGGCGACGCCGAGCGCATCGACTACGACGGCAAGCAGGACCTGACCACGCTGACCACCGCCGCGACCGTGCGCCGCCTGCAGGGCACGTCGACCGTCGCCGATACCGTGCACGGCAGCGTGATCACGTACGACGGCCAGCGCGACTTCTACACCGCGAAGGGCGGCAAGGACGTCGCCGCGCCGGGCAACCCGAACGGCCGCGTGCGCGCGATGCTGTCGCCGAAGAACGGCGGCCCCGCGCCGCTGAACGGCGCGCCGGCGAAGCTGTCGCCGTCGACCACGATCCAGGGGGCGCCGGGCCAATGAACGCACTACCGAACCGCCAGCCGGCCGGCACCACGAGTTCGCTCGTGGTCCGCAACCTGAAGAAGCGCTACGGCTCGCGCACGGTCGTCAAGGACGTGTCGCTCGACGTGAAGAGCGGCGAAGTCGTCGGCCTGCTCGGCCCGAACGGTGCCGGCAAGACCACGTCGTTCTACATGATCGTCGGCCTCGTGCCGCTCGATGCGGGCGAGATCTCGCTGAACGGCAGCTCGATCAGCCTGCTGCCGATCCACAAGCGCGCATCGCTCGGCCTGTCGTACCTGCCGCAGGAAGCGTCGGTGTTCCGCAAGCTGACCGTCGAGGAAAACATCCGCGCGGTGCTCGAGTTGCAGCACGGCGAAGACGGCAAGCGGCTGTCGAAGGACGCGATCGCGTCGCGCACCGAAGCGCTGCTCGACGAGCTGCAGATCGGCCACCTGCGCGAGAACCCCGCGCTGTCGCTGTCGGGCGGCGAGCGGCGCCGGGTCGAAATCGCGCGCGCGCTCGCGACCAACCCGAACTTCATCCTGCTCGACGAACCGTTCGCCGGCGTCGACCCGATCGCGGTGCTCGAGATCCAGAAGATCGTCAAGTTCCTGAAGCAGCGCAACATCGGCGTGCTGATTACCGATCACAACGTCCGCGAAACGCTCGGCATCTGCGACCACGCATACATCATCAGCGACGGTTCGGTGCTCGCCGCCGGTGCGCCGAGCGAAATCATCGAAAACGAAAGCGTGCGCCGCGTGTACCTCGGCGAACACTTCCGGATGTAACTCCCCTTCGTGGCTGGCTGCACCCCGCCCGGCATCGCCGCGCGGGGCCGCGCCCTGCTCTGCAACCACGCCCGCGGCCGTGCCCGCGGCCGGGCGGCGCGCCGCGCGTAATCGCGGATGGCTCAACGCGCCTGGGTCGTGGCAAACTGCCGGTATGACTCCCTCCTTGCCATGAAAGCCAGCCTTCAACTCCGCCTGTCGCAACATCTGGCGCTGACGCCCCAGCTACAGCAGTCGATCCGGCTCCTGCAGTTGTCGACGCTCGAATTGCAGCAGGAAGTCGCGATGGCCGTCGCGCAGAACCCGCTGCTCGAGAACGACGATGAATGGATCGCGAGCCCGCTGCGTGTCGCAGCGGACGGATCGTTGATCGCGCAGACGCCTCCCGCCCAGAACACCGAGCCCGCTGCGACAAACAGTAGCAGTTCGTCGAGCGAGCGCGCCGAGCGCGACGAACCGGCCGGCGCGGACGAATACGACGGTTACGCGTCCGGCGACGGCAACGACGGCCCGCAGTGGAATCTCGACGAATTCGGCCGCGCGAGCGGCGCGTCCGACGACGACGACCTCCCGCCGCTGCAGGTGCAGGAAGCGGCGACGTCGCTGCGCGACCACCTGTCCGCGCAATTGCGCGTCACGCAGGCCAGCCCGCGCGATCGCGCGCTCGTGATGTTCCTGATCGAATCGCTCGATGACGACGGCTACCTGACCGCCACGCTCGACGAAGTGCTCGCCGACCTGCCGCCCGAGCTGGAAATCGACTGCGACGAACTGAACGCGGCGCTCGCGCTGCTGCACAGCTTCGACCCGGCCGGGGTCGGCGCCCGCTCGGCATCCGAATGCCTGAAGCTGCAGTTGCTGCGCCTCGATCCGTCCCCGACACGCACGCTCGCACTCGAGATCGTGTCGCAGCATCTCGAACTGCTCGCCGCCCGTGACTTCACGCGGCTGCGCAAGCACCTGAAGGCGAGCGACGACGCGCTGCGCGACGCGCACACGCTGATCCGCTCGCTGGAGCCGTTTCCCGGCGCCGCATACGGCAAGGCCGAGGCCGACTACGTCGTGCCCGACATCATCGTGAAGAAGGCCGGCCAGGGATGGCTCGCGGAGCTCAATCCGGAGGTCGTGCCGCGCCTGCGGATCAACAACCTCTACGCGAACATCCTGCGCAACAGCCGCGGCGATCCGTCGGCCGGCTCGCTCAAGCAGCAGCTCCAGGAAGCACGCTGGCTGATCAAGAACATCCAGCAGCGATTCGACACGATCCTGCGTGTCGCGCAGGCGATTGTCGAGCGTCAAAAGAACTTCTTTGCGCACGGTGAAATTGCCATGCGCCCCTTGGTTTTGCGGGAAATAGCTGATACGCTGGGCCTACACGAGTCGACTGTCAGCCGTGTGACAACCGGGAAGTACATGCTGACCCCGTTCGGGACGCTTGAATTTAAGTACTTCTTCGGATCTCACGTCTCGACCGACACCGGTGGCGCCGCCTCGTCGACCGCCATCCGAGCCCTCATCAAGCAACTGATAGGAGCTGAAGACCCAAAATCGCCACTTTCGGACAGCCGCATTGCCGAGCTGCTGGCAGAACAGGGGTTCGTGGTCGCGCGCCGCACGGTTGCGAAGTATCGCGAAGCCCTCAAGATCCCGGCAGTGAATCTGCGCAAGTCTCTTTAAGCCTGCTGCCTGCCCGGCGGCGGGCGTGTTCCGGCCACCGCGCACACGGGGAACAGGCCGGGCGACCTGTCCGCGATACGCCGCCTCGTGCGGCATGGGCAAGTCGACCGGAGCGCCGCCTCGATGCGGCCGGGTGGTCACTCGCTTGGAGAAGCACTATGAACCTGAAGATCAGTGGACATCATCTCGAAGTCACGCCTGCAATTCGCGAATACGTGATCACCAAGCTGGACCGGGTGCTACGGCATAGCGATCAGGTGATCGATGGCACTGTGATCCTCTCGGTCGACAATCACAAGGAAAAGGACAAGCAGCAGCGCGCGGAAATCAATCTGCACCTGAAGGGCAAGGACATCTTCGTCGAAAGCGCGAACGGTAATCTGTATGCGGCGATCGACCTGCTGATCGACAAGCTGGACCGTCAAGTCGTCAAGCACATGGAGCGCCTGCAAACGCACGCGCACGACCCGATCAAGCTTCAACCGTCGATCGACCAGATCGAACTGCCGCCGCAGTAACCTTCACCGCAACACACACGTCGCCCGGCTCGCCGGGCGTTTTTTTTGCGACTCCGCGCGGTGGTGCAACCGGTCCGTCCACGCTGCGCCACGCACGCAGCTGTGCTCTATAATGTTCCGGTTATCGCCGGGGGGGCGCTGGATGCGGTAGCTGCCTTGCAGATTGCCGATGCAGAACGCCTTGATATCGCCGAACATGGATGATCAGTCTGCCGCCGCAAGGAGACCCCAGGCCGCCCAATCGCCTGCCAACATGAATCGCCTAGCCAAAATCCTGCCCATAGAGAACGTCGTCATCGACCTCTCAGTCACCAGCAAGAAACGCGTGTTCGAACAAGCCGGGCTGATGTTCGAGAATCAGAACGGCATCGCCCGCAGCACCGTCACGGACAACCTGTTCGCGCGCGAGCGCCTCGGCTCGACCGGGCTCGGCGAGGGCGTCGCGATTCCGCACGGGCGCATCAAGGGTCTCAAGCACCCGCTCGCCGCGTTCGTCCGGCTCGCCGATGCGATCCCGTTCGAAGCCCCCGACGGCCAGCCGGTCGGCCTCCTGATCTTCCTGCTCGTGCCCGAGCAAGCCACCCAGCAACACCTCGAGATCCTTTCGGAAATCGCGCAACTGCTGTCCGATCGCGACGCGCGCGAGCGTCTGCACAACGAAACGGATATCGCCGAGTTGCATCGCCTGCTCACTCAGTGGCAACCTTGAGTTGATCCGGGCGGATTATTTTCCCGTACGAGGCGGCACGTGCCGCCGTCCAGGGCCGCCCGGCGCCGGCCCGGCATGGCGACGTCCGTCGCCGCGCGCATGCACCGGCCCATTGGAGTGACGGAGCAGTCATGGATACGTCCAGCATCAACGCCCAGAGCATCTTCGACGACAACGCGGCCACGCTGAAACTGAGCTGGCTGACGGGGCATGAAGGCTGGGAACGCGGCTTTTCGGCCGACACCGTCGGCAATGCCACCTCGAGCGCCGACCTCGTCGGCCACCTGAACCTGATCCACCCGAACCGGATCCAGGTGCTCGGCGAAGCCGAAATCGACTACTACCAGCGGCAGACCGACGAAGACCGCTCGCGCCACATGGCCGAGCTGATCGCCCTCGAACCGCCGTTCCTCGTCGTCGCGGGCGGCGCCGCCGCCCCGCCCGAACTTGTGCTGCGCTGTACGCGCTCGTCGACCCCGCTGTTCACGACGCCGATGTCGGCCGCCGCGGTGATCGACAGCCTGCGGCTCTACATGTCGCGGATCCTCGCGCCGCGCGCGACGCTGCACGGCGTGTTCATCGACATCCTCGGGATGGGCGTGCTGCTGACCGGCGATTCGGGCCTCGGCAAGAGCGAACTCGGCCTCGAGCTGATCAGCCGCGGCCACGGCCTCGTCGCCGACGACGCGGTCGATTTCGTCCGACTTGGCCCCGATTTCGTCGAAGGGCGCTGTCCGCCGCTGCTGCAGAACCTGCTCGAAGTGCGCGGCCTCGGGCTGCTCGACATCAAGACGATCTTCGGTGAAACCGCCGTGCGGCGGAAAATGAAGCTGAAGCTGATCGTGCAGCTCGTGCGGCGCCCCGACGGCGAATTCCAGCGCCTGCCGCTCGAAAGCCAGACCGTCGACGTGCTCGGTTTGCCGATCAGCAAGGTCACGATCCAGGTTGCAGCCGGCCGCAACCTCGCGGTGCTCGTCGAGGCAGCCGTCCGGAACACGATCCTGCAGTTGCGCGGAATCGACACGTTGCGCGATTTCATGGATCGGCAACGACTCGCGATGCAAGATCCCGACAGTCAATTCCCCGGCAAACTGGTGTAACCCGCACGCGCCGGCCACGCAACGCCGACGCGTCGAGCCGGTGCTATGATGAAACGTTAGGATTCTCTGCTTCCCATGCGCATCGTCCTCATCACCGGCATCTCCGGCTCAGGCAAGTCCGTCGCGCTGAACGCGCTCGAAGACGCAGGCTATTACTGCGTCGACAACCTGCCGCCGCACGTGCTCCCCGAACTTGCCCGCTACCTCGCGGAGGACGGCCAGCACCGGCTCGCGGTCGCGATCGACGCGCGCTCGAGCGCATCGCTCGACGAAATGCCCGGCCTGATTCGCGAGCTGTCGCGCGAGCATGACGTCCGCGTGCTGTTCCTCAACGCGAGCACCCAGTCGCTGATCCAGCGTTTCTCCGAAACGCGCCGCCGTCATCCGCTGTCCGGCTCGCTGTCGCACGATGCGGACGTCGGCCTGCTGTCGTCTCTCGAGGAAGCGATCGAGCGCGAACGCCACCTCGTCGCGCCGCTCGCCGAATTCGGCCACCAGATCGACACGAGCACGCTGCGCGCGAACGCGCTGCGTACGTGGGTCAAGCGCTTCATCGAGCAGAAGAACAACGACCTGATGGTGATGTTCGAATCGTTCGGTTTCAAGCGCGGCGTGCCGCTCGACGCCGACCTGATGTTCGACGTGCGCGCGCTGCCGAACCCTTACTACGACCACGAGTTGCGCCCGCTCACCGGGCTCGACCAACCGGTCATCGCCTTTCTCGACGCACTGCCGATCGTCCACCAGATGATCGACGACATCCATGCGTTCCTGATGAAATGGCTGCCGCACTTCCGCGATGACAACCGCAGCTACCTGACCGTCGCCATCGGCTGCACGGGCGGGCAGCATCGTTCGGTGTTCATCGCGGAAACGCTTGCCGCGCGCCTTGCGCGCGAGGCGAACGTGATCGTGCGGCATCGTGACGCGCCAGTGGATGTCGACGCGTCGTCGCGGCTCGTCTCAGAGGTCGACCGACCCTAGCGACGCACGCCCCAACGCCCGCGCGCCATGTCCTCCCTATCGACCACCCTGATCGACCTGCCGCTGTTTCCGCTGCACACGGTGCTGTTTCCGGGGGGGCTGCTCCCGCTCAAGGTGTTCGAGGCGCGTTATCTCGACATGTCCCGCGCGTGCCTGCGCGACAACGCGCCGTTCGGCGTGTGCCTGCTGAAGAGCGGGCCCGAAGTCGCGCAGGACGGCGCCGTGTCGGTGCCCGAGACCATCGGCTGCATGGCGCGCATCACCGAGTGCGACACCGGCGAATTCGGCATGCTTTATCTGCAGGCCGTCGGCACGCAGCGTTTCGAGCTGCTGTCGTATCGCGTCGAAGGCAACGGGCTGCTGGTCGGCATCGCGGAGCCGCTGCCCGACGACATCCCGCTCGAAGGCGAGCAGGCGCTCGCTCAATTCGGCTCGTGCGCCGAGGTGCTCGAGCGCATCATCGACGCGCTGAAGAAGTCCGATCCGGAGAAAATGCCGTTCGGCGAACCGTTCCGCCTCGACGATCCGAGCTGGGTGTCGAACCGCCTCGCGGAACTGCTGCCGCTCGACCTGCGCGCGCGGCAGAAGCTGATGGAGTTTCCGGACGTCGGCGCACGCATCGATGCCGTGCACCACGTACTCGACCGGCACGGCTGGCTGTAACTCCCGCGGCCGATTCCGTCGCGCGTCGCACCCGCCGGAAGCCCCTTCCCGCCAGCGGCATCCCGGCGCGCTCCCGAACGCGGCCCGCACCGCGCCCTTCCCGTTCGTTACAACAGCGGCCCGCTCAGCGCATCGAGCAGCTTGCGCACGGGCGCCGGCACGCCGTACGCGTCGAGCCGGCTCAGCGGGACCCACGCGGTATCCGCATCCCGCGCCCCCGAAGGCAGGCCGCCACCGTCGGCCATGTCGCTCAGCCGAGGCTCGATCTCGAGCCGGAAATGCGTAAACGTGTGCGTGAGCGGCGCGAGCGGCGCCGTGCCGCCGCCGCCGAAGCCGCGCGCGAGTTCCGCAAGCGCGGCGTCGCCGTCCGCTTGCGGCAGGCTCCACAGCCCGCCCCAGATGCCGGTCGGCGGCCGGCGCTCGAGCAGCACGGCGTCACCGTCGCGCAGCACGAGCATCCAGGTCTTGCGTGTCGGCACCGCCTTCTTCGGCCGCGCGGCCGGCAGCTCGCGCTGGCGGCCCGTCGATTGCGCAACGCAATCGCCCGCGAACGGGCAACGCGCGCAATCGGGCTTGCCGCGCACGCACAGTGTCGCGCCGAGATCCATCAGCCCCTGCGTGTACGCGCTCACGTCGGCCGCATTCGCGGCGTCGGGCAACAGCGATTCGGCGAGCGCCCACATGTCGTTCTCGACACGCTTCTCGCCCGGAAAGCCCTCGACGCCGAAAACCCGGGCAAGCACGCGCTTCACGTTGCCGTCGAGGATCGTCGCGCGCGCGCCGTACGCGAACGACGCGATCGCCGCGGCCGTCGAACGGCCGATGCCCGGCAGTTCGGCCAACGCGTCGGGCGTCGCCGGAAACGCGCCGCCGTGCTCGGCGACGACGGCCTGCGCGCAGCGGTGCAGGTTGCGCGCGCGCGAGTAGTAACCGAGACCCGCCCACAGCGCCATCACGTCGTCGGTCGGCGCGGCCGCGAGCGCGGCGACGTCCGGGTAGCGTTCGAGAAAGCGCGTGTAATACGGGATGACGGTCGATACCTGCGTCTGCTGCAGCATGATTTCCGACAGCCAGATCCGGTACGGATCGCGCGTGTTCTGCCACGGCAGGTCGTGGCGGCCATGCTCGCGCTGCCATGCGACCAGGCGCGTGGCGAACGTGCGATGCAGCGGCGTGACGGGGAACGGAGCGGGGGCGATGCGGGGCGGCTTCAAGTTATCTGATCGGGGAAAAAGGTTTCAACGCTGAGGTTTCAACGCTGGCAGGTCGGGCAAAAATAAGTCGACCGTTGGCCCTGCACGATCTGGCGAATCGGTGTGCCGCATACGCGGCACGGTTGGCCGGCACGGTCGTAGACGAAGCAGTCGAGCTGGAAATAGCCGCTTTCGCCGTTGCTGCCGACGAAATCGCGCAACGTGCTGCCGCCACGCTCGATCGCGTCGGCGAGCGTCGCGCGCACCGCGTCGGCCAGCCGCTCGTAGCGCGGCAGCGAGACCTTGCCGGCGGCCGTCGTCGGCCGGATGCCCGCGCGAAACAGGCTCTCCGACGCATAGATGTTGCCGACGCCGACGACCATGTCGCCCGCGAGCAGCGCCTGCTTGACCGACACGGTGCGGCCGCGCGTGCGCGCGTGCAGCAGCGCGCCGGTAAACGCCGGCGAGAACGGCTCGACGCCGAGGCTCGCGAGCAGCGGATGTGCATGCACGTCGCCTGCTTCGCGCGGGTGCCACAGCACCGCGCCGAAACGGCGCGGATCGCGGAACCGCAACACGAATTCGTCGAAGATCCAGTCGATGTGGTCATGCCTGGCGGCGACCGGCACGCCGTCGGCGGGCAGCACGCGCAGCGTGCCCGTCATGCCGAGATGGACGATGAACCAGCCGGCGTCGACCTCGAACAGCAGGTACTTGCCGCGACGCTCGACGGCGAGCACCTCGCGCGCGCGCAACTGCTCGGCGAGCCCTGCCGGCACGGGCCAGCGCAACATCTCGGTACGGACGTCGACTCGCTCGACGCGGCGGCCCGCGACAAAGGGCTCGATGCCCCGGCGCGTGACTTCGACTTCTGGCAACTCTGGCATGTTTTACGGGTCTGAGGCTGGATTCACGATCGTGCGTGTATTGTAGCGAGCGCGTTACAATCGGTTGAAACATCGAACGGATTTCCATGACCCTGCCCTCGAAGCTGCTTCTGAAGCGCCCCGCCGCCGTGCGCGGCGCGCGTGCCTTCCCGGTCCGCCGTGCGCTCGGCGCCGCGCTGTTCGCCGCCTGGACCCTCACCGCCTTCCCGGCTCACGCGCAGGATCCGGCATCGGACGACGCGGAACCGCAGGGCGCGTTCGAGCACGTGATGCCGGACGAGCAGAAGAATCTCCCCGGCGTTCCGCTGACGAGCCAGATCGTCTACCAGGTGCTCGCCGCCGAGGTCGCGCTCCAGCGCAACCAGCCCGCGCCGGCCTACCAGACCTACCTCGCGCTTGCCCGCGACACGCGCGATCCGCGCATGGCCCAGCGCGCGACCGAGATCGCGCTCGGTGCGCAGAGCCCGGCCGATGCGCTGTCCGCCGCGAACCTGTGGCGCCAGTACGCACCGGAATCGAACCGGGCGTCGCAAGTCGACGCCGCGCTGCTGGTGCTCGCCGGCAAGCCGGCCGACGCGCAGCCGATGCTCGCGCGCGAGCTGGCCCGGGCGACCGGCGAGACGCGCGGCCCGGCGATCCTCGCGCTGCAGGCGCTGCTCGTGCGCGGCCCCGACCGCGTCGGCGGCCTCGCGGTGCTGAAGGACATGCTGAAGAACGACCTGAACCGGCCCGAGGCTCAGCTCGCGATCGCGCGCCAGCAGCTTGCGGTCGACGACAAGGACGGCGCCGCGCAGTCGCTGAAGCAAGCGCTGCAGATCCGCCCCGACTACCTGCCGGCGGCCCTGATGCTGTCGCAGATGGGGCCTGCGGAACGCGCGGCGGGCATCGCGTCGTTCGAGAAGTATGTTCAGCAGAATCCGAAGTCGCGCGATGCGCGGCTCGCGCTGTCGCAGCTCTATCTCGCCGACGATCGCCTCGACGACGCGCAGAAGCAGTTCGAGACGATGCGCAAGCTCGACTCGAAGGATCCGACGCCGCTGATGGCGCTCGCGCTGATCAAGATCCAGCAGAAGAAGCTCGACGAAGCCACCGCCTACCTGAAGCAGTACGTGCAGCTCGGCGACAAGCAGCCGAACCTCGACGTCGGCCAGGGCTACATCTACCTCGCGCAGATCGCGATCGACCAGAACAACGATGCGCAGGCGTCGCAATGGCTCGACAAGGTCGACCAGACGAGCCAGCACTATCTCCCGGCGCAGATCACGCGCGCGCAACTGCTGCAGAAACAGGGCAAGACCGACGAGGCGCGCAAGGTGCTCGACAACCTGCCGATCACGGATCCGCGCGATGCCGCCGTGGTCGCTCGCACCGATGCGTCGATCCTGTTCACCGCGAAGCGCTATCCGGAAGCCGAGGCCCGGCTCGGGCAGGCGGTCCAGGACTTCCCGGACGATCCCGACCTGCGCTACGACTACGCGATGGCGGCCGAAAAAACCGGCCACTACACGACGATGGAAAAGCAGTTGCGCGAGCTGATCCGCACGCAGCCCGACAATCCGCAGGCGTACAACGCGCTCGGCTATTCGCTCGCCGACCGCAACCAGCGGCTGCCCGAAGCCAGCAAGCTGATCGACAAGGCAATGGCGCTCGCGCCGAACGATGCCTACATCATGGACAGTCTCGGCTGGGTGAAGTACCGGATGGGCGATACGGCCGGCGCGGCGAAGGTGCTGCGGCGCGCGTACGAACTGCAGCCGAACGCCGAAATCGGCGCGCATCTCGGCGAAGTGCTGTGGAAGAGCGGCGCGCAGGACGACGCGCGTTCCGCGTGGCGTGACGCGCAGAAGCTCGAGCCGGACAACGAAACGCTCGTGCAGACGCTGAAGCGCCTCCAGATCAACGGCCTCTGATGCAGATGTTCCCGACGTTTTCCCTGTCCTCCCGCGCGCAGCGCACGCTGGCCGCAGCCGGCGCGGCGCTCGCGCTCGCCGGCTGCGCGAGCACGCCGCCGTCGGCCAGCGCGCCGACGGGCGCGCCGCTGCAGACCGCCGCAACGCACGCTTACCATGGCCGCTTCGCGGTGCAGTACGACGACCGTCTCGGCAAGCAGCAGAACGTGTATGGCAACTTCGACTGGCAGGAGCACGGCGACGACGTGTCGCTCGAGCTGCGCAGCCCGCTCGGCCAGACGCTCGCGGTCGTGAAATCGACGCCGCAGGCGGCATCGCTCGAATTGCCGAACCGTCCGACGCAATATGCGCCGGACGTCGGCGACCTGATGCAGAAAACGCTCGGCTTCGAACTGCCGCTCGCGGGCCTGCGCTACTGGCTGCTGCCCACGGCCGCGCCCGCGACCCCTGCGGAGACGGTGCGCGACCCGGCCGACGGCACGCGCGTCAAGCAGATCCGCCAGGACGGCTGGACGATCGACTACCTCGCCTACGCGGATGCCCCGGCCACGGGCGTCAAACGCGTCAACCTCGTGCGCGCGACCCCGCCGCTCGACATCAAGCTCGTGCTCGACCAGTGAGCACCGGCCCAGCCCAGACATACGCATGACCGATTCGACCCGCTCGCTGCGCAATTGCCTTGCGCCCGCGAAACTCAACCTGTTCCTGCACATCACCGGCCGCCGCCCGAACGGCTATCACGATCTGCAGAGCGTGTTCCAGTTGCTGAACTGGGGCGACACGCTGCATTTCACGCTGCGCGACGACGATCGCGTCGCGCGCGTCACCGACGTGCCCGGCGTGCCCGAGGAAAGCGACCTCGTCGTGCGCGCGGCCAACCTGCTGAAAGCACATACGGGCACCGCGCACGGCGTCGACATCGAGATCGACAAGTGCCTGCCGATGGGGGCCGGCCTTGGCGGCGGCAGCTCCGACGCCGCAACGACGCTGCTCGCACTGAACCGCCTGTGGCGACTCGACCTGCCGCGCGCCGAGCTTCAGTCACTCGCGGTCAAACTCGGCGCAGACGTTCCGTTTTTTATTTTTGGAAAAAATGCGTTCGCAGAGGGTATCGGAGAAGAATTAGCTGAGGTACAATTACCGACTCGCTGGTTCTTGGTTGTGACGCCAAGCGTTCATGTCCCGACCGCTGAAATATTTTCAGATGAGTTGTTGACAAGAGATACGAAGCCCGTCACAATTGCTGACTTTCTTGCACAGCAAACCAGCGATGCGGGATGGCCAGATAGCTTCGGCCGGAACGACATGCAGGAAGTTGTAACAAGGAAGTACGCGGAAGTTGCGCAGGTGGTTAAAAGGTTGTATGATTTGACCCCCGCGAGGATGACCGGCTCCGGAGCAAGCGTGTTTGCAGCGTTTCACAGCAAGCACGAGGCAGAAGCGGCGAAAGCCAAGCTGCCCGCCAGTTGGAAGGGTGAAGTTGCCGAGAGCCTGAACGAGCATCCGCTCTTCGCTTTCGCGTCATGAAGTTTTACTTTGCCGAACGGCCTACACGAGTTCGGTGAAGCAGTCAGTTAAGTGTAGGGGAGTCGCCAAGTTGGTCAAGGCACCGGATTTTGATTCCGGCATGCGAGGGTTCGAGTCCTTCCTCCCCTGCCAAAAATTTTCCCGCATTTCCCGCCCAAGCCTGAAGCAGGTGCACGATGAGCAGCCACAGCCATGATGGCCTGATGGTCTTTACTGGCAACGCGAATCCCGCGCTCGCCCAGGAAGTCGTCAATATCCTTGGTATCCCCCTCGGCAAAGCAATGGTCAGCCGTTTCTCCGACGGCGAGATCCAGGTCGAGATCCAGGAAAACGTGCGCGGCAAGGACGTCTTCGTCCTGCAATCCACGTGCGCACCGACGAACGACAACCTGATGGAACTGATGATCATGGTCGATGCGCTCAAGCGCGCATCCGCCGGCCGGATCACTGCAGCCATCCCCTACTTCGGCTACGCCCGTCAGGATCGCCGCCCGCGTTCGGCGCGCGTTGCGATCTCGGCGAAGGTCGTCGCGAACATGCTGGAAATCGCCGGCGTCGAGCGGATCATCACGATGGATCTGCACGCCGACCAGATTCAAGGCTTCTTCGACATCCCGGTCGACAACATCTACGCAACGCCGATCCTGCTGGGTGACCTGCGCAAGCAGAACTACCCGGATCTGCTCGTCGTGTCGCCGGACGTCGGCGGCGTGGTGCGTGCCCGGGCACTCGCGAAGCAGCTCAACTGCGATCTCGCGATCATCGACAAGCGTCGCCCGAAGGCGAACGTCTCCGAGGTGATGAACATCATCGGTGAAGTCGAAGGCCGCACCTGCGTGATCATGGACGACATGGTCGATACGGCAGGCACGCTCTGCAAGGCCGCGCAAGTGCTGAAGGAGCGCGGCGCGAAACAGGTTTTCGCCTACGCGACGCACCCGGTGCTGTCGGGTGGCGCCGGTGACCGCATCGCCGCGTCGGCACTCGACGAGCTGGTGGTCACCGACACGATCCCGCTGTCCGCCGAATCGCTCGGCTGCTCGAAGATCCGTGCACTGACGAGCGCGAGCCTGCTGGCCGAAACGTTCTCGCGGATCCGCCGCGGCGATTCGGTGATGTCGCTGTTCGCGGAATCCTGATCGCGAATCGACTGAACAAAGCATGCGCAGAAAGCGAAGCGGCAACGCTTCGCTTTTTGCACAATCGGACGGGATAGACGAAACCCCGTCCGCTTCATCGGGGGCCGACATTTGACGGCCCCGTTTTACTGCCTGGTCGCGGGCAGCCATTGGAGAATCATATGAAAGTCGTCGCTTTCGAGCGCCAACAGCAAGGTACGGGTGCGAGCCGCCGCCTGCGCAACGCCGGTAAGACCACGGGTATCGTTTACGGTGGCGAAGCTGCCCCGCAAAAGATCGAACTCGATCACAACGCCCTGTGGCACGCCCTGAAGAAGGAAGCTTTCCACTCGTCGATCCTCGACCTCGAAGTGGCTGGCCAGTCGCAACAGGTTCTGCTGCGCGACGTGCAATACCACCCGTTCAAGCAACTGGTGCTGCACGTGGACTTCCAGCGCGTTGACGCGAAGAAGAAGCTGCACACGAAGGCCCCGCTGCACTTCCTGAACGCTGAAATCAGCCCGGCCGTGAAGCTGTCGAGCGCGATCGTTTCGCACGTCGCGACGGAAATCGAAATCGAGTGCCTGCCGGCTGACCTGCCGGAGTTCCTCGAAGTCGACCTGTCGAAGATCGAAGCCGGTCAATCGCTGCACGCGAAGGACATCGCACTGCCGAAGGGCGTCGCGCTGGTCGCGCACGTCGACGCGGAAAACCCGGTTGTCGCATCGGCGACGGTCCCGGCTGGTGCCGTGTCGGACGCAGCCGAAGGCGAAACGCCGGCTGCCTAAGCGGCTGCCTACGCGGCTGCCTACGCGCCCCATCGATCCGTTTCACGAAACGGTCGACGCAACCCGCCGCGGCTTGCCCGGCGGGTTTTTCTTTTTCTGCGCCCAGGCGGCGGCTGCCGCCTTCGAAACGTCATGATCAAATTGATCGTCGGCCTCGGCAATCCCGGGGCGGAATACACCGCGACGCGCCACAACGCCGGCTTCTGGCTGATCGACCAGCTCGCCCGCGAAGCAGGCGCGACGCTGCGCGACGAACGCCGCTTCCATGGCTTCTACGCGAAAGCGCGCCTGCACGGTGAAGAAGTCCACCTGCTCGAGCCGCAAACCTACATGAACCGCTCCGGCCAGTCGGTCGTCGCGCTCGCCCAGTTCTTCAAGATCCTGCCCGACCAGATCCTCGTCGCACACGACGAGCTCGACCTGCCGCCCGGCACCGTGAAGCTGAAGCTCGGCGGCGGCAGCGGCGGCCACAACGGCCTGAAGGACATCACCGCACACCTGTCGTCGCAACAGTACTGGCGGCTGCGGATCGGCATCGGCCATCCGCGCGACCTGATTCCGGAAAGCGCCCGCGCCGGCGCGAAGCCCGATGTCGCGAACTTCGTGCTGAAGCCGCCGCGCCGCGAGGAACAGGACGTGATCGACGCGTCGATCGAACGCGCGCTCGCCGTGATGCCGATGGTCGTCAAGGGCGAACTCGACCGCGCGACGATGCAGCTGCATCGCAACTGACCGCACGCTCCACCACGACCGTCGCGCCGTCCGGCGTCGCCGGGCGGCCCGGTCCGCCCCATCCTGCGCACACTTGCGGTAATCTGGTCGCTTTGCCCGACAGGAGCCAAGCGGTGAGCCGTTACTGGAGCGACGTCGTTCAGCAACTCGTGCCTTACGTGCCGGGCGAGCAGCCCGCGCTCGCACACCCGGTCAAGCTGAACACCAACGAAAATCCCTATCCGCCGTCGCCACGCGTCGTCGCGGCGATCGCGCGCGAACTCGGCGCGACCGGCGACACGCTGCGCCGCTATCCGGACCCGGTTGCACGCGCACTGCGCGAGACGGTCGCGGCCCATCACCGCATCCAGCCCGAGCAGGTGTTCGTCGGCAACGGCTCCGACGAGGTGCTCGCGCACGCATTCCAGGCGTTGCTCAAGCACGACCGGCCGCTGCGCTTCCCCGATATCACGTACAGCTTCTATCCGACCTATGCACGCCTGTACGGCGTCGAGACGACGGTCGTCCCGCTCGCGGATGACCTCTCGATCCGTGTCGACGACTATCTCGACGATGCCGGCGGCGTGCTGTTTCCGAACCCGAACGCGCCGACCGGGCGCGCGCTGCCGCTCGCGGATGTCGAGCGGATCGCGGCCGCGAATCCGTCGTCGGTCGTCGTGATCGACGAAGCCTATGTCGACTTCGGCGCGCAGTCCGCGATTGCGCTGATCGACCGCTACCCGAACCTGCTCGTCGTGCACACGACGTCGAAGGCGCGCTCGCTCGCGGGCATGCGCGTCGGTTTCGCATTCGGCGACGCCGCGCTGATCGACGCGCTGAACCGCGTGAAGGACAGCTTCAACTCGTACCCGCTCGACCGGCTCGCGCAAGTCGCCGCGCAGGCGGCATACGAAGACACCGATTATTTCAGCGCAACCTGCCGGCGCGTGATCGACAGCCGGACGCGGCTCACGCACGCGCTCGGCACGCTCGGCTTCGACGTCGTGCCGTCGGCCGCGAATTTCGTGTTCGCGCGCCATCCCGCGCACGACGCGGGCGCCATCGCGGCAAAACTGAAGGAACGGGAAATTTTCGTGCGGCACTTCGGACTGCCGCGAATCGACCAGCACCTGCGCATCACCGTCGGCACCGATGCCGAATGCGGTACGCTCGTCGCGGCGTTGCGCGAGCTGCTGGCCTGACATGAAGGAACCGGCGCCAGGCGGCGCCGATCCGGATGCGTGACGTGCGTGCCGAACAACCCAGGCACGCGCGTCACCACGGGGTCACGACGCGTCGTCGCCTTTCACGGCGATCAACGCGTGATACTTCTCCATCAATTGCGCGTGCGATTCGTCATGCTGCGGATCGCGCGGAATGCATTCGACCGGACACACCTGCTGGCACTGCGGTTCGTCGAAATGGCCGACGCACTCGGTGCACTTGTTCGGGTCGATCACGTAGATGTCCGGGCCCATCGAAATCGCGCCGTTCGGGCACTCGGGCTCGCACACGTCGCAATTGATGCACTCGTCGGTAATCATCAAAGCCATACTGATCTCACTTCTTCAGGCCGGCGGCCGGCTTCGCGACGAAACCGGCCGGCACCGCGTCACGCGGCAGGGCCTCCCATCGCCGTCACTTTCTCGGTCAGCCACTTCTCGACGGACGGGAACACGAACTTGCTGACATCACCGCCCAACTGCGCGATTTCGCGCACGATCGTGCCCGAGATGAACTGGTACTGGTCGGACGGCGTCATGAACATCGTCTCGACGTCGGGCAACAGATAGCGGTTCATCCCCGCCATCTGGAACTCATATTCGAAATCGGACACGGCACGCAGGCCGCGCACGATCACGCGTGCGTTGTTGGTGCGGACGAAGTCCTTCAGGAGGCCGGTGAAACTCATCACCTTCACGTTCGGGTAATGGCCGAGCACCTCGTTCGCAATCGTCAGACGTTCTTCCAGCGAGAAGAACGGCTTTTTCGCGCGGCTGTCGGCCACACCGACCACCAGCGTATCAAAAATGCTCGACGCACGCCGCACGAGGTCTTCGTGCCCGCGCGTCAGCGGATCGAACGTACCGGGATACACGGCGACTACCATGTCGCTCCTCCTGTCATCACGCAAACGGGATGGCAGCGGTGCCATGCGCACGCGACTGCCGAGATGGGCATGCGTCGCCTTTGCAGCGCGCCGCCTCGTATGGAACGCGCATTATTCATCATTTTCGCGCCGCAGCAAATGATAGTGAACCGCACCGGCCTTGCCGTGCTTCACCACCTCCCAGCCCGCGAGCGCATCATGCGCGGCCGGGTCGAGTTCCGCGCCCGTTTCGACGTACAGCGCGCCGCCCGCCGCGACGAGCGGCGCCGCCAGCGCGACCGCGCGATCGAGCACCGCCGGTTCGCCGAACGGCGGATCGAGAAATACGACGTCGAACGCGCCCGGCGTGAGCCCGGCCGCGAGCCGCAACGCGTCCGCCTCCGCGACCTCGACCGCACGCGCGCCGAGCTTGTCCTTGATCGTACGCAGCTGCTGCGCGGCGCGTGGATGGCGCTCGACCATCACGACGCTCGCCGCGCCGCGCGACGCGGCCTCGAAACCGAGTGCGCCCGTGCCCGCGAACAGGTCGAGGCAGCGGCGGCCTTCGAGATCCTGGCCGAGCCAGTTGAACAGCGTCTCGCGCACGCGATCGGGCGTCGGCCGCAGGCCATCGAGATCGAGCACCGCGAGCGGCGTGCGTTTCCAGTCGCCGCCGATGATGCGGATCGTGTGCGGCTTGCCGCGGCTGGAAGGGGCCGCCGGGCGGCCGGAAGAGGAACGGGACATACGGAATATCGACGACGGAGGGACCGGGCGCGCGCAGGGGCGCACCGCCAAACAGGCGCACGTTACCACAGCGGCGGCGCGCACTGACGCGAGCGCCACGCCGCACTGATAAAATGCACGGTTTCGGCCGCCGTGCGCCGCGCCCGCGCGAACGCAGGACGGCCCGTCCGGTGCCCCGCTTCTGGCGGCGGCCCGCCCTCTTCCCGACGTCAGACCATGTTCAGCTTCTTCAAACGATTCAAGAAAACGCAGGAGCCCGATCCGGCGGAATCGCAATCGGCCGACGCGCAGCAAACGGACGAACCGTCCGATGCGCCCGCGGTCGAGGCTCCGCCCGCGGCCGAGGTGCCGCAAGCGCCCGCGCAGCCGGCCGCGCCGGCCGTCGTGATGACGGTCACGCCGACCAACGACGGGCGCGACGAAGTCGTCGAGACGGTCGAAATCGTTCCGCCGCCGCTGCAGGACGCCACCGCGAAGAAATCGTGGCTCGCCCGCCTGAAAACGGGGCTCGCCAAGACGGGCTCGAGCATCACCGGCGTCTTCGTCAACACGAAGATCGACGAGGATCTGTACGAGGAGCTCGAAACCGCGCTGCTGATGTCCGACGCGGGCGTCGACGCGACCGAGTACCTGCTCGGCGCGCTACGCGAAAAGGTGCGCGCGGGCCGCCTGACCGACCCGCAGCAGGTGAAGGCTGCGCTGCACGACCTGCTCGTCGAATTGCTGACGCCGCTCGAGAAGTCGCTGATGCTCGGCCGCGCGCAGCCGCTCGTGATGATGATCACCGGCGTGAACGGTGCAGGCAAGACGACCAGCATCGGCAAGCTCGCAAAGCATCTGCAGAGCTTCGACCAGTCGGTGCTGCTGGCCGCAGGCGACACGTTCCGCGCGGCCGCGCGCGAACAGCTGGCGGTCTGGGGCGAGCGCAACAACGTGACGGTCGTGCAGCAGGAAAGCGGCGATCCGGCCGCGGTGATCTTCGACGCGGTCAGCGCCGCGCGCGCGCGCAAGATCGACGTGATGATGGCCGACACGGCCGGCCGCCTGCCAACGCAGCTCCACCTGATGGAAGAGCTGAAGAAGGTGAAGCGCGTGATCTCGAAGGCGCACGACGGCGCGCCGCACGAAGTGCTGCTGGTGATCGACGCGAACACCGGCCAGAACGCGCTCACGCAGGTCAAGGCATTCGACGACGCGCTCGGCCTCACCGGCCTCATCGTCACGAAGCTCGACGGCACCGCGAAGGGCGGGATTCTCGCCGCGATCGCGCGGCAGCGCCCGGTGCCGGTCTACTTCATCGGCGTCGGCGAGAAGGTCGAGGATCTGCAGCCGTTCAGCGCGGTCGAATTCGCGGACGCGCTGCTCGGCTGAACACCGCCGGCACGCATCGCACGGGGCGCCTTCGGGCGCCCTTTTTCATGCGCGCCCGGTCATGCATGCCGGGCGCACCGCGCTCATTCGGCGTCGGGCTGCGCGCCGGGCTCGGCGGCCTTGAACGCATCGAGCGTCGACGCATGGTCGACGATCCGCTGGATCGTCGGATAACGCGTCGTATCGATCGAGAAGCGGTTCGCGTTGAACACCTGCGGCACGAGGCACACGTCGGCGAGTGTCGGCGTGTCGCCGAAACACAGCTTGCCGGTGCGCGGATCGCTCGCGAGACGGGTCTCGAGCGATTCGAAGCCCGCCTCGATCCAGTGCCGGTACCACGCGTTCTTCGCCTCTTCGGACACCTTCAGCGTGTGCTTCAGGTACTTCAGCACGCGCAGGTTGTTGAGCGGATGGATTTCGCACGCGATCTGCAGCGCGACCGCACGCACATAGGCGCGATCGACCGGCTGCTTCGGCAGCAGCGCCGGTTCCGGATGGGTTTCCTCGAGATATTCGATGATCGCGAGCGACTGCTGCAGCGTCGCGTCGCCGTCGGTCAGCGTCGGCACGACCGCGTCCGGATTCAGTGCGCGGTACGCGTCCTTCAGTTGCTCGCCGCCGTCACGCAGCATGTGCACGGGAACGTAGTCGAACGGCAGCTGCTTCAGGTTCAGGGCGATCCGCACGCGGTACGACGCGGAACTGCGGAAATAGCTGTAAAGCTTCATGGGATGTCTCTCGTAGTCGTATTCGGCCGGCAACGGCACGGGCGCGGCGCAGCCGGCACGCGCACCGCCGGGAACCAGAGTGTAGCGCGCCGCGATGCGCCCCCTTGCTTGCGCCGGCCGTGCCCATGCGATACTCGGGCATTCCTCACCGCTCACAGCGCGGCCCGATGCCGGCCGCCCGCCCCACGCCCCGATGACCGCTTCCCACGATCCCGCCGCCGTCCCGTTCCCGTGCGCCCGCTTCATCAAGGAAATCGGCCGCGGCCCGAACGGCGCACGCGCGCTGTCCGCCGAGGACACGTTCGAGCTCTATCGCGCGATGCTCGACGCGCGCGTGTCGGATGTCGAACTGGGCGCGATCCTGATCGCCTATCGGCTGAAGGGCGAATCCGCCGACGAGCTGGCCGCGATGCTCGCCGCCGCGCAGGCGTCGTTCGAGCCCGTGCACGTACAGGACGCGGCGTTCCGCCCCGTCGCGATCCCGAGCTACAACGGCGCGCGCAAGCAGCCGAACCTCGTGCCGCTGCTCGCACTGCTGCTCGCACGCGAAGGCGTGCCGGTGCTCGTGCATGGTGTCGAGCAGGATCCGGGCCGCGTGACGAGCGCCGAGATCTTCTCGGCGCTGTCGCTCGCGCCGTCGGCGTCGCACGATGCGATCGAGGACACACTTGCCGAGCGCCGCGTCGCGTTCGCGTCGATCGAGGTGCTGGCGCCGCGCATCGCCCGCCTGCTGTCGATGCGTCGCGTGCTCGGCGTGCGCAATTCGACGCACACGCTCGTGAAGATTCTGCAGCCGTTCGCACCGGCCGGCCTGCGGCTCGTCAACTACACGCATCCGCCGTACCGCGACAGCCTCGCGCAGCTGTTCCGCGACCATCCGGACGCCGCACTCGGCGGCGCGCTGCTGGCGCGCGGCACCGAGGGCGAAGCCGTTGCCGACACGCGGCGCCAGGTACAGGTCGACTGGCTGCACGACGGCGTGTGCGACACGCTGATCGAGGCCGAGCGCTCGTCGACCGATGCGCCCCCCGTCGCCCTGCCCGAATCGCGCGATGCGGCCACGACGGCCGCGTGGACGGACGCCGTATTGCGCGGCGAGGTGCCGGTGCCCGACACCGTCGCCCGCCAGGTCGCGACGATCGTGCAGATCACCCGCATCGCGCGCTGACGGCACGCCCGCGAACCGGCCCCGCGCGCCGGGCATTTGACACGCGGGCGCATCCTGGCATAGAGTTGCCGTCATGCGTTCCTTTCCGAACACCCTCCGAATTACCTCCGGCCGCCTAGCGCGGCCGCTATCGCTACGACTAGCCTAAGGCTGTCGTAGCGCCGTGTGCTGTCCGCACGGTCCCTCCCAGCAGTTCCTCGCAGTACCCCTCTCGCAGTTTTTACAACCCGAAGTCGTCAGCATTCGTCCGTCTATCCGTCGGCCGATTCGCGAAGATCATCCGCATCCGCAGCGCGCTCACGTGCCGCGGAGCGAGGCAGCGCCAACCGTCGCCCATGCCGCCCGTCTTCGCTCGCGACTTGAGACCCGAGGTCCAGAAGATGCAGCGCAATCCGCAAGACAAGTACCGTCCGTTCGAGCCCGTCCGCCTCAATGGCCGCAAATGGCCGTCGCGCACCATCGAGCGCGCGCCCGTCTGGATGAGCACCGACCTGCGCGACGGCAACCAGTCGCTGATCGAGCCGATGAGCATCGAGCAGAAGCTCGAATTCTTCGAGATGCTGGTCGCGATCGGGTTCAAGGAGATCGAAGTCGGCTTTCCGTCGGCGTCGCAAACCGACTTCGATTTCGTCCGCAAGCTGATCGACGACAAGCGGATTCCCGACGACGTGACGATCGAAGTGCTCGTGCAGGCGCGCGAGGACCTGATCGCACGCACGTTCGACGCGCTCGAGGGCGTGCCGCGCGCGATCGTGCACCTGTACAACGCGGTCTGCCCGTCGTTCCGCCGCATCGTGTTCGGGATGTCGAAGGCCGACGTGAAGGCGCTCGCGATCGACGGCACGCGCATCATCAAGGAGCACGCCGCCGCGCGCCCCGACACGCAGTGGACCTTCCAGTACTCGCCGGAAACCTTCAGCATGACCGAGCTGACGTTCGCACGCGAGATCTGCGACGCGGTCGCGCAAACCTGGCGCCCGACCCGCGACCACAAGATGATCGTCAACCTGCCGGCCACCGTCGAAGCCGCGAGCCCGAACGTGTTCGCCGACCAGATCGAATGGATGGACCGCAACCTCGCGTATCGCGACAGCATCGTGCTGTCCGTGCATCCGCACAACGACCGCGGCACGGCGGTCGCGGCGGCCGAACTTGCGCTGCTCGCGGGCGCCGACCGCATCGAGGGTTGCCTGTTCGGCAACGGCGAGCGTACCGGCAACGTCGATCTCGTCACGCTCGCGCTGAACCTCTACACGCAGGGCATCGACCCGGGCCTCGATTTCTCCGACATCGACGCGGTGCGCCGCGTCGTCGAACGCTGCAACCAGATTCCGGTGCATCCGCGCCACCCGTACGCGGGCGACCTCGTGTTCACCGCGTTCTCAGGCTCGCACCAGGACGCGATCCGCAAGGGCTTCGCGCAGCAGCGCCCCGACGCGCCGTGGGAAGTGCCGTACCTGCCGATCGACCCGGCCGACCTCGGCCGCAGCTACGACGCGGTGATCCGCGTCAACAGCCAGTCAGGCAAGGGCGGCGCGACGTTCCTGCTCGAACGCGGGATGGGCTTCACGCCGACGCGGCGCGTGCAGATCGAATTCAGCCACGCAGTGCAGACGCTTGCCGACTCGTCGGGCGAGGAAGTGACGGGCGACGCGATCTGCGCGCTGTTCGCGCGCGAATTCTTCGAGACCGACGGCCCGGCCGCGCGCCACGGCAACGGCGCACGCTGGCGGAACCGCGAGATCGCGACGGCGCCCGCGGCGGATATCGCGCCTGACGATGCCGTGCGACGTTTGGCCGCGGCATTCGCGGCCGCCGCCGGCGTCGCAATCGACATTGCTTCGTGCGAACACGCGCGCACGACGGACGGGCGGATCGCGGTATCGGTGGGCTGCCGGGTCGGCGATGCACCGCTGCGGCACGGCGTCGGCCTGCACGCCGATGCGGCGGGCGCCGCGCTCGATGCGCTCGTCAGCGCGATCAACCGCTCGGCCTGGCACTGCGCGGATCGCCGCGCGGCGGCCTGACGGCCGGTTCCGTTTCAGGGTTCAAACGTCAGCGAGCGGTGCGTGACCGCTCGTGCGCCGCGCGATCCGCGCCGCACGAGGCAGCAAAAAGCGGCCCAGAAGGCCGCTTCGAGGGACATGAAAACGGGCGCCACGCGCGCTCATGTCTCGGTCGCGCACCGCGTCGCCTGCCACGCGAACAGGCTCCAGCGGCCCTGTTCGTGGGTGTGGACGGAGGTATACGCAATCGGGAAGACCAGGCCGCCGTTGTTCGTTTCCATCTCGATCAACGCACGCCCGGTGACGACGCAGGTTTCATCGCCGACGGGCAGCACGTCCTGCGACTGGATTTCGATCTGGCGATAGCGGCGGCGGCCGGCGACGATGGCGTCGATGAATTGCTGCTTGGTTTCGCGTTTGCCGTTGGTGTGCACGAAGAACACCTTGTCCGACAAAAGCGCGCCGAGCGCCTCGCCGTCGCCGTCCACCATCGCCCGGAACCGATCGCGCTCGAGCGCGCGGATCGCATCGATCACCTTCGCCATCGCCTGACTCCTCGGCAACGCGCACGCCGTGCGCGGGCGTGCGGATCAGAAGTTGTACTGCACGTAGAACTGGTGGAAATTTATACCAGGATTCGGCTCTTTGATACCCGCGTTAGACACATGTTCAAAACGGTAGCCGACCTGATACTGTTGCCGTTGGCCGAACTGCACGCCCACCCCCGCGGTCGGCGAGAACTGGAACGCGGTCCCGAGCGAGAAATGATCCGAGATCGTCGGGTGCGTCAGCAGCCGGACGCCGCCGCCGGCCTCGATGAACGGGCGAATCTCCCCGGCGCTCTTGATGAAGCGGAACAACGGCGTCACGCCGAATTCGCCGATGCTGCCGTGAACGTTGCCGCCCGTGTGCCAGTAGCCGGCGTGCCCTTCCACGACGAACGCGAAGTGCCAACCGCCCATTTCCCACCAGTTCCAGCCCGGATCCCACACCACGCCGAGATCGCCCTTGTCGACCCCGTGGCGATCCGAAAAACCGCCGCCCGCCTGAATCCCCCACCGATCCGCGAATGCCGCGCCCGATCCTCCCAGAAGGGACGCCGCCAGCATCGCGTGCAGGACAAGCCGGCTGCGGGGCCGGCGATTCTTCTTATTGTTCATCTGACACTCCAACTTTGTGGGTTGAATGGAACCTGCCGCTGCGGCCGGTTCGAGCGAACTGAATGGTATGGTAAAGGACTTTTCGGATCGGCATCACGAAGCGAAATGGCTTCCTTCCAAAACAACAAAAATTGAAATCGTCTACTGATTTCCATCTGAAACAACGGCTTACGGAACTTCGCCCCACCTCCCCTGTCGCAGAATAGACTATCGACTCGACTAACTCGATAGAAAAACGGGAACTCCGATGCCCACGCGCGCTCTAAGGAATTAGCACTCAGCTTGCGGGAGTGCTAAGATGCCCCACGGAATCTCATTCGAGACCGGGGGTTTGTCCCTGATTCCAAAGGAGTTTTTAGTGAGCAACGCCCTGACCCTCCCGAACACCCTGAGCCCGACGCCGGCCAAGGCCGAATCGGCAGGCTCGCTGGCGCTCGCAGCTCAATCGATGTTGCCGGGCCAGCTTGGCAACATCGACGCGTATATCCAGGCCGTCAATCGCATTCCGCTGCTGACGGCAGAAGAGGAACGCCAGTACGCGACCGAATTCCGCGAAAGCAACAATCTCGACTCGGCACGCCGCCTCGTGCTGTCGCACCTGCGGCTCGTCGTGTCGATCGCGCGCAACTATCTCGGGTACGGCCTGCCGCACGGCGACCTGATCCAGGAAGGCAACATCGGCCTGATGAAGGCCGTGAAGCGCTTCGATCCGGCCCAGAACGTGCGTCTCGTGTCGTACGCGATCCACTGGATCAAGGCCGAGATTCACGAGTACATCCTGCGCAACTGGCGCATGGTGAAGGTCGCGACGACGAAAGCGCAACGCAAGCTGTTCTTCAACCTGCGCAGCCACAAGAAGAGCATGCAGGCGATGACGCCCGAGGAAATCGACGGCCTCGCACAAGAGCTCAACGTCAAGCGCGAAGACGTGACCGAAATGGAAACGCGCCTGTCGGGCGGCGATATCGCGCTCGAAGGGCAGGTCGAAGACGGCGAGGAGTCGTACGCGCCGATCGCCTACCTGGCCGACTCGCACAACGAACCGACCGCCGTGCTCGCCGCGCGTCAGCGCGACTCGCTGCAGACGGACGGCATCGCGCAGGCACTCGACGCGCTCGACGCGCGCAGCCGCCGCATCATCGAGGCACGCTGGCTGCACGTCGACGACGACGGCTCGGGCGGCTCGACGCTGCACGATCTCGCCGCCGAGTTCGGCGTGTCGGCGGAACGCATCCGCCAGATCGAGGCGAGCGCAATGAAAAAGATGCGCACTGCCCTCGCCGAATACGCGTAAATCACTGGCGATTCAAAGCGCCTCATCGAAAACCGCTGCCTGACCGGCAGCGTTTTTTTTGCCCGCCTTTTTCACCGGTTTTTGGCCGGTTTATCACTCGCCTTTCCGCCCGCCTCTTCGCTCGTTTCTCCGTCGATTAATCGACCTGTTTGATCAGGTATTGGACGGTTCGCGGGCCCCTTCCGCATAAGCTTGATCTGCCTCAAGTTTCGGCCCGTGTTTCGCGACGGTCTGCCGCAGCGCAGCACTCGGCATCGGAAAGCAGTCCTTTTAAAATTGGCATGTCAGGCGCAAAAGGATTAAAACAGCTTCACGGCCGTCATAAATCCGACGTAAAGTCGCCCCAATTCCGACCTACATCGATTCAGGATAATCGCCTTGATCTCGATCAATAAAGAGCCTGCGCCGCCTCCCCCGCGGTCGGCCGGTACGATCGGCTGGCGTGCGCGTATCGCCGCGTGGGCACGCGGCCCGACCCTCGCCCGCGACATCAGCCTGGTGTTGATCGTCAAGCTGATCCTCCTGATGTCGCTCAAATACGCATTCTTCAATCATCCGCAGGCCGAGCACATGTCGCTTCCGCCTGCCGCCGTCGCCGAGAAGCTGCTCTCGGTGCCGGCGCCTGCACCCACCGAGGGAGACCACCATGATAAGTAGCGAAGTCGTCGATCTGTCGCGTCTGCAGTTCGGCATCACGGCGCTCTACCACTTCCTGTTCGTGCCGCTGACGCTCGGCCTGTCCTGGCTGCTCGTTATCATGGAAGCCGTCTACGTGATGACCGGCAAACAGGTCTACAAGGACATGACCCAGTTCTGGGGCAAGCTGTTCGGGATCAACTTCGCGATGGGCGTGACGACCGGCATCACGCTCGAATTCCAGTTCGGCACGAATTGGTCGTACTACTCGCACTACGTCGGCGACATCTTCGGCGTGCCGCTCGCGGTCGAAGGCCTGATGGCGTTCTTCCTCGAATCGACGTTCGTCGGCCTGTTCTTCTTCGGCTGGAACCGCCTGTCGAAGGTCAAGCACCTGATGGTCACGTTCCTCGTCGCGCTGGGCTCGAACCTGTCCGCGCTGTGGATCCTCGTCGCGAACGGCTGGATGAACAACCCGGTCGGCGCCGAGTTCAACTACCAGACGATGCGCATGGAGTTGACGAGCCTGTTCGACGTGCTGTTCAACCCGGTCGCGCAGGTGAAGTTCGTGCACACCGTGTCGGCCGGCTACGTGACGGCCGCGATGTTCGTGCTCGGCATCTCGTCGTGGTACCTGCTGAAGAAACGCGACACCGACTTCGCGCTGCGTTCGTTCGCGGTCGCGGCCGGCTTTGGCCTCGCGGCGACGCTGTGCGTGATCGTGCTCGGCGACGAGTCGGGCTATACGACCGGCGAAGTGCAGAAGATGAAGCTCGCCGCGATCGAATCGGAATGGGAAACCCAGCCGGCACCGGCCTCGTTCACGCTGATCGGCATTCCGAACCAGAAGGAAGAGCGCACCGACTACGCGATCAAGATCCCGTACGCGCTCGGCCTGATCGCGACGCGCTCGATCGACGAGCCGGTGATCGGCCTGCGCGAGCTCGCGAAGCGCAGCGAGGAGCACATCCAGAGCGGGATGCTCGCGTACGGCGCCCTGCAGAAGATCAAGGAAGGCGACACGAGCGATGCGACCCGCGCACTGTTCGACCAGCACAAGCAGTATCTCGGCTACGGGCTGATGCTCAAGCAGTTCACGCCGAACGTGGTCGATGCGACGCCGGAGCAGATCAAGGCCGCCGCGAAGAAGACGATCCCGCCGGTCGCGCCCGTGTTCTTCTCGTTCCGGATCATGGTGTTCCTCGGCTTCCTGTTCCTCGCGACCTTCGTCGCCGCGTTCTGGCTCTGTGCGCGCCGGCAGCTGCTGCAGGACAACCGCCGCTGGTTCCTGCGCTATGCGGTGTGGGCGATCCCGCTGCCGTGGCTCGCCGCGGAATTCGGCTGGGTCGTCGCCGAGCTCGGCCGCCAGCCGTGGACGATCGCGGGCATCCTGCCGACGCATCTGTCCGCGTCCAGCCTGACGTCGACGGACCTGTACCTGAGCCTCGCCGGTTTCATCGCGTTCTACACGGCGCTGTTCGTCATCGAGATCAAGCTGATGTTCAAGTACGCGCGCCTCGGCCCGTCGTCGCTGCATACCGGCCGCTATCACCACGAACTCGTGGCCGCCAGCGAGCGCGCCCCGGCCTGAGCACGCACCTGAAACGGAACAAGGAATCGCTATGGACTATGCAACTCTCAAGGTGATCTGGTGGCTGCTCGTCGGCGTGCTGCTGATCGGCTTCGCCGTCACCGACGGCTTCGACATGGGCGCGACCGCGCTGCTGCCGTTCCTCGGCAAGACCGACGAGGAACGCCGCATCATCGTCAACACCGTCGGTGCGACGTGGGAAGGCAACCAGGTGTGGCTGATCACGGCCGGCGGCGCGATGTTCGCGGCCTGGCCGCTCGTCTACGCGGCATCGTTCTCCGGCTTCTACTTCGCGATGCTGCTCGTGCTGTTCGCGTTGTTCTTCCGGCCGGTGGGCTTCGACTACCGCAGCAAACGTCCTGACCCGCGCTGGCGCGCGGGCTGGGACTGGGGCCTGTTCGTCGGCGGCTTCGTGCCGGCGCTCGTGTTCGGCGTCGCGTTCGGCAACCTGCTGCAAGGCGTGCCGTTCAAGTTCGACAGCGACCTGCGCGTGACCTATTACGGCGGCTTCTGGGCGTTGCTGAATCCGTTCGCGCTGCTGTGCGGGCTCGTCAGCCTCACGATGCTCGTCGCGCACGGCGCGGCCTTCATCAAGATGAAGACGGAAGGCGTGATCGCGCGCCGCGCATCGATCGCGCTGCGCGTGGCGTCGTTCCTCGCCGTCGTGCTGTTCGTGCTGGCCGGCGTGCTGATCGCTTCGTATGTCGGCGGCTTCCACATCACGCACGCCGCGCCGACCGATACGGTCGCGAACCCGCTGCTCAAGGACGTCGCCGCGGGCTCGGGCCTGTGGCTCGCGAACTACGGCGAATTCCCGTGGATGATCGCGGCGCCCGTCGTCGGGATCGCGGGCGGCCTGCTCGCGATGCTGCTCGCCGGCTCGAAGCAGGAAAAGACGGCCTTCCTCTGCACGGGGCTGATGATCGTCGGCGTGATCCTGACCGCCGGCTTCTCGATGTTCCCGTTCATCATGCCGTCGTCGCTCGACCCGAGGAGCAGCCTGACCGTGTGGGATTCGACGTCGAGCCACATGACGCTGCAGGTGATGCTGTTCGCGGTGATCGTGTTCCTGCCGCTCATCCTGCTCTACACGAGCTGGGTGTATCGCGTGATGCGCGGCAAGGTCACCCGCGAGGTGCTCGAAGAGAACACGCATTCGATGTATTGAACCCGGCCGGGGCGCGCAGGCGCCCCGCCGCCCCCGTTTCGCAAGGAGTCGGATCATGTGGTATTTCAGCTGGATTCTCGGTATCGGCGTCGCGCTGTCGTTCGGCATCGTCAATGCGATGTGGCTCGAAGCACGGCAGAAAACGCAGGAAGCACGCGTAACCCGCAACTGACGCGTTCGGCCGATCGAGCGGCCGCCGCCCGGAAGGAACCTCGCCTCGCGCGAGGTTTTTTTTCGCCCCGGCGGCCCGGACACACCGATGCCAATTTAGCGCCAGATTGATACCACTTGAATACCAATAAAAGGTTTCATAAGATCTTTGGACACGGCCGCTGACAGGCCGAATCCATCTGGGTGGGGGAGACATGCGAATCCCGTATGCGGCGCGCACGTGCGCGCCATCTCGCCGTCGCCGCGCGGCGGCCGGTTGCGCTTCGTCCACGACCGGCGCCGCCGTCGTCCGCGCCGGTCACGCGTGCGCCTTTGTCACCGGGCGCGTCGCCACCGCGTCAGGGTCAGCATCGTCCGCAACCGCGGCCGCCGCCGTGCCCGGCCGATGAGGACGCGCACCCGCCCGCGCCGATCCGACCGGCACGCCTGCCCGCCCCCCGTTCCGTAACGCACGCATCCGCGTGCCGACTGCGCGCAGGGCAGCCGCATCGCCCGCGCATCCTGTTGTCCCCGCAGCTCCGTTGAAAGACCCGCCCGCAGCGACGTCATCCCGTGACGCCGCTACGCCCCCCTTTTTTCTCAGGAGTCCGCATGAGCCGAACCTTGTCCACCCTGTTTGCCGGCGTGCTGATCGCGGCACTGCCGCCGGTCGCGCTCGGCGCGCTGCCCGCGTCGAGTGCGGCGGTCGCGGCGGCCGGTGCCGTCCGCCCGCCCGTGCCGCCGGCCGATCTCGCGGCGCGGCTGTCGAACGGCCTCGCGCTGCGCGTCGCCGTCGACAACAATCACGCGGCCTCGGCCGGCGTGCCGTGCGCCGACCTCGGCGCCGACGGCGCGGCCTGCGCGACGGGCCGCCTGATCCTGCAGAACCGCGGCCACCAGGCAATCGCCGACGGCGGCTGGAAGCTCTACCTGCACAGCATCCGCCGCCTGCTGCGAATCGATCGCCCCGGCTTCGCGCTGCGGCGGCTCACCGGCGACCTGTACGAGCTGACACCGCAACCCGGCTCGGTGCGGCTGGCGCCGGGCGAACGCATCGAACTGCCGTTCGTCGCCGAATACTGGCTGCTGCGCTACAGCGACGTGATCCCGCGCCCGTACGTGGTCGTCGAGGGTGCGCCGCCCGCCGTGCTCCGCTACGACGACACCGACGACGAGCTGCGCTACGTCGAATCGCTGCCGGCCGACGCGCAGAACAACTCGACGGGCAACGCGCCGCCGGTGGCCGCACGGCCCGACCCGAGCCGCGCGCTGCCGAGCGTGAAGCGCGAGCAGCCGCTGCCCGGCACGCTCGAGCTGCGCGGTGTCGAGCTCGCCCTGCCCGATCTGCCGGACGCGCAGGTCGCGGCGCTGCGCGAACGTGCGACGACACTCGGGCTCGACGGCGCGCGCGTGCCGGTGCGGGGCGCGGTCGCGCCGCGCCGGCTGCCGGCCGACATCGCGACGCCGGGCGGCTACCGGCTCGCGATCGGGCCGCGCGGCGTGCTGATCGAGGGCTACGATCGCGCGGGCCTCTACTACGGCGTGCAGACGCTCTACTCGCTCGCACCGGCCGGCGGCGGCCCGATCCCGGCGATGCTCGTCGAGGATGCGCCGCGCTTCACGCATCGCGGGATGCACGTCGACCTCGCACGCAACTTCAAGCACCCGGCGACGCTGCGCCGCCTGATCGACCAGATGAGCGCGTACAAGCTCAATCGCCTGCACCTGCACCTGTCGGACGACGAGGGCTGGCGCATCGAGATTCCCGGCCTGCCCGAACTGACCGGGATCGGCTCGCGCCGCTGTCACGACCCGAGCGAGACGCGCTGCCTGCTGCCGCAGCTCGGCTCCGGCCCGGACAACCGCTCGGGCGGCGGCTACCTGACCCGCGACGACTACGTGGCGCTCGTGCGTTACGCGGCCGCGCATTTCGTCGAGATCGTCCCCGAGATCGACATGCCCGCGCATGCGCGCGCGGCCGTCGTGACGATGGAGGCACGTTACCGGCGGCTGCATGCGGCCGGGCGCGAGCAGGAGGCGAACGCATACCGGCTGCTCGATCCGCAGGACACGTCGAACCTGACGACGGTGCAGTTCTACGACCGCCGCAGCGACCTGAACCCGTGCGTGCCGGGCGCGCTCAATTTCGCATCGAAGGTGATCCGCGAGATCGCGGCGATGCATGCGGATGCGCAGGCGCCGCTGCACATCTGGCATTACGGCGGCGACGAGGCGAAGAACATCTTCCTCGGCGCGGGCTTCCAGCCGCTGAACGGCACCGATCCGACCAAGGGGCGCATCGATCTCGCCGCGCAGGACAAGCCGTGGGCGCGTTCGCCCGCATGCACGGCGTTGCTCCAGCGCGGCGAGATCAAGTCGATCGACGAGCTGCCGACGCGTTTCGCGCAGCAGGTGAGCGCGGCGGTCAGCGCGAACGGGATCGACACGATGGCCGCGTGGCAGGACGGCATCAAGCATGCGAACGGGCCGCAGGACTTCAGCACGCGCCACGTGATGGTGTCGCTGTGGGACACGATCTTCTGGGGGGCGTCGGACAGCGCGCGCGACCTGAGCGGCAAGGGCTACCTGACGGTGCTCGCGCTGCCGGACTACCTGTACTTCGACTTCCCGTACACGCTCAACCCGCGCGAGCGCGGCTACTACTGGGGCTCGCACGCGACGGACGAGTACAAGGTGTTCTCGCTCGCGCCGGAGAACCTGCCGCAAAACGCCGAAGTGATGGGCGACCGTGACGGCAACCCGTTCGAGGTAACCGGCACGGGCCCCGCGCCGCGCATCGAAGGCATGCAGGGCCAGGCATGGGGCGAGGTGATGCGCAACGACACCTTCCTCGAGTACATGGCCTATCCGCGGCTGCTCGCGCTCGCCGAGCGCGCCTGGCACCGCGCCGACTGGGAACTGCCGTATGCGGCCGGCGTGCGCTACAAGCGCGGCGACACGCATCACGTCGACACGGCCGCGCTGCAGCGCGACTGGGCCGGTTTCGCGACGCTGCTCACGCAACGCGAATTGCCGAAGCTCGACCGGGCCGGTGTCGGCTACCGGAAGCCGACCTTCACGCTGACGAATCCGTGATCGGCTGAACGACCGGGCGACGCGCGATGCAAGCACGTGCATCGCGCCATCGCCCGCACCAAGAAAAAACGGCTTGCGACGCAAGGATCGCAAGCCGTTTTCGTTTTGCCGGCCGGCCCGAATCCGCATCGCGGATCGGGCCGGCCTGGTCACATCAGGCCGGCTGCGCGGCCGCCCCGCTGCCCGACGGCGGCAGGCGCGCGCCGAGCTGTTCGGCGTAGCGTGCCGCCGCATTGCCGCAGACGATGTGGAACGTGTCGGGCGACACCCACGCGACGTCGAGCGCGCCGAGACGATCGCGATCGACCGCCGACGGATCGCGCACGACCACACGCAGGCGCGTGGTCGCGATCGCGTCGAGCGACACGACGTTGGTCGCGCCGCCGAACACCGCGAGCCAGCGCGTCGGCTCCGGATCGAGCGGACCGGCGGCCGCACCCGTCACGGGTTGCGCCGCGGCGGCCGTCGCCGTCGACGCGGCACCGGTCGCGCCGCTGCCGATCGCGGCACGCATCTCGTCGGCAATGATGTCCGCCTCGGGCCCGATGATCACCTGCACGCTGTTGCCGCCGCGCTTGAGCACGCCGCGCGCGCCGATCGACTTCAGTTCCGGCTCCGAGACCTTCTCCGGATCGACGACGGTCAGGCGCAGGCGCGTCGTGCATGCGTCGACGACCGACAGGTTGCCCGCCCCGCCGAGCGCGGCGATGTAGCGCTGCGCGCGCGGCGCGGCGGCCACCGCAGCGGCGCCCGCCGCCGGCGCGACGAAGCCGCCCGATGCGTACGATTCGGCGGCCGCGTCGGCCGATGCCGGCTCACGGCCCGGCGTAGCCATGTTGAACTTGCGGATGAAGAAGCGGAACAGCCCGTAATACGCGGCGCCGTACGCGATGCCGAGCGGGATCGCGATCCAGCCCTTCGTCGACAGCCCGTAGTTCAGCACGTAGTCGATCGCGCCCGCCGAGAACGTGAAACCGAGCTTCACGCCGAGGATCTGGCAGATCGCGAGCGACAGCCCCGTCAGCACCGCGTGGATCACGTACAGCACCGGTGCGAGGAACATGAAGCTGAATTCGATCGGCTCGGTCACGCCGGTCAGGAACGACGTGAGCGCCATCGAGAACAGCAGGCCGCCGACCATCGCGCGGCGCTCCTTCGGTGCCTCGTGCAGCATCGCGAGACACGCGGCCGGCAGGCCGAACATCATGATCGGGAAGAAGCCGGCCATGAAGGTGCCCGCGGTCGGGTCGCCCGCGAAGAAGCGGTGCAGGTCGCCGTGCACGATCTCGCCGCCGGCGGGCGGCGTGAAGTTGCCGAACACGAACCACGCGAGCGAGTTGATGATGTGGTGCAGGCCCGTGACGAGCAGCAGGCGGTTCAGGAAGCCGAACACGAACGCGCCGATCGCGCCCGCCGTCGTCAGCCACTGGCCGGCCGCGTCGATCGCATGCTGGACCGGCTGCCACACGTACCCGAACGCGATGCCGAGTACCACGCACACCAGCCCCGTGATGATCGGCACGAACCGCTTGCCGCCGAAGAACGCCAGGTAGTCCGGCAGCTTGATGTCCTTGTAGCGGTTGTACAGCAGGCCCGCGACGACACCCGCGATGATCCCGGACAGCACGCCCATGTTCAGCTTGGGATCGATGTCCTTCATGATCGCGGTTTCGATCAGGTAGCCGATCGCGCCCGCGAGTGCCGCCACGCCGTTGTTGTCTTTCGCGAAACCGACCGCCACGCCGATCGCGAACAGCAGCGGCAGGTTGTCGAAGATCGCGCCGCCGGCGTCGGCGATCATCTTGATGTTGAACACGTCAGGCTGGCCGAGTCGCAGCAGGATGCCGGCGACCGGCAATACCGCGATCGGCAGCATCAGTGCCCGGCCCAGGCCCTGTATTTTCAGAAACGGATTCCCGTTCATTCAGTCCTCCAATCCTTGTCTCGTCGTTAAGCGTCGTTAATCGTCGTTGAGCTGACTGCCTTCGTCGTAATACGGGTCGCGAACCTGCCGTCGACGCTCAGTCGAGCGGCCAGGCCTCGCGACTTGCTGCCCTTACCGCCTGTGCCGAATCGAGCGCGAGCAGATCCTGCGCGCGCTGACGGCACAACTGGTAATCGAGACGGCGCACACGCGCCTTGATGCCCGGCACCGATACGGGGTCGACCGACAGCTCGGTCACGCCGAGGCCCACCAGGATCGGCACCGCGAGCGGATCGCCGCCGAGCGCGCCGCACACGCCGACCCACTTGCCGTGCTTCGCGGCACCGCGCACCGCGATGTCGATCAGGCGCAGCACGGCCGGGTGCAGGCCGTCCGACTGCGCGGCCAGATCGGCCTGGCAGCGGTCCATCGCGAGCGTGTACTGCGTCAGGTCGTTGGTGCCGATCGACAGGAAATCCGCGTGCTGCGCGAGCTGGTCGGCCAGCAGCGCGGCCGACGGCACCTCGATCATCACGCCGACCTCGACCGGCTCGGTGCGGCCCTGGGCGCGCGCGAATTCGTCGATGCGCTTTTTCAGGCGCACGAGCTCGCCCGCGTCGGTCACCATCGGCAGCAGGATGCGCACCGCGCCGAACGGCTTCACCGCGAGCAGGCCCTGCAATTGATCGTCGAGCAGGTCGGGGCGCACCTGCGCGAGACGGATGCCGCGCAGGCCGAGCGCCGGGTTCGGTTCGGGCGGCAGCGTGAGGTAATCGACTTCCTTGTCGGCGCCGACGTCGAGCGTGCGGATGATCGCCGTGCGGCCCTGCAGCGCGTCGACGATCGACTGGTAGCTCTGCTGGTGCTCGACGACCGTCGGCGCGGCCTGGCGATGGATGAACATCAGCTCGGTACGCAGCAGGCCGACCGCGTCGGCGCCGTTGTCGACCGCGGTGTTCGCATCGTCGAGCGTCGCGATGTTCGCGGCGACCTCGATCGCGCGCCCGTCGACGGTGGCGGCCGCGGCCCCCGCCAGTTGCCGGTTCGCCTCGCGCACGCCGTCCAGGCGCTGGCGCTCGTGCCGCGCGCGCTCGACGTCGAGCGCGGTCGGTGCATGTTCGAGCCGGCCCGCGCTCGCATCGACGACGACCTGCGTGCCGTCCGGGATCGCGTACAGCGCATCGCCGACCGCCACCAGCGCCGGAATGCCGAGCTGGCGCGCGATGATCGCCGCGTGCGACGTCGCGCCGCCGCGCGCCATCACGAGCGCGGTCACGCGCTGGCGATCGAGCGACGACAAATCGGAAGGCGTGAATTCCTCGGCCGCGAGCACCGCTTCGTCGGGCAGCGCACGCGCGGCACCGTTCGTATGACCGAGCGCGCGCAGCACCCGCTTCTCGATGTCGCGCAGGTCGGCCGCGCGTTCGGCGAGCAGCGCGTCGTCGAGCTTCGACAGCGTGTCGATCTGCGTGCGGATCGTCGCGCGCCATGCGAAGCCCGCGCTCTTGCCGAGACTGATCAGGTCGCGTGCTGAGTCGATCAGCGTCGGGTCTTCCAGCAGCACGCGGTGCACCGCGAAGATGCCCGCTTCGCCGACCGCGCCGCGCGCCGATGCGTGGCGCACCGTTTCGTCGAGTTCGGCGTCGACGGCCTTCAGCGCCTGGTCGAGCTGGCGGCTCTCCGACGCGGGCGTGCCGGCGGCCTGTTCGGGCGGCACGATCTCCGCATCGTCGAGACGCACCAGCGTGCCGACCGCGATGCCGGGTGCCGCGCACACGCCCGCGAGCGTGTTCGGATCAATAGGTGCGCCGACGTTGCGCGCAACCGTCTGCGGCGCGGGCGACCTCAGCCGCGCCGGCTTTTCCTCGACTTCGCCGTGTGCTTCGCGCAGCAGCTCGTGCTCGACCGCATCGACGGCCTGCTGTGCGTGCGCGCCACGGCCGACCAGTTCGACCGTCGCGCCTTCGCCCGCACCGAGGCCGAGCAGGCCGACGACGCTCGCGATCGACGCCTTGCGGCCGTCGAACAGCACGTCGACGGTCGCGTCGAACCCGCGCACGGCTTCCCGCGCCCGCGCGGCCGGCCGTGCGTGCAGGCCACCCGGCTGGGCCAGCACGATTTCACGGCGCACTTCGTGATGCGCCGCTGCGCCGGTTTGTGCCGCCTGCGCAGCCGCTTCGCCCTTGCCGCGCAGCGTGAGCAGCGGCGTCTTGCCGGCCGTCGCGAAGCCGCTGGCACGATCGACGACCTCGAACGCATCCGAGTTCGCGATCGCGATCACCGACACGAGCGAATGCGCGCTGCGCGCCACCGCGTCCTGGTCGAACTCGATCAGCAGCGCTCCCGCCTCGACACGCGCGCCGGCCTCGACGTGCGCGGTGAAGCCCTGCCCGTTCAGCTCGACGGTGTCGATGCCGATGTGCAGCAGCACTTCCGCGCCTTGCGGCGTCGTGATCGTCACCGCGTGGCCGGTGCGCGCGAGATGCGACACGACGCCCGCGCACGGCGCGACGAGCTGGCCCGCGAGCGGGTCGATGCCGATGCCGTCGCCGAACATCCCGCCGGAGAACACCGGATCGGGCACGTCGGCCAGCGCGACGATCGGCCCGGTCAAGGGGCTGAGCAGGACGATCTGATCATGGGTGGAACTCTTCAACTGGGACTCCTCGGCGCGTCTCATCGGCTGTCTCGGCTATCAGTGCGTTTCGGTGACTTTGTTCAGGTGGCGCGGCGTGTCGGGGTTGCGGCCGCGCGCGACGGCGAGATCCGCCGCCATCACGTAGAACGAAAGAATGGCGGCGATCGGGTCGAGCGCCGAATGGGCGGACTGCGCGAGCGGCAAGGTCGCGCCCGGCGTGCCGGCGGGCGCCGCGAGCAGCACCGCCGCGCCGCGTGCGCGCATGTCCTGCGCGAGCTGCAGCAGGCCGGCCTGCTCGGGGCCCGGCGGGGCGAACACGAGCAGCGGATAGTCTCGGTCGATCAGCTCCATCGGGCCGTGACGGACTTCGGCGCTCGAGAACGCCTCGGCCTGGATACCGGAGGTTTCCTTCAGCTTCAGCGCGGCTTCCTGCGCGATCGCGAGGCCCAGGCCGCGGCCGATCACGATCATCCGCTCGACACCCGCCAGCGCGGCGACGGCCTGCGACCAGTCGAGCCGGCCGGCCTGCGCGAGCACGTCGGGCAGGCCGCGCAATGCGGTCATCAGCGCGGCGTCGCGCTGCCAGTACGCGACGATCTGCGCGGACAGCGACAGCATCGCGATATAGCTCTTCGTCGCGGCGACCGACAATTCGGGGCCGGCGAGCAGCGGCAACTGGTGCTCGCACGCGTCGGCGAGCGGCGACGGCAGCACGTTCACGGCGGCGACGGTGCGCGCGCCGGCTTCGCGCAGCGCGGCCATCGTGTTGACGAGATCGGGGCTCTTGCCCGACTGGGAGAAGGCGATCGCGAGCTGGTCCTGCACCTTCAGCGGCGCCTGCTGCAGCGTGGCGACCGACATCGGCAGCGACGCGACCGGCACGCCGAGGCGGCTCATCGTCAGGCTCGCGAAATAGCTCGCGGCGTGATCCGAGCTGCCGCGCGCGACCGTCAGCGCGACGGCCGGCGGGTGATCGAGCAATTGGCCGGCGAGCGCTTCGACGCGCGCGGTGTCGGCGATCTGCGCGGCGACGACCTGGGCGGACTCGCGCGCTTCCTTAAGCATATTCGACAATCGATTCTCCTTCGACATAGGTCGCGGTGAGGTTCAGGTCGCGATCGAACACCGCGAGGTCGGCCCATGCGCCGCGCTCGAGGCGGCCGCGATCGGCGATGCCGAGGTAGTCGGCCGCATAGCGCGACATCCGGTTCGACACGTCGGCGATCGGCAGGCCGAGCGACACGAGGTTGCGCAGCGCCTGGTCCATCGTCAGCGTGCTGCCGGCGAGCGTGCCGTCGGCGAGACGCACGCCGCCGAGGCACTTCGTCACGTGCTGGCTGCCGAGCCGGTATTCGCCGTCGGGCATGCCCGTCGCGGACGTGCTGTCGGTCACGACGTACAGGCGCGGGATCGCGCGCAGCGCCGCACGAATCGCGCCCGGGTGCACGTGCAGCAGATCGGGAATGATTTCCGCGTATTCGGCGTGAGCAAGCGCCGCGCCCACCAGGCCGGGGTTGCGGTGATGCAGCGGCGACATCGCGTTGAACAGGTGCGTGAAACCGCACGCGCCGTGCTTGAGCGCGGCCACCGCGTCGTCGTAGGTCGCAAGCGAGTGGCCGAGCTGCACGCGCACGCCGCGCGCGGCCATCTCGCCGATGATCTCGATGTGGCCGGCGATTTCCGGCGCGAGCGTGACGACGCGGATCGGCGCGATCGACAGGTACTTCAGCACTTCGTCGAGCACGGCCGAGACGGCCGCGTCGGGCTGCGCGCCGAGCTTGCCGGGGTTGATGTACGGGCCTTCGAGGTGCACGCCGAGCACGCGCGCGCCGCCCGGCGTGCGGGTACGCGCGACGCTGCCGAGGTTGCCGACGACTTTCATCAGTTCGTCGCGCGGCGCGGTCATCGTCGTCGCGAGCAGGCTCGTCGTGCCGAATTGCGCGTGCGTGCGGGCGATCGTCTCGATCGCGTCGCCGCCTTCCATCACGTCGGCGCCGCCGCCGCCGTGCACGTGCAGGTCGATGAAGCCGGGCAGGATGTAAGGCGCGTCGTTCTTCGCGGGATCGACGGGCTTGCCGTCGAGTGTCGTGATGCGGCCGTTCTCGCTATCGAGCGAACCCTGAATCCAGCCGTCGGGGGTAAGGATGTTTCCAGTCAGCATGACGTTCTCTTGATGATCTGGTGACGCGGGTATCCGCGTCGTGATTTGCAATTCCGTGTCGTTGCTTCACGGCTGTCGCGCGCGGGCAAGTCTCGCGCGTCAGCGTTTCAGTTCGGCGACGAAGTCGTAGTAGTCGTCGCGGCAATACGTTTCGCTCACTTCGATCGCGCGCTGGTCGGCACCGTAGCCGATCCGCGTGATCACCAGCAGCGCCGAGCCCGGTTTCACCGCCATCCATTTCGCGATCGCGTGGGTCGCGTTCGCCGCGCGAAAGTGCTGCAGCGCGCGCACGACGGTCATCCCGCGCGTGTCGAGGTACTCGTACAGCGACGCGCCGAGCGCCTGCGGATCGGGCACCACCGCGGCCGGCAGCGTCGAATGCTCGACCGCCATCACGATGCCGTCCGCGCGGCGCAGCCGTTCGAGCCGCGCCACCGTCGCGCCGGGGGCGAGGCCGAGATGCGTAATCTCGTCGCGGGTCGCGGCGCGCAGCGTGCGCGACAGCCATACCGAATCGGGCACGAAGCCGCGCTGCTTCATCTTCGCGGTGAAGCCGACGAGACGCGACAGCGGATCGGCGACGCGCGGCGTGATGAAGCTGCCCGCCCCGCGCGCCCGCTTGATCAGCCCCTGCTCGACCAGCAGCGCGAGTGCGCGACGGGCCGTGATCCGCGATACGCCGACCGACACCGACAGCAGCCGCTCCGACGGCAGCGCCTCGCCGGCCCGCCACGCGCCGGCGTGGATCGCGCTCGCCAGATTGCGGGCGAGCTGCAGATAGAGCGGCGTGTCGCTGAGGGGATCGGGCGCCAGTTCGGACCAGCCGGTTTCCATGTGCCTCCGGGTGTCGGACGACGACCTCGGGCCGTCGAAAGTGAGGGCATTATATAACCACAATAATACCAGTCAACGAACTGGTATTAGCGACGCGGAAATCGCCGAAAGCCTTGCCCGGTAAGCGTTTTAGTTGCGAGAAAGCCTTTGTTTACAACGCGATGCGGGATAGGGATTTACCCGGATTGGTATGCAAGGGGACAGTTCAAGAGCCGGATTTGCCGGGCTTGGAGGGGTGGAAACGATACCGGAATAGAACCAGTTCGGCCGACTGGTATGCATCGGCGTAGGGGGGCCGGTACGACGGGTGCACCCCGGCATCAATGGAACTCGCGGCTCGACGTGCGCAGGCCGCCGAGCAGCGGCGTCAGATCCTCGAAATGCTGCGCAACGAGGTGCCTCACGTCGCTCGCGACCTGCCACACGCCGGACACGGCGAGCAGCCGCGAATCGAGGGTTTCACGGCGCTGCCGCGCGAGCAGCTCGGGCCGGACGATCAGGTTCACGCAGCCGGTTTCGTCCTCGAGCGTCATGAACATCACGCCTTTCGCGGTGCCCGGCATCTGCCGTGCGGTCACGAGCCCGCACGCGCGCGCGAGCCGGCCGTCGGGGCGGTCGTGCAGTTCGGCCGCGGACGACAGCCGCCGCGCGCGCAGCTCGGGCCGCAGCAGTGCGACCGGGTGGCGGTTCAGCGTGAGGCCGGTGGTGTGATAGTCGGCGAGGATGTCGTCGGCCTCCGACGGCGCGCCGAGTGCCGGCTTCTCCGCTTCGTCGATCGGTGCGGTCGCGAGCAGGTCGCGCTCGGGTGCCGCGGCGACCGCTTGCCACAGCGCGTCGCGGCGGTGGCCGGCGAGGGTCGCGAGCGCGTTCGCGGCGGCGAGCGCCTCGAGATCGCGGCGTTCGAGCTGCGCGCGGCGCGCGAGAGTGTCGACGTTGTCGAAGGGGCCTGCCGCGCGTGCGGCTTCGATCCTGCGGACAGCGGCTTCTCCCAGACCGCTCACGAGCGACAGCCCGAGCCGGACGGCCGGCTGTCCGTGCGGAGGCGGCTGGCCGGGCAGCGCTTCGAGCGATGCCTCCCAGCCGCTTTGCGTGACGTCGATCGGCAGGACCTGCACGCCGTGACGCTTCGCGTCCTGCACGAGTTGCGACGGCGGATAGAAACCCATCGGCTGGCTGTTCAGCAATGCGGCGAGGAAGATCGCCGGTTCGTGGCATTTGAGCCAGCTGCTGGCGTAGGCGAGCTTCGCGAAGCTCGCCGCGTGGCTCTCGGGGAAACCGTAATCGCCGAAACCCTTGATCTGCTCGAAGATCTGTTCGGCGAACTCGGGCGGGTAATCGCGCTCGCGCATCCCGTCGACGATCTTGCCGTGATATTGCTCCAGATTGCCCTTGCGCTTCCACGCGGCCATCGCGCGACGCAACTGGTCGGCCTCGCCGGCCGTGAAGCCGGCCGCGATCATCGCGATCTGCATCACCTGTTCCTGGAAGATCGGCACGCCGTACGTCCGTTCGAGTGCGGGCTTCAGGTCCTCCTTTGGATAACTGACCTTTTCGAGGCCCTGGCGTCGTTTCAGATAGGGGTGCACTGCCCCGCCCTGGATCGGCCCCGGCCGCACGATCGCCACCTCGATCACCAGGTCGTAATAAGTGCGCGGCCGCAGGCGCGGCAGCATCGACATCTGCGCGCGCGATTCGATCTGGAACACGCCGACCGTGTCGGCGCGGCAGATCATGTCGTAGGTTGCGACGTCATCCTTCGGAATGTGCTTCAACGTGAACGGCTTGCCGTCTGCCTTCGGCGGGCCTCGCCATGCGGTGCGCATGTCGAACGCGCGATGCAGCGCCGACAGCATGCCGAGCGCGAGCACGTCGACCTTCATCAGCCCGAGTGCTTCGAGATCGTCCTTGTCCCACTGGATCACGCGCCGCCCGTCCATCGCCGCGTTCTCGACCGGCACGAGCCGCGTGAGCTTGCCGCGGCTGATCACGAAACCGCCCGAGTGCTGCGACAGATGGCGCGGGAAGTTCAGCAGCCGCGCGGCGAGCCGGGCCCACGCCTGGATGAGCGGCGTCTCGGGATCGAGCCCGGTCGTCGAGAATTGCTGCAGCAGGTCGCGACTGCCGTCGAACCAGCGATGCGCTTTCGCGACGCGATCGACCAGCACCGGATCGACACCGAGCGCCTTGCCGGTCTCGCGCAGCACGCCGCGCGGACGATAGGTCGATACGGCGGCCGCCAGTGCGGCGCGATCGTGCCCGTACTTCTCGTAGATATGCTGAATCACTTCTTCCCGGCGCTGATGCTCGAAATCGACGTCGATATCGGGCGGCTCGCCGCGTTCCACACTGATGAAGCGCTCGAACAGCATCGTGCTCTGATCGGGATCGACCTCGGTAATGCCGAGGCAATAGCAGACCACCGAGTTCGCCGCCGAGCCGCGTCCCTGGCACAGGATGTTCTGGCTGCGCGCGAATTTGACGATGTCGTAGACGGTCAGGAAGAACGGCTCGTAATTCAGTTTCGCGATCAGGGCGAGTTCATGCCGGATCTGCCTGGCGACTTTCTCCGGCACACCATTCCAGTAACGCCGGGCCACACCCGCCCAGGTCTCCTGCTTCAGGTAGCTCGTCGGCGTATGCCCGCGCGGGACGAGTTCGAGCGGGTATTCATACTTCAGGTCGTCGAGGGAGAAATTGCAGCCGTCGAGCATCGCGCACGTCTGCGCGATCTCCTCCGGCGCAAACAGCTTCCCGATCCGCCCGCGCGCACGCAGATGCTGCTCCGCATTCGGCGCGAGCGCATAACCGCATTCCGCGACAGGCATCCCGACACGAATCGCCGTCATCACGTCCTGCAGTTCCTTGCACGAGCGCCGGTGCATCGTCACGTCGCCGAGTGCGACGATGCGCACGCCGCGCCGCTCGCCGGCCGCACGAATCTCCTCGCGCTGCGCACCGTCCAGCGCGCGCTGCAACTGCACGAGCCCGAGCCGTGCACGCTCGCCGAACGTCGCGCGAAACCACGCGACCTGTGCATCGAGCACGTCCGCGCGCACCGGGTACGCGGGCACGAGAATCGCGAAGCAGTCGGGCATGCCGCGCAGGTGTGCGAATGCCTCGGGCGGCCTCGACAGCATGTGCGACGTCAGCGTGTACGTCCCCTTCGGCGCTTCCATCCGCCGCCACGAAATCAGCTCGGACAGGTTGCCGTAGCCTTCCCGATTCTGCGCGAGCAGCACGAGCCCGAACGCGCCGGGGCCCGGATCGTGGCCCGGTGCAACTTCATCCGGTGTGACTTCGAAGTACGAACCGATGACGAGCGGCAACCCTTTCGCCTTCGCCGCGACGTGCATGCGCGGTGCACCGGCGAGCGAGCATTCGTCGGTGATCGCGATCCCGCGATAGCCGAGTTCCACCGCACGCTCGACCAGTTCTTCCGCATGCGACGCGCCATGCAGGAACGAAAAGTTCGAACGGCAGAACAACTCCGCGTAATCGGGCAGCCAGCTGAATTCCGCAACCATGACCGTTCACCCGAACAGGCCGTGCAGGAACCAGCGCGGCTCGGCCTCGCTCGCTGCCCGCTCCTTGAACACCCAGTAGCACGCACCGGTTTCGTCCTGCGCGACGTGGTAATCGCGTGCGGCGAGTTGCCCATCGAACCACCCGGCCTCGATCCGTTCCACCGACGACATCATCCTGAGCGGCGTATGAAATACCGGCCGCTCCCCCCGCATCAACAGCGGCAGCGGCTCGTCCAGCAACCATGCGGGCCTCGGCGGCACGGCCGGCGGCCCGCCGGCCGGCTTGCCGGCCTGCGCATCGAGCGGCAGCCAGCGGTTCGCGGCCTCGGGCCGGTGATCGGCGACGGGTGCCGCGCGCAGCACGTTCTCCGCGCCGAGCCGTGCGACCAGCAGCTCGAACAGCCGCGCGCGCGTCTCTTTCGTGCCGCCCGGCTCGGGGAACAGATCGTCGGCCGGCGGCGCGACCGATTCGACGCGCGTGGCCGTCAGACGCACCGCGATCACCGCGGCCGGCAACTCGACGCGCGCGAGCCGCTCGCCGAGCAGCCGCATGAAGTGCGTCTCGTCGCGCACGGGCGCGGCGAACGCGAATTCGAGCGGCGTCGGCGGCACGGCCTGGCGGCCGCGCTCGTGCTCGAGATCGAACGTCATCGCGGCCAGCGACAGCTGCCGCGCGGCCAGCCAGCCGCACAGCTGCACGACGAGCCGCCGCGCGGCGAACAGCACGGCTTCCGCGTATTCGACGCGCTCCGGCAATTCGAGCCGCACGTCGAACACCGGCGGCACCGCCATCCATGCGAGCGGCTCGACCGCATCGCCGTACGCGCGATCGAGCGCGGCCAGCAACGCGGGACCGCAGCGGCGCTGCAGCCCCGCGCGCGGCAGGTTGCGCAGGTCGGCGAGCGTGCGGCAGCCGAGGCCGTCGAACCAGCCCGCATACGGACGCGCCTCGGGCAGCAGCACGCACGGCAGCCTGTCGAGCGAACGCACGAGCGACACCTGGCCGGCGACGCGGCGCCGGATGCGTGCACGGGCCGACACGCGCGCGAGCAGCCACGCGCCCCGCCCGGTCGGTGCGGCGGACAGGCGCGCCGCATAACCGAGCGCCGCGAGCGTCGCGCGCACCTGTCGGCACAGCGACGGCAGGCCGCCGAACAGGCGCAGGCTCGGGCCGACGTCGACGATCAGCGTGGCTTCGTCGTCGAGCGCGACGCACGGCGAAAAGCGCAGCAACGCGAGCGCGACCGCGCGCAGCGCATCGGCCTCGCGCGCGGAGTCGCGTTCGACGAGCCGCGTGTGCGGCGCGAGCGTGAGCACGCCGCCGCGCTTCATGCCCGCGCGCACGCCCTGCCGGCGCGCGGGTGCATCGGCGATCAGCACGACACCCTGCTCGAGCACCGCGCAGCCTGCTTCGTCCGCTTCGTCTACGCGTTGCGCCGCGCCGTCAGACGGCGGCGGGGCGCACACGTCGAGCGGCAGGCGCGGCAGATGGATGCCGAGCAAGACGCGCATAGCGGCTCTCCACGATGGGCGACGGCAGGTCGAGCACGAGCGGCTCGCCGCGTGCGGGGCCGCGACGCTTGACGATGTCGAGCGACACGCCGCCCGGCACCGGATACAGCGCGACACGCAGCACGGCCGGCGACGGTTGCCGCGCGGCCGACAGCGGACGCAGCATCACGAACAGCGTGTCGCCCGTGCGCGCGGCCGCGAGATGCAGGCGCCGCAGCGCATCGGGCCGGGCGTCCTGCCAGAGCAGCAGCGCGCCGCAGCACCCCGTCTTGAGCGCCTGCTCGGCAGCCCACAGCGCATCGGTGCGGCTGCCGGCACGCAGCCACAGCAGTGCGTCGGACGGTACGCCGAGGCTGGCGAGCGCGGTCGCATGCGGCGCTTGAGGCGGCGCGACGAGCGCAAGCGGACGGCGCGCGCTGACGGTGCGGGCGAGCGCGGGTGCGAGCAGCCGCATCTCGCCGCAGCCCGGCTGCGCGGCCAGCAGTTCGACGAGCCCGCCGACCGGCCAGCCGCCGCCCGGCAGCTCGGCCGACAGCGGGGCGAAGCCGGTATCGATCGTGCGCGGGCCGCCGCGCGCGAGCTGGGAACCGCGCCAAAGCGACGGATGAAGGGATTCGGGAGAAATGGAGGATGCGAGCATGACGCCACCCACAACTGTATGGATATACAGTATATGGCAATGCGCTCGCGTCGCACAGCACCGGCGCGAAACCGGTTTTCGTCAGAGGAAAAACGACGGGCAAGCCGGCGCGGTCGTCATGTTACGCCGCACCGGAGCGGGTATGGCCGGATCGTGCCGCCCGAACGCGCGCCACCGCCAACCGGGCCGAATTGCCGCCCCACCGCGCCACCCCAATTCGTCGGGCTGACTCGTCGGGCTGATTCGCCGGGCCGGCACGCCACCCCTCACGCGAACCGGCACGATGCAACACCCCGCGCCGCGCCGGCCCGCCAGCCGCCCGTCAGCCGAGCAGCAGCGCGTCGTCGTCGAGCTGCTCGTGACGCACCTTCTCGAACATCTGCAGCAGGTCCGGCACGTCGAGCCCCTTGCGCGCGTCGCCCGACACGTCGAGCACGACCTGCCCCTGGTGCAGCATCACCGTGCGGTCGCCGTAGTCGAGCGCCTGCCGCATGCTGTGCGTGACCATCATCGTCGTCAGCTTGCTCTCGGCGACGATGCGCGCGGTCAGCTCCAGCACGAACGCGGCCGTCTTCGGGTCGAGCGCGGCCGTGTGCTCGTCGAGCAGCAGGATCCGCGACGGCCGCAGCGACGCCATCAACAGGCTCACCGCCTGCCGCTGGCCGCCCGACAGCAGCCCGATCCGGTCGGTCAACCGGTTTTCCAGCCCGAGGTTCAGCAGCCGCAGCTTGTCGCGGAACAGCTCGCGCGACGGCCGGTCGAGCGCCGCGCGAAAGCCGCGCCGCGCGCCGCGCGCCATCGCGAGCGCCATGTTCTCCTCGATCGTCAACGCCTCGCAGGTGCCGGCCATCGGATCCTGGAACACACGCGCGACGAGGTGCGCGCGATCCCACGCGGCCTTGCGCGTGACGTCCGTGCCGTCGATCGAGATGCGTCCCGCATCGACGGCCTGGTCGCCGCTGATCGCATTGAGGAAGGTCGATTTGCCGGCGCCGTTCGAGCCGATCACCGCGACGAACTGGCCGTCGGGAATCTCGAGCGACAGCCCGCGCAGCGCGCGCGTCTCGATCGGCGTGCCGGGATTGAACGTCAGTTTCAGGTCTTGTGCGGACAGCATGTCAGGCCCCTCCGTTCTTGCGCGCGAACAGCTTCTTGCGCGTTGCCGGCAGCACCAGCGCGATCGTGACGAGCGCGGCCGTCACGAGATTCAGGTCCTGCGCCTTCAGCCCGATGAATTCGCTGTTCAGCGCAAGCGCGATGAAGAAGCGGTAGACGATCGCGCCGAGCACGACGGCGAGCGTCGTCAGCACGAGCCGGCGCGCCGGCAGCAGCGTCTCGCCGATGATCACCGCGGCCAGCCCGATCACGATCGTGCCGATCCCCATCGAGATGTCCGCGCCGCCCTGCGTCTGCGCGAACAACGCACCGGCGAGCGCGACGAGCGCGTTCGACAGCGCCATCCCGGCGAGCGTCGCGCGGCCGGTCGCGATGCCCTGCGCGCGCGCCATCCGCGGGTTCGCGCCGGTCGCGCGCATCGCGAGGCCGAGCTGCGACGAGAAGAACCAGTCGAGGCCGAGCTTCGCGACCACGACGACGATCGCGAGCAGCGCGGGGCGCAGCACGTAATCGGGCATCCAGTCGGGCTGCAGCACGGTGAAGACGGTCGGCTCGGTGATGAGCGGCACGTTCGGCCGGCCCATGATCCGCAGGTTCACCGAATAGAGCGCGATCATCATCAGGATGCTGGCGAGCAGGTCCATGATCTTCAGGCGCACGTTGAGCCAGCCGGTGATGAAGCCGGCCACCGCGCCCGCGACGATCGCGATGCAGGTCGAGCTGAACGGGTCGTAGCCGGCGGAGATCAGCGTCGCGGCGACGGCGCCGCCGAGCGGAAAGCTGCCGTCGACGGTGAGGTCGGGGAAGTTGAGGATGCGAAACGAGATCAGCACCCCGAGGGCGACGAGGCTGAAGATCAGGCCGATCTCCAGGGCGCCCAGAAACGAGAACAGAGACATGATGGGGAAATCCTGTTGCTTCCCGGCCGGACGTGTACGGCCGGGCGAAGCGAACGGGCGGCCCCGGGTGGGAGCCGCCCGTCCGGCGGTGTCGTTCAGGCCCGGATCGGGCCTGCAGGCGCGGCGCTCGGGCCGCGGCTTACTTGATGACCGTCTTCGCGTCCTTGAGCAGATCCGGCGCGAGCGTCACGCCCTGCTTCGCGGCCGCGCCCGTGTTCGCGAACAGCTCGAGGTTGCTGCTCGTTTCCGACGCGATCGCGCCCGGCTTCTCGCCCTTCAGGATGCGCGCGACGACCTTGCCCGTCTGGCGGCCGAGGTCGCCGTAGTTGATGCCGAGCGCCGCGATGCCGCCGCGCTTCACGCTGTCGGTGTCGCCGGCGACGAGCGGGATCTTCGCTTCGTTCGCGACCTTCACGAGCGCTTCGTACGCGGACACGACGTTGTTGTCGGTGTTCGTGTAGATCACGTCGACCTTGCCGATCAGGCTTTTCGCGGCCGGGCCGATGTCGACGGTACGCGGCGCGGCCGCTTCCTTCAGCGTCATCCCCTGCTTCGCGAGGATGTCCTTCAGCTCCTTCACGACGACGACCGAATTCGCCTCGCCCGGGTTGTAGACCATGCCGACCGTCTTCGCGTTGGGCACGACGCGCTTGATCAGCGCGACCTGGCGATCGAGCGGCAGCTTGTCGGACACGCCCGTCACGTTGGTGCCCGACGGGCCCCAGCCCTTCACGAGCTGCGCGGCGACCGGATCGGTCACGCCCGAATAGACGACCGGCACGCTCTTCGTCGATGCAACCACCGCCTGCGCGGCCGGCGTCGCGATCGCGACGATCACGTCGGGCTGGTCGCCGACGAACTTGCGCGCGATCTGCGCGGCCGTGCCCGTATTGCCCTGCGCGCTCTGGTATTCCCACTTGAGCTTGTCGTCGCCGTAACCTTCCGCCTTCAGTTCGGCGCGCACGCCGTCGCGGATCGCATCGAGCGCCGGGTGGTCGACGATCGACAGCACCTTGACGGTCTGGGCGTGCGCGGCACCGGCCAGCGCGAGTGCGGCCACGCCGGCCGTGATCGAACGGATCGCGAAAGTCTTGAAACGCTTCATGGGTGTGTCTCCCCCGTATTGTGTCGGTTCTGGATGATGGATTCCCGCCGCCGTCGTGCGGGCGCCGCCACGCGTGCGACGCGGTGGCGGCCGGCCCGTGCGCGCCCCGGGAAGGCGCGCAGCGGCGAACGCACGAGGATACCATTTCCGCAGACCACCGCCTGACTCCCGGCTTTCTTGAAGAGGCCGGGCCGCGGCGCCCGCCGGGGCGCCGCGACCGCGCGCGAAGCCCGGCCGGCGGCGGTTTCGGCCGGGGCCGGCGCAACGCGTCAGCCGTGCTCGCGGCTTTACGTTATGCTGTCGGCCGACCCAGTCCACGCCATCGGAGGCGACATGAAACGGGGGATCCGAGCCATCGCATTCGCGGCTGTCGCGCTGGCGTTGCCGGGAGCGGCGTTCGCGCTGACCGACGGCAGCGCGCAATACGACGACTGCATGCTCAATGCGCTGCGCGAGAGCCGCAACGGTGCGGCGGCCCAGTTGATCCAGCGCTCGTGCGACGCGCTGTACCGCAACAACGCGATGCTGCTGCCGCGCGAGCGGCGCTTTCACGAGTGCGTCGTGCAGTCGCTGCCAGGCGTGCGCGACAACTATGCGATCCAGCAGATCATGTCGATCTGCTCGCGGCGCGGCGAGATGTGAGACGGCGCCGAACGCGGCATCCCGCGGCCCCCCGCCCGGCCGCGCCAATGAAAAAGGGCCTGCGCGATGCAGGCCCTTTCGTTCAGCTGTCTGGCCGGTGTGCGGCGTTCAGAACGACGCGACCATCGAGCCCTTGAACTGCTTCTTGATGAATTCGCGCACTTCCGGCGACTGGTACGCCTTGACCAGCTTCTTCACCCACGGCTGGTCCTTGTCCTTCGCGCGCACGGCGATCAGGTTCGCGTACGGGCTCGTCAGCGATTCGAGCGCGATCGCGTCCTTGGTCGGCTGCAGGTTCGCGGCGAGCGCGTAGTTCGTGTTGATCACGGCCGCGTCGACGTCCGACAGCACGCGCGGCAGTTGCGCGGCGTCGAGTTCGGAGATCTTCAGCTTCTTCGGGTTCTCGGCGATGTCGAGCACCGTCGCGTTGTTGCCGCCCGTGCCGGCGCCCGCCTTCAGCTTGATCACGCCTTGCGTCTGCAGCAGCAGCAGCGCGCGGTTCTCGTTCGACGGATCGTTCGGCACCGCGAGCTTCGCGCCTTGCGGCAGGTCCTTCAGCGTCTTGAACTTCTTCGAGTACACGCCGATCGGCGAGATGTAGGTCAGGCCCGCGCTGACGATCTTGTAGCCGCGCTGCTTCACCTGGCTGTCGAGGTAGGGCTGGTGCTGGAAGCTGTTCGCGTCGAGGTCGCCCGAATCGAGCGCCGCGTTCGGCTGCACGTAGTCGTTGAACTCGATGACCTTCACGTTCAGGCCTTCCTTCTCCTTCGCGACCTTCTGCACGAGCTGCCACACTTCCGCATCCGGGCCGGCCACCGTGCCGACCTTGATCACCTTGTCTTCGGCGTGCGCGCCTGCCGACAGCGTCAGCGCTGCGCCGGTGGCCAGCACGGAAAATACCTTCAGGAGACTGCGACGCTTCATCTGTTTCTCGCTTTCTTGCTTACTGAAAATAGGGCGCGATACGGGTAAGCCCCGACTCGCAGGAAGGGGCAAATGGTGTCACAGGATCGGCGGGAAGTGAAATACATCCCGCTCATATGGGTATGCACCGCAGCGGTGCCGGCGGAAGCTGCGCGACTCGGCCGTTAGTTGCGTTTGAGCGACGTGCGCGTCAGCCGGTGCGCGTCACGCCGCCGTCGCATGGTCGGCCGCCTTCGTGCCGAATGCAGGCTCGCCCGTCTGCCCGCCGGCCCGGCGCGACGACAGGCCGTCTGCATCGACGACCCGGAACGCGCCGACCGCATCGCGCAGCCGCGCGGCCTGTTCCTGCAGCGACGCGGCCGCCGCCGCCGCTTCTTCGACGAGCGCCGCGTTCTGCTGCGTCACCTGATCCATCTGCGTGACCGCGCGCCCGACCTGCGTGATGCCGCTCGCCTGCTCCTCGGACGCGGCCGCGATCTCGCCCATGATGTCGGTCACGCGCGCGACGGCCTGCAGGATCTCGCCCATCGTCGTGCCGGCCTGGCCGACCAGCGTCGAGCCGTTGCGCACGCGCTCGACCGAGTCGACGATCAGCTCGCGGATCTCCTTCGCAGCCGTCGCGCTGCGCTGCGCGAGCGAGCGCACTTCGCCCGCGACCACCGCGAAGCCGCGGCCCTGCTCGCCCGCGCGCGCGGCTTCGACCGCCGCGTTCAGCGCGAGGATGTTGGTCTGGAACGCGATGCCCTCGATCACGCCGATGATGTCGGCGATCTTGCGCGAGCTGTCGTCGATCTCGCCCATCGTGCCGATCACGCGGTTCACGACGTCGCTCCCCGTGCGCGCGATCTCCGATGCGTTGTTCGCGAGCCCGCTCGCCTGTCGCGCGTTGTCGGCGTTCTGCTTCACCGTCGCGGTCAGCTGCTCCATGCTCGCGGCGGTTTCCTCCAGCGACGCGGCCTGCTCCTCGGTGCGCTGCGACAGGTCGTCGTTGCCGGCGGAGATCTGGCGGCTCGCCGATGCGATCGATCCGGCCGACTGGCGAATCCCGCCGATCGTCGCCTGCAGGCGGGCCTGCATGTCGTGCATCGCGGCCATCATGCTCGTACGGTCGCCCGCGCGCACGGGCACCGGCTGCGTCAGGTCGCCCTGCGCGATGCGCGCCGCGAGCGCGGCCGCTTCGTCGGGCTCGCCGCCGAGGCTGCCGCGCACGTTGCGGATGATCACCAGCATCGCCGCGCTGATCACGAAGCCGATCACGAACACGACCGCGAGGTGGCCGAGCAGCGTCCGGTAATAGATGGTGTCGATGTCCTTCAGGAAGACGCCGCTCGAGATGTTCCAGTCCCACGGCGTGAAGCGCGTGACGTAGCTGATCTTCGGCACGGCGGTTTCGCTGTGCGGCAGGCGCCCGCGGTACTCGGCGAAGCCGCTGCCGGTTTCCTTCGCGGCGTTCAGGATCGTGACGAACAGCGGCTTGCCGTCCGGGTCGAGATAGTCGCCGACCTGCGTGCCGACCAGCTTCGGCAGCGTCGGATGCATCAGCACGACCGGCTTCGAGTCCATCACGAACACATAGCCCGAATCGCCATAGCGCATCGCGGCCAGGCTCGCGAGCGCGTCGCGCTTCGCGTCGGCCTCGGGCAACGTGCCGCCCTGCGCGAGTGCGTGATACGCCTTCACGATGCCCGCCGCCGAGTCGACGAGATTCGCGATGCCTGCCTTGCGTTCGGCGAGCATCGTCGCGCGCGTCTCGTATGCGCTCCATGCGCCGACGCCCAGCAGACCGACCCATACCAGCGCAAGCGCGAGCCACAGCTTGCGGTTCAAACTCATTCTGCTCATCTGCGTGCCTTTGTCGATGTCGATGCGCACGCTGCGCGCGAACGGCCCGCCCCGCGCAAACGCTTGCCTTTTTATTTACGGCACCGAGGCTTACAACTTGAATACGCGCGGGTGCGGCAAACCGCCGGTCGGCCGGCCGCCCGCAGCGCGACAGCCCGCATCCGCTGTGCTAAAAAGACCGGCTCGCCGGCACACGAGGAGCCGGCACCATTCCGGGGGCCATCCATGTACGTCATCGACATCCACTACACCGCATCGCTCGAACACATCGACGATGCGCTCGAACGCCATCGCGCATTCCTGCAGCCGCAGTTCGACAAGGGCATCTTCATCGCGGCCGGGCCGAAGGTGCCGCGCGAAGGCGGCGTGATCCTCGCGGCCCGCATCGATCGCGACGAGCTGGACGCGATCCTGAAGACCGATCCGTTCGTCACCGAGGGGCTTGCCACGTATCGCGTGACGGAATTCCGGATCACGCGTGCCGCATCCGGCTTCAACGTACCCGCGCTGCCGTAACGCGACATGCGACGCGTGCGCGATGCGCGCGCGCCGACACGCCGCCCGACGGGCGGCGCATGCGAACAACGAGGAGAGAACCAGGGTGACGGCGCGTGACGGCCGTCACACGCAACGCCGGGCCGGGCGCCCGGCGGCTGCCGGTCAGTCGACCAGCAGCTTCAGGTCGTGGACCCACGGGCCGGGGCCCTGGCCGTCACGCACGAACAGGCGCAGCTTGCCGTCGCGGTCGAACACGTAGCTCGCGGCGGTGTGATCCATCGTGTAGCTGCCGGGCGTCTTGCCGGGCACCTTCGCGTAGTACACGCGGAAATCCTTCGTGACCTTCTTCAGCGCGGCTTCGTCGGCCGGCCGCAGGCCGATGAACGACGGATCGAACGCGGGCACGTACTGGCCGAGCAGCGCCGGCGTGTCACGCTCCGGGTCGACGGTGACGAACAGCACCTGCACGCGTTTCGCGGCATCGGGCCCGAGCTGCTTCAACGCTTCGGACAGCTCGGCCATCGTCGTCGGGCACACGTCCGGGCAGTGCGTATAACCGAAGAACATCACGACGGCCTTGCCCTTGAAATCGCCGAGCGTGCGCACCTTGCCGGCCGTATCGGGCAGCGAGAAGTCGCTGCCGAACTGCGTGTTGCCGGTGATGTCGAGATTCTGGAATTTCGGCGCGTTGTCGCATCCGGCGAGCAGCAGCGCTGCCGTGAATGCGCATGCGAGCATCCAGCCTTGGCGCGCGCGGCGCCCGAACCGTGATTGGAGCATTGCGTTCAAACCGTGCGGTTACACGCCGAGCAGCGGGCGTGCATAGTGATCGACGAGCAGCGCGGCAAACAGCAGCGACAGGTAGACGATCGAGTAGCGGAAGGCCTTGCGGGCGAGTTCGTCCGAATAGTCGCGATGGATCTTCCACGCATACGCGAGGAACACCGCGCCGAGCAGCACCGCGCTCGTCAGGTAGACGGCCCCGCTCATCCCGGAGATGAACGGCATCAGCGTGACCGCGAACAGGATCACCGTGTACAGCAGGATGTGCAGCCGCGTGAACTTCTCGCCGTGCGTGACGGGCAGCATCGGCAGCCCCGCGTTTTCGTAATCCTTGCGGCGATACAGCGCGAGCACCCAGAAATGCGGCGGCGTCCACACGAAGATGATCAGCACGAGGATCCACGCGTCGCCCGGCACCGCGCCGGTGACCGCGGCCCACCCGAGTGCCGGCGGCATCGCGCCCGACGCGCCGCCGATCACGATGTTCTGCGGCGTCATCGGCTTGAGCAGCAGCGTGTAGATCACCGCATAACCGACGAAGGTGGCGATCGTCAGCCACATCGTCAGCGGGTTCGTGAACGTGTAGAGCGTCCATGCGCCGACGCTGCCGAGCACGGCCGAGAACAGCAGGATCTGCGGCGTCGTGATCTCGCCGCGCGCGGACGGGCGCCACGCGGTACGGCGCATCATCGCGTCGATCTTCTGTTCGACGAGGCAGTTGATCGCGAACGCCGCGCCGGCCAGCAGCCAGATGCCGACCGTACCGCCGATCAGCACGTGCCACGGCACCATGCCCGGCGTCGCGAGGAACATGCCGATCACCGCGCAGAACACCGCGAGCTGCGTGACACGCGGCTTCGTCAGCGCCATGTACTGGGAAAAGCGGCTACCGGGCGATTGGGAGAGGGTGCTTTGCATGGGGGCGGTCACGCCGGGGCGGCGTCGCGCGCAGGCTGCGCGACACGGCCGGGGCGGCTTGAAAGGATGCGAAAGTTTAACATGACGACGAGCAGCAGCAGGATCGCGGCCCCGCCGTTGTGCGCGACGGCGACCGGCAGCGGCCACTGCAGCACGATGTTGGTCAGGCCCGTCACGAACTGCAGCAGGACGACCAGCAGCACGCCGTTCGCGGGCCGCCGCAGCGATTCGAAGCGGCGCATCTTCAGCGCGAACGCGACCAGATACGCGACCACGACGAACGCGAACGTGCGGTGCGTCCAGTGGATCGCGACCAGCGCGTCCTGCGTGATCGCGTCGCCGTCCTTCGTCATTCCGAGCGCGCGCCACAGGTGGAAGCCGTGCTGGAAGTCCATCGGCGGAATCCACTGGCCGTTGCAGGTCGGGAAGTCGGTGCATGCGAGCACCGCGTAGTTGGTGCTCACCCAGCCGCCGAGCGCGATCTGCACGACCAGCAGCACGAGCGCCGCGAGCGCGGCCGCGCGATAACGGCCGGCTTCCGGATCGTACGACGGCAGCGGCGTCTGCCGCGCCGCAAGCCACCCGAGCGTGCCGAGCAGCGTGAGGCCGAGCAGCAGGTGGATCGTGACGATCACCGGCTGCAGCTTCATCGTGACCGTCCACGCGCCGAACGCGCCCTGCACGAGGATCAGCAGCAGCAGGCTCGTCGGCCACCACGGCGACACGTGCAGCGGGCGGCGGCGCAGCCTCGCGGACCACGCGATCACGACCTGCGCGATGATCAGCACGCCGATCGCCATCGCGAAATAGCGGTGGATCATCTCGATCCACGCCTTCGTCATGCTGACGGGGCCCGTCGGCATCGCCTGGTGCGCGGCCGTGATCGCGGCGTGCGCGATGAACGGCGACGACGTGCCGTAGCAGCCCGGCCAGTCAGGGCAGCCGAGCCCCGAGTCGGTCAGCCGCGTGAAGCCGCCGAACATCACGAGGTCGAGCGTCAGGAAGGTGGTGATCCACACCAGCTTGCGAAACTTGTTGTCGTCGGCCTTCACCCACACGTACGACAGCGGCAGCAGCGCGATGCACAGGCCGATCAGGCCGAGTTGCAGTAGATACGACATCGGTTCTTTGCCTCTCGTCTTGCCTTAGCCGATGCTCGACCACTTCAGCAGCTTCGTCACGTCCGACTTGATCTTGCTGGGGTTCGGATCCTTAGGGAAACGCATCATCAGGTTGCCGTTCGGGTCGACCAAGTAGAGGTGGTCGCTGTCCTTCGTGCCGGCATCGGCCGGCAGCCATGCGGCCACCGCGGCCGGATCGGCGACGAGCCGGCGCGTGTCGGGATAGGCATCCAGCACCTTCTGCGGCATCGCGCCCGCGTCGCTGCGCAGCCACACCATCGTGATCCGGTGCCGCTCGCCTGCCTGCGTGACGCGGATCTGGCGCATGAAATAGAGCTTCTGCGCGCATGCGTCGTCACACGCGCTGCGGTCGGTCATCACGAACAGCCACACGCCGCGCAGCGACGACAGCGGCACGGTCTTGCCGGTTTCGTCGGTCACCTGCAGATCCGCGGGGATCGGACGCTGCGGCTCGATCAGCGTGCCGTAGTTCGTCGAGCCGCCCTTCGGCTTGATCACGTAATAGGTGAAGTACGACGCGATCATCGGTGCCGCGCACACGAGACCCAGCAGCACGAGCATCCAGCGGCCGCGCTTGCGGGCCGCCGGCGACATCGGCGCAGCGGCCGAACCCTGACGGGAAGATTGCATGGACAAATCAGACCTCTCGAAACGAACCCGCGGCGCCGGCGCCGCGTCCTGGCATGGCGCTCACGCGCCGGACGACTTCTTCGCCGCACGCCGCGCGGCGTACAGGCCGAAGCCGAGCGCGGCCGCCGCCATCGCCCACCACTGAAACATGTAACCGTAATTGCGCTCGACGCCGGTCGTCGCCGCCGGCCAGTCGCGCACGAGCTTGTCGCCGTCGTCGCTCGTCTGCTGGATCACGAACGGCTGCAGCGGCAGCCCGGTTTCCTTCGCATACGCGGCGACGTCCAGGTTCTGCCGGATCTTCTGGTGCGCCGCCGACCCGCCTTCGCCGAGCTCGAACGCACGCGACGCGTCGGCACGCGCGATGCCCACGATCTCGACGTCGCCCGCCGGCGTCGCGAACGGCTCGATCGCCGTGCGATCGGCGATATTGCGCGGCAGCCAGCCGCGGTTCACGAGCACGACGCCGCCGCCCGTGAGTTTAAACGGCATCACGACGTAAAAACCCGGCTGGTCGTTATACGGCCGATTGTCGAGGAACACCGCCTGTTCAGGCAGGAAACGGCCCTTCGCCCGCACGCGGTGAAACTCGATCGACGCGAGCGGCATCGGCTGCGCGCCGACGTCGACGGGCGCCGCCTGCTCGTAGCGCTCGATGCTCGCCTGCAGCGCTTCCTTCTGGTGCGCGCGGTCGCGCTGCCAGAAACCGAGACGGATCGTGACCGCGACGACGACGAGAATCAGCAGCGCAGGCAGCCAGCGAATCTTCATCATGCGGCCCGCCCGGCATGTGCCGGAATGCGAAGTGCGATAATTATCCTCTTCCTTCCGAATTGCCGTCGTCCGGTTCGTGTCATGCACATACTCGTTCCCATCGCCTTCGTCCTCATCATTGCCAGCATGGGCTCGGCGCTCTACTTCATGATGCACGACCGCGGCCACACGAAACGCATGGTCTGGTCGCTCGCCACCCGCGTCGGGCTGTCGGTCTCGCTGTTCCTGCTCATCCTGATCGCGAACTGGATGGGCTGGATCCATTCGACCGGCCTGCCGATCGGGCGTTGATGTCGCTGCCGCGGCTGCCGCTGTGACATTTCGCCGCACGGCCGCGCCACCAAGCAAAAGCGCCGCCTGACTGAGTCGCGGCGGCGCCAGGGTGGTGTCGCTCGCAGCCTCGCTGCCGCGCCCACGACACCAATGAAAACGGCCCGCGCATTGCTGCGCGGGCCGTTTTTCCATTTACAGCCAGTAGACGACGACGTACAGGCCGAGCCAGACGACGTCGACGAAGTGCCAGTACCACGCGGCGCCTTCGAATGCGAAGTGGTGATCGGGCTTGAAGTGGCCGCGGATCATCCGCACCAGCACCACCGCGAGCATCGTGCCGCCGAGGAACACGTGGAAGCCGTGGAAGCCCGTCAGCAGGAAGAACGTCGAACCGTACACGCCCGAGTTCAGCGTCAGGTTCAGTTCGTTGTACGCGTGGTAGTACTCGAAGCCCTGCAGGAACAGGAAGCAGATACCGAACACGAGCGTCGCGGCCAGCCATGCGATCGCCTTCTTGCGATGGTCGTCACGCAGCGCGTGGTGCGAGATCGTCAGCGTCACGCCCGACGACAGCAGGAACGCGGTGTTCAGCGTCGGGATCGGCCACGGGCCCATCGTCTTGAAGTGACCGGCGAGTGCTGCCGGGCCTTCGTTCGGCCACACGGCGGAGAAATCCGGCCAGATCAGCTTGTAGTCGAGGCTGCCGAGCTGGTGCAGCGCGATTTCACGTGCATAGAACAGCGCGCCGAAGAACGCGCCGAAGAACATGACTTCCGAGAAGATGAACCAGCTCATGCTCCAGCGGTACGACTTGTCGACGTTCTTGCCGTAATGACCGCCTTCCGACTCGGCGATCGCGTCGCCGAACCAGTGATACAGCGTGAAGAGCAACCACAGCAGGCCGAGCAGTGCCGTAAACGGCGCCCAGTCGTGACCGTTGATCCACAGCGCCGCCGATCCGAGCATGACCAGCAGGCCGGTGGCCGCACTGATCGGATGGTGCGACGGATGCGGCACGAAATAGTACGGGGTCTGGTTTTGACCGCTCATGCTTGATTCTCCACTTCTGTCCAATTTGTGTACCGGAAACCGCTCCGGCTTTATTTCTTGCGCGGCGTGACCGCCACCGCTCTTTCCTGCACGCGGCGCCGTGGCGCCGCGCACTGCATTCTTTCGTGGCCGTGGGCCGCTAGCCGCGCGCCGCTAGCCGCACGCCTCAGCCCACGACGGCACGCACGATCAGGATCAGCACGCCGATGAACACACCGGCCGCCAGCAACGCGACGATCAGCACGTGCAGCGGATTCAGCTGCGTCGCGTCGGCCTCCAGGTCGCGCCGCTTGCGCACCCCGAAGAACGACCACAGCACGGCCTTCAGCGCCTGACCGAACGACCCGCCCCGCTTGACCTCCGTCATCGCCCCGCCTCCGTCGTCATGCGTCCGGCTTCGCCGCGCCCTGCGCCGCGGTCTTGCCCGGCGCCGGCGCCGGCGTGGCCGGCGTATTCAGCTCGAAGAACGTGTAAGACAGCGTGATCGTCTTCACGTCCTTCGGCAGTTTCGGATCGATCACGAACACCACCGGCATCTTGCGCGATTCGTTCGCGGCCAGCGTCTGCTGCGTAAAGCAAAAGCACTCGATCTTCTTGAAGAACTCCGTCGCCTGCTTCGGCGCGTAGCTCGGAATCGCCTGTGCAACGACCGGCCTGCCCTGCCCGTTCGTCACGTCGTACACGATCGTCGTCAGCTCACCCGGATGCACGTCGAGGCTGTTGTGCTCCGGCTTGAAACCGAGCGGGCCGCGCGCATTCGCGTCGAACTCGACCGACACCGTGCGGCTGGTGTCGACCTGCGAATTCTTCACCTCGCGCTCGCTCACATCGCGCTGCACCAGGTTGTTGATGCCGGTGATCTGGCAGATCGCCCGGTACATCGGGATCAGCGCGAAGCCGAAACCGAACATCAGCCCGGCCACGACGAAGAGCTTCACCAGCATCGAACGATTGAACGCGCGATCGACGGCGCCCTCTTCCGGCTTCGACATACGACAACTTCCTCGCTACTGCGTCTGTTGCTGCATCAGTGAGTGGACAGCCACCACTGCTTGATCACGACACCCACAAAAAAAACGGCGGCGATGACGAGCAGGATGAGGCCGAGCCGCTTGTTGCCCGCGCGGATCTGCTCGGGCGTTCGTCTTTGTTGTGGATTCCGGTTCATCTGAAACTTCGCTGACATTTCAATTCCGCGCCCGCCGCGCCTGCCTGCGCGGCAGGCAACGGCGGAGCGCAGGGTGAAACTTATTCGACGTGCGGCGGTTGCTCGAACGTATGGAAGGGAGCCGGGCTCGGCACCGTCCACTCGAGGCCCGTCGCGCCGTCCCACGGCTTGTCCGACGCCTTTTCCAGCTCGCCGCCGCCACGGTAGGCCGGCAGCGCGACCGCGAACAGGAAGTACACCTGCGCGAGGCCGAAGCCGAATGCGCCGATCGTCGCGACCTGGTTGAAGTCCGTGAACTGCGCCGGGTAGTCCGCATAACGACGCGGCATGCCGGCGAGACCGACGAAGTGCATCGGGAAGAACGTCAGGTTGAAGAAGATCATCGACGCCCAGAAGTGGATCTTGCCGCGCGTCTCGTTGTACATCCAGCCCGTCCACTTCGGCGCCCAGTAGTACCAGCCCGAGAACAGCGCGAACAGCGAGCCCGCCACCAGCACGTAGTGGAAGTGCGCCACCACGAAGTAGGTGCCGTGATACTGGATGTCGAGCGGCGCCATCGCGAGCATCAGGCCCGTGAGGCCGCCGAACGTGAACACGAACAGGAAGCCGATCGCGAACAGCATCGGGGTTTCGAAGGTCATCGAGCCGCGCCACATCGTCGCGAGCCAGTTGAACACCTTCACGCCCGTCGGCACCGCGATCAGCATCGTCGCGTACATGAAGAACAGCTGGCCGGTGACCGGCATGCCCGTTGCGAACATGTGGTGCGCCCAGACCATGAACGACAGGATCGCGATCGAAGCCGTCGCGTACACCATCGAGCTATAGCCGAACAGCGTCTTGCGTGCGAACGCCGGGATCACCTGCGACACGATCCCGAACGCCGGCAGAATCATGATGTACACCTCGGGGTGGCCGAAGAACCAGAAGATGTGCTGGTACATCACCGGGTCGCCGCCGCCTGCCGCGTTGAAGAACGACGTGCCGAAGTGACGGTCGAACAGCACCATCGTGATCGCGCCCGCCAGAACCGGCATCACCGCGATCAGCAGGTACGCCGTGATCAGCCACGTCCATGCGAACATCGGCATCTTCATCAGCGTCATGCCCGGTGCGCGCATGTTCAGGATCGTCACGACGATGTTGATCCCGCCCATGATCGACGACGCACCCATGATGTGCACCGCGAAGATCGCGAAGTCCATGCCCGGGCCCATCTGCGTCGACAGCGGCGCGTACAGCGTCCAGCCGGCGGCCGTCGCGCCGCCCGGCGCGAAGAACGAACCGACCAGCAGCACGGCAGCGACCGGCAGCAGCCAGAAGCTGAAGTTGTTCATCCGCGCGAACGCCATGTCGGATGCGCCGATCTGCAGCGGAATCATCCAGTTCGCGAAGCCGACGAACGCCGGCATGATCGCGCCGAACACCATGATCAGGCCGTGCATCGTCGTGAGTTCGTTGAAGAACTCCGGACGCATGATCTGCAGGCCCGGCTCGAACAGCTCGGCCCGGATGCCGAGGGCCATCACGCCGCCCGACAGGAACATGATGAACGAGAACAGCAGGTACAGCGTACCGATGTCCTTGTGGTTGGTGGCGAACAGCCAGCGCCGCCAGCCGTGCGGCATTTCGTGCGCGTGGTCGTCGTGCGCGTGGTCCGCGGCTACGTCGTGCCCGATGCTAGACATGAGAATCTCCTAATGCGAATACGTCGACTAACTCAGCGACACGTCAAGCCGCCGGCCCGATCTCGACACGCCGGGCTTCCTTCGCGTCCGCCCCGCCCGTGATCGTTTCCGGCTTTTTGAGAATAATGTGGTCTTCCGCCACGCCTGCTGCCTTCAGCGCGTCGCGCACGGCTTGCGCGCGATGCTTCGCCAGTTCGGCGTTCGCGTCGGCCGAGCCCGTCTTGTCGGTGAAGCCCGACAGCGCGAGCTTCGCGTCCGGATGTGCCTTCGCATAGTCGGCCGCGGCGGCGATCGCCGCTTTCGCGTCGGCCGGCAGCACGCTCTTGCCCGTCTCGAAGTAGATCGTCGACAGCGCGGCCGATGCCGCTGCCGCCGCCGGCTGTTCAGCGGCGCCCGACGCGGCTTGCGCCGGCGCCGAAGCCGCTTCTGCCGGTGCCGCTGCCGCGCCCGCCGCATCTTCCGGCATCTTGCCGTTACGCGCGTCGGCCACTTGCTTCGGCTGCAGCAGGTCGTTCTTGTGGTTGCCCCACGAGTTGCGTTCGTACGTGATGACCGAAGCGATGTCGAGATCCGACAGCGACGCCCACGACGGCATCGCGCCCTTGCCGTGCAGCACGCGCTCGACGTGGCCGGCGATCGGGCCGTTCACGATCGGGCTGCCGTCCATGGCCGGGAATGCGCCGAGGCCCTTGCCGCTCACCTGGTGGCAGGCCGCGCAGTTCGCCTTGTAGACTTCCTCGCCGTGCGCGACGAGTTCGGCCATCGTGTAGACCTTGTTCGGATCGACTGCGGCGCCGGCCAGCTTGGCCTTCTGCGCGGTGACCCACTTCGCGTAGTCGTCGTCCGACAGGACTTCGACGACGACCGGCATGTACGCGTGTTCCTTGCCGCACAGCTCGGTACAGAAACCGCGGAACGTCCCGACCTTGTCGGCCTTGAACCACGTGTCGCGCACGAAGCCGGGAATCGCATCCTGCTTCACGCCGAACGCGGGCACGTACCACGAGTGGACGACGTCGTTCGCGGTCGTGATGATGCGGATCTTCTTGTTGACCGGCACGACGAGCGGGTTGTCGACTTCCTGCAGGTAGGTGTCGGTGATCGGCTTCTTGCCCATCACTTCGTCACGCGGGGTGGACAGCGTCGACAGGAAGCCGATGCCCTCGCCCGGGCCCTTCACGTAGTCGTAGCCCCACTTCCACTGGTAGCCGGTGACCTTGATCGTGAGATCGGCGTTGGTCGTGTCCTTCATCGCGACGACGGCCTTCGTCGCCGGCAGCGCCATCAGCACGACGATGACGAACGGCACGATCGTCCAGATGATCTCGACGGTCGTGCTTTCATGGAAATTGGCGGCCTTGTGGCCCTTGGATTTGCGGTGCGCGAAGATCGAATAGAACATCACACCGAACACGCCGACGAAGATCACCGTACACAGGATCAGCATCATCGTGTGGAGATCGTAGAGCTCCTCGGCGATTTTCGTGACCGGCGGCTGAAAGTTGATCTCGTTGACGCGGGGGCCGCCCGGGCTATCACCGACCGCCAGGGCGGCACCGGCAAAGAGCAATCCGCTGCATGCCAGCACGCCCGTGAGGGCTCGCTTGATTGTTTTCATAGCATCCTTACCCAAAATTTCCATTCAAACCCTCCCCCGTCGCAAGCCCCCGGCCCGTTTCCGGCCAGTGCCCGCGCCTCGTCAGCCGCAGCGCCTGAGCGATGCACGCAGTTCGTCGGCGAACTGCGCACGCTTGTACTGCGCGAGATGCTGCCCGATTACGACGGTCTGCCCGCGCGATACCAGCCGAATCGGATCGCGTGGCGTCGCACCCGGCTCGACCCGCACCCAGCGCGGGTTGAATTCGATCTGCGTGAGCCGCTCCGCATCCATCCGCTCGATCACGAGCCGGTGCGGATACAGCCTGATGCGCTCGTAATCGACCGCATGGCGAGCATAGATCGCAAATGCGACACCCACCGCCAGCAACTCGATTCCGGTGAAGGGCATGACGAGCCAGGCCCCCCGCCACATCAGCAATGTCGCGATCACCAGCGAGAAGCCCGCGAGCGACGCGTAAAACAGCACGAACTGGCGCGGCGACGCCGAACAGTTGCGTTTCATCAGCCAGTCTTCGAGGACCGGCTCGCCGTTCGTCGTCTCCGCCAAAACCCTCGCTGCTTCCATCGCCGCCTCACGCGAATGGCATGCGATGCATGCCTGCATCGGACTCGTCGCCCCGTATTGCGGGGACCCCGGGACGACAAGCTGACGCATTATAGGCGGGTTCAATGGCATCCACAAGCAAGCGGCTATCGCCCCGCAAGCCAAGCGCGACAAGCTTTCCGGCCATTTCAGACGCCAATTCGACCCCGCTTTGCGCCGCTAATTTCAGACATAACAAAACCCCTCTTTACCGCTCTACCGATTCTTCGGACGCCCCTTTCCGATGTCCTCGATGCGCACGATCCCGTGCCCCTCGGCGGTCGTGCGCGGCACGGCCTTCCACGCGTGGCCGTAGATCACTTCGAACGTCAGGGCGATCGTGCCGTCCGCGCGCCGGCGCGCCTCCAGCGCGTCGCCGAGCGCCGCGCGAAAGCGCCGGGTCGCGCGCTGCGGCGCCTCGCGCTCGAACGGATAGGCGCCCCAGCGGCGCACGTCGGCCAGCAGGGAATCGGGGGTCTTGTAGGTGACGGTCAGCACTTCCTGATCCATCACGGGAATCTCGAAGCCGCTCTCGACGAGCATGTCGCCGAGGTCGTGCATGTCGACGAAATCGATCACGCGCGCGGCGGACGGCACGATGCCGAGCGCCGCTTCCGCATCCGCGCAGGCCGCGCGCAGTTCGCGCAGCGTGTCGGGGCCGAGCGTGCTGAACATCAGCAGCCCGTTCACGCGCAGCACGCGCTGCCATTCGGGCAGCACCGTGTCCGGACGCGAATGCCAGTGGAGCGCGAGATTCGACCAGATCAGGTCGAACGCGCCGCCCGGGAACGGCAGCGCGGCGAAGTCGGCCTGGGCGACGCGGGGGCCGCGCTGGCCGAGCGCACGGCCGAGCGAGGCCGGCAGCCAGCGGCGCCAGCTCGTCTGCTCGACCTCGCGCTGACCGGCTCGCGCGAGCATCGCGCCGGACAGGTCGACGCCGAATACGGGTGCCTCCGGAAAGCGCGCGCGCAGCGCCGGCAGGTCGTCCCCCGGGCCGCAGCCCGCGTCCAGCACGGCCGCGGGGCTGACCTTGATGTATTCGAGGCGCTCGTTCATCCGCTGCGCGATCTCGCGCGGCAGGAACGCGACCGCGTCGAACGTGGCGGCGCGGCGGTCGAAGATCCGCCGCAGGCGCCTTGCGTCATTGGCCGGACGGCCGGTTGAAGTCGAAGCTGGGGACATGTCGGGCACACTGGCGAAGAGCCCGAAGTATACTCGCTCGCCCCGCAGGCTTCATTGAGGCGGGGTGTCAGGAGTGTTGCGATGATCCGCAGTTCCGCCCGGCGCACGATGCGCGTCGCTTTGTCGCAGGTTCGCGCGCTGGCCGCGCGCGTCGCCGCGGTCGCGCTGCCGAATCGCTGCGCACTGTGCGGCAATTTGTCACACACGATGATTTGCGTCGCCTGCGACGCCGCGTACTGGAACGAAGCGCGGCTGCGCTGCGGCGTCTGCGCGATACCGCTGGGCATCGGGCAACCGCGTTCGCACCGGGCACGCGGGGCTCACGCCGGCGCCGGCAGCGCGGCCGCGTACCGTTGCGACGCGTGCCGTGCGGCACCGCCGCCGTTTGATGCGACGCTCGCGCTGGCGGATTACCGCGCGCCGCTCGACGGGCTCGCGCGCGGCCTGAAGTTTCACCGGCAACTCGCGCTCGGCACCGAATTCGCGGCACGGCTCGCGCGGCTGATCGACGATACGCCCGGCGCCAGCGGCTTCGACCTGGTGGCGCCGGTGCCGCTGTCGCACCGGCGGCTCGTCGCGCGCGGCTACAACCAGGCGTGGGCGATCGCGCGCCCGCTCGCGCGGCGGCTCGGCGTGCGCGCGGATGCGGCGCTGCTCGCGCGCATCGCCGACACCGCGCCGCAGTCGCGGCTCGACCGGCACGCACGGCGCGACAACGTGATCGCGGCATTCGCAGTGGCGGGCGGCGTCGCCGGCCGCCACGTTGCGCTCGTCGACGACGTGATGACGTCCGGCGCGACGCTCGCGGCCGCCGCGCACGCACTGAAGGCGGCGGGTGCCGCACGCGTGACGAATCTGGTTGCGCTGCGCACCGCCAGGGATTAATTAGATAGAGAGGCCGACCGACCGGACACGGCGGCGGCCGTCACGAACCGGCCGGCCGGGAACGCGCGCGTAGCGCCGCCCCGGCCGGCCCAGCCAAACCGGAACATGTTCAACGTCGTCCTCGTCGCCCCCGAAATCCCGCCGAACACCGGCAACGTGATCCGCCTGTGCGCCAACACGGGCGCGCGCCTGCACCTGATCGAGCCGCTCGGCTTCCCGCTCGACGACGCGCGGATGCGCCGTGCGGGCCTCGACTATCACGAGTATGCGCAGATGCGCGTACACCGCGACTGGGACGCGTTCATCGCGGCGGAAACGCCCGATCCGACGCGAATGTTCGCGTTCACGACACGCGGCTCGGGCCGCTTCCACGATCATGCATTCCTGCCGGGCGACTGGTTCGTGTTCGGCTCGGAGACGCGCGGCCTGCCCGCCGAACTGCTCGAGCGCTTCCCGAACGAACAGCGCGTGCGCCTGCCGATGCGGCCGGACAACCGCAGCCTGAACCTGTCGAACACGGTCGCGGTGGTCGTATTCGAGGCGTGGCGCCAGGCCGGGTTCGAAGGCGGCGCATGACGCCGGGACGGCGCCTCCCGCCCCGCGGAAGGCGTCACATCCGCGTGAGCCGCGCGCGGTACAGGTCGTAGATGTCGGGGGAAAAGCACGCGAACACCACGCGAGCGAGGTTCGGCGCCTGCGGCAGCATTTCGGCGACGGTGCCCACGGCGATGTCGACGGCCTCTTCGGCCGGATAACGATAGATTCCGCAGCTGATCGCCGGGAACGCGATCGACGTCGCCGCGACCTCCTCGGCCAGCTCGATCGCGCGGCGGTAGCACGACGCGAGCAGGTCGGCCTCGCCGCGCCCGCCGCCATGCCACACGGGCCCGACCGCATGGATCACGTAACGCGCCGGCAGCCCGTGGCCGCGCGTGAGCCTGGCGTCGCCCGTGTCGCAGCCGCCGAGCGTGCGGCACTCGGCGAGCAGGCCGGGGCCGGCCGCGCGGTGGATCGCGCCGTCGACGCCGCCCCCGCCGAGCAGCGAGCCGTTCGCGGCGTTGACGATCGCGTCGACATCGAGCGTCGTGATGTCGACGACCTGCGCATCGAGCGTGGTGGAATGGATCTGCAGCATGACAACCTCCCGGAACGCCGGAGACTGTTCAAGCGTAGCGCGCTTTGACGCCGCGCGCCCGCGGCGAACACGGCGCCCGGCCGCGCCCGGCCGCGCTACTCGGCGCGCGCGTCGCGCCGCAGCAGGCCGCTGACGGCGTCGCGCGGCGCGATGCCGTCGAACAGCACGCCGCACACGGCTTCGGTGATCGGCATTTCGATCGACTGCGCCCGCGCGATGGCCAGCACGGCCTGCGCACAGCGCACGCCTTCGGCCACGTGGCCGAGCGCGCCAAGGATGTCGTTCAGCGTGCGGCCGGCCGCCAGTTGCAGGCCGACCGTGCGGTTGCGCGACAGGTCGCCCGTCGCGGTGAGGATCAGGTCGCCGAGGCCGGTCAGGCCCGTGAAGGTTTCCGCACGGCCGCCGAGCGCGACGCCCAGCCGCGACATTTCGGCGAGGCCGCGCGTGATCAGCGCGGCACGCGCGTTCAGCCCGAGGCCAAGGCCGTCGGCGATACCGGTCGCGATCGCGAGCACGTTCTTCACCGCGCCGCCGACCTCGACGCCGACCACGTCGTCACCCGTATAGATCCGCATCGCGCCGTGATGGAACGCGGCGAGCGTGCGCTCGCGGCATTCGGCGGACGTGCTCGCCACCGTCAGCGCGACGGGCAGCGACTGCCCGACCTCGCGTGCGAAGCTCGGCCCCGACAGCACGCCGTTGCTGTGCTGTTCGGGCAGCTCGGCCGCGATCACCTGGTGCGGCAGCAGATGCGTATCGGCCTCGAAGCCCTTGCAGACCCAGACGATGTGCGCGGGCACGCAGCCCGCAGCGCGCATCGCGTGACACAGCGTGCGCAGCCCGGCCACCGGCGCGGCGATCACGCACAGAGCGTCGTCCGCGGCGCCGTGCGCGAGCGCGGCGCCGAGATCGGCGTCGTAGCGCAACGCGTCAGGCAGCGCGATGCCGTCCAGATAGCGGGAATTTTCGTGCCGGGCCTGCAGCCCGGCGATGAGCGCGGCATCGCGCGCCCACAGAAGCGTATCGTGCCGCGCGGCCAGATGGCCCGCGAGCGCGGTGCCCCAGGCACCGGCGCCGAGAACGGCTACTTTCATACCCAGCACCGGTCCTCCGAGCAAAACGTCAGTTCAGCGTCGTGCCGTTCGGCGCGCCTGCTGCGGCACCGGCCTGCTGCTGAAGCTGCGCGAGACGCTGTTCGTACAGCGCCTGGAAGTTGATTTCCGCCAGGTGAATCGGCGGGAAGCCCGCGCGCGTGATCGCGTCGGCGATGTTCGAACGCAGGTACGGGAACAGGATCGTCGGGCACGCGATGCCGACGAGCGGGTCGAGCTGTTCGTCCGGAATGTTGCGGATGTCGAAAATGCCGGCCTGCTTCGCTTCGATCAGGAACGCGACCTTGTCCTTCACCTTCGCGGTGACGGTGCCCGACACGACCACTTCGAACACGCTTTCCGCGAGGCGGTCGGCCTTCACGTCGACTTCGACTTCAACCGACGGCATGTCCTGCTCGAGGAAGATCGCCGGCGAATTCGGCTGCTCGAGCGACATATCCTTCAGGTAGACGCGCTGGATGTTGAAGAACGGTTGGTTTTCGACGTCGGACATGGTGTTTCCCTAAAAGTGGTGACGGGGCGGCCCGGCTTCGCGCCGGCCGCCACGGATGAATCCTGCGCGCCCAAGCCGCGGCGCGGCCGGCGGCCATTCTGCCCTAATCAGGCCGCTTGCAGAAGCGGAACGAGGCCGCCTTCGCGGTCGAGCTTCGACAGATCGTCGTAGCCGCCGACGTGCGTGTCGCCGATATAGATCTGCGGCACCGTGCGGCGCCCCGTGCGCGACATCATTTCGTCGCGGCGGGCCGGATCGCGGTCGATCAGCACCTTCTCGATCTGCTCGACACCGCGCAGCTTCAGCAGGCGCTCGGCCTGGATGCAATACGGACACACCTGCGTGCTGTACATCAAAACCTTGTTCACTTCGCCACTCCTTGTTTGACGACCGGCATCCCGGCCTGCTGCCAGGCAGCCACGCCGCCCTCGAGCACGTGCACCTCGGCGTAGCCCGCCGCCTCGACCTCGCGCGCCGCCTTCTGCGACTGCTGGCCGTTCTGGCAGACGAGCAGCACCGGCGTGCTCTTGTTCTTCGCGACCTGCGCGATCTTCGCGCCGATCTCGCCCGCCGCGACCTGACGGGCCGACGGCAGGTGGCCGGCCGCGAAGTCGGACGCGGCGCGCACGTCGATCACGACCGCGTTGCGGCGGTTGATGAGTTGTGTCGCCTCTGCGGCCGACAGGCCGCCGCGACCGCGGCGCAGCGCGGGCCAGGCCAGCAGGCCGCCGGATACCACCAGGATCGCGATAAGGGCCAGGTTGGTGTAATCGGTAAAGAACGTCACGGAATTCCGCCGGAAAAAGAGAAATCGGATGAGGACAATCCCGCCATTATAAAATAACCGTCTTGCGCGATGGCGGGCCCCGGTCGGGTCCCGTACGACGCGCCCCGCTTCCCTATCACTACCGACCGCAAGATCCATGTACAAACTCGTTCTCATCCGCCACGGCGAATCGACGTGGAACAAGGAAAACCGCTTCACCGGCTGGGTCGACGTCGACCTGACCGAACAGGGTCGCAACGAGGCCTACCAGGCCGGCGAATTGCTCAAGGAGGCCGGCTACACGTTCGACATCGCGTACACGTCGGTACTCAAGCGCGCGATCCGCACGCTGTGGCACGTGCAGGACCGGATGGACCTGATGTACCTGCCGGTCGTCCACTCGTGGCGCCTGAACGAGCGCCACTACGGCGCGCTGTCGGGCCTGAACAAGGCGGAAACGGCCGCGAAGTTCGGCGACGACCAGGTGCTCGTGTGGCGCCGCAGCTACGACACGCCGCCGCCCGCGCTCGAGCCGACCGACGAACGCGCGCCGTTCAACGATCCGCGCTACGCGAAGGTGCCGCGCGAGCAGCTGCCGCTCACCGAGTGCCTGAAGGACACGGTCGCGCGCGTGCTGCCGCTGTGGAACGAGTCGATCGCCCCGGCGGTCCGCGCCGGCAAGCAGGTGCTGATCGCCGCACACGGCAACTCGCTGCGCGCGCTGATCAAGTACCTCGACGGCATCTCGGACAGCGACATCGTCGGCCTGAACATCCCTAACGGCGTGCCGCTCGTGTATGAACTCGACGAGAACCTGAAGCCGATCAAGCACTATTACCTCGGCGATCAGGACGCGATCGCGCAGGCGCAGGCCGCCGTCGCGAAGCAGGGCAAGGCGGGCTGACGCCCGTCGGCCGGGCGAGTCGGCCGACCGAACCGGCCGAGTGAGCCTGCCGGGCCGGGCGGGCCGCGTCCGGCCCGGCAGGCCCGACCCCGGCCCCGCCCCTTGCCGGCGCACCGCGCGAACCTTCGTGCCCCCGGCGCTGTCGAAACCGCTTTCGAACCCGCGGCGCGTCCCGCGGTGCCCGGCCGGGCCGCCTTCCGGGGCCGCCGCGACGCCCGCTGCGACGCAATTCGCGCCGTTCCACTGAGTCTTCGGACGAACAGTTATACTTGTCCGCTACATCCCCGCTACCGCCACGCGCTTCCCGACCGCACCAGATCTCTATGCGAATGAAATTGAAGAACATCGGCCTGATTGCCGCGGGCCTCGCCACGGGCGTGTTCGCCACGCTGCAGGTTTCCGCATCGGCCGAGCAGACCGCCACGGCGCCGCTTCCCCTCGACCAGCTCCGCCTGTTCGCGGAAGTCTTCGGACAGATCAAGCGCGAGTACGTCGAACCGGTCGACGACAAGAAGCTGCTGACGGCCGCGATCAAGGGCATGGTGTCGAGCCTCGATCCGCACTCGTCGTTCCTCGACAAGACCGACTATGACGAGCTGCAGGAGCAGACGAAGGGCCGCTTCGCGGGTCTCGGCATCGAGATCTCGCAGGAAGACGGCCTCGTCAAGGTGATCTCGCCGATCGAAGATACGCCCGCGTTCCGCGCCGGCATCCGTCCGGGCGACCTGATCACGCGCATCAACGACAAGCCGGTGCGCGGCATGACGCTCGACAAGGCCGTGAAGCAGATGCGCGGCGAGCCGGGCACCAAGGTCACGCTGACGATCTTCCGCAAGAGCGACGACCGCACGTTCCCGGTCACCGTCACGCGCGCGATCATCAAGGTCCAGAGCGTGAAGATGAAGATCCTCGATCCGGGCTATGCGTATGTCCGCATCACGAGCTTCCAGGAACGCACGACGCCCGATCTCGCGCAGAAGCTGCAGGACATCGCACGCCAGCAGCCGAACCTGAAGGGCCTCGTCCTCGACCTGCGCAACAACGGCGGCGGCCTGCTGCAGAGCGCGGTCGGCGTGGCCGGCGCGTTCCTGCCGCCCGACTCCGTCGTCGTGTCGACCAACGGCCAGATCCCCGATTCGAAGCAGGTCTACCGCGATACGTACGACAACTATCGCCTGCCGTCCTTCGACGGCGATCCGCTGAAGAACCTGCCGCCGGTCTTCAAGACGGTGCCGATGATCGTGCTGACGAACGCCTATTCGGCATCCGCGTCGGAAATCGTCGCCGGTGCGCTGCAGGATTCGAAGCGCGCGCAGATCATGGGCAAGACGACGTTCGGCAAAGGTTCGGTGCAGACGGTCCGCCCGATGACGGCCGACACCGCGCTGCGCCTGACCACCGCGTACTACTACACGCCGAGCGGCCGTTCGATCCAGAACAAGGGCATCACGCCGGACGTGCCGGTCGATCAGTACGCGGACGGCGATCCGGACGACGTGCTCGTGACGCGCGAGGTCGACTACACGAACCACCTCGCGAACACGCAGGATCCGAACGAGAAGAAGGAACAGGAAGAGCGCGAGCAGCGCCGGATGGATCAACTGCGCGTCCTCGAAGAGCAGAACGACAAGAAGACGCCGGAGCAGCGCCAGAAGGATCGCGATCGCAAGCCGATCGAGTTCGGCAGCGCCGACGACTTCATGATGCAGCAGGCGCTCAACAAGCTCGAAGGCAAGCCGGTGCAGGAATCGAAGTCGCTGCTCGCCGAAAGCACGAAGGCCACGGCCGGCAAGGCCGCCACGGCCCCGAAGGCATCGGGCGCAAGCGCGAAGCCGGCTTCCGCACCGAAGCCCGCGTCGGCGCCGAAGTAAGCGCCGGCCGGCATCCGACGGGCCATCGCGGGAAGACCGCGATGGCCCGTTTTTCATGCGCGCCTAAAATAACGACACGTCCGCCGCTTCGCCCACGACTCCCCCATGAACGACGATCAACTCCTTCGCTACTCCCGCCACATCCTCGTCGACGAAATCGGCATCGAGGCGCAGCAGCGCTTTCTCGATGCGCATGCGATCGTCGTCGGCGCGGGCGGCCTCGGCTCGCCTGCCGCAATGTATCTCGCGGCATCGGGCGTCGGCACGATCACGCTCGTCGACGCCGACACGGTCGATCTCACGAACCTGCAGCGGCAGATCCTGCACGTGACGGCCTCGGTCGGCCGCAGCAAGGTCGAATCGGGGCGCGACACGCTCGCGCAACTGAACCCCGAGGTGAAGGTGCACGCGGTCGCCGCGCGCGTCGACGACGCATGGCTCGACGCGCACGTGCCGGGCGCGACCGTCGTGCTCGACTGCACCGACAACTTCGCGACGCGACACGCGATCAACCGCGCGTGCGTCGCGCACGGCGTGCCGCTCGTGTCGGGCGCCGCGCTGCGCTTCGACGGCCAGATCAGCACGTTCGATTTCCGCGACCCGGCCGCGCCCTGTTATGCGTGCGTGTTTCCGGAAGACCAGCCGTTCGAGGAGGTCGCGTGCGCGACGATGGGGGTGTTCGCGCCGACGGTCGGGATCATCGGCGCGATGCAGGCCGCCGAGGCGCTGCGCGTGATCGGCGACATCGGCAAGACGCTCAACGGGCGGCTGATGATGCTCGATTCGCTGCGGATGGAATGGACGACGATGAAAATCGCGCGCCAGGCCGACTGCCCCGTGTGCGGGGGCCGGCACTGACGCGCGACGAGCATGCGCCAGGCGGCGCATGCGTGGTGACACTTCGCTACTGTCTTAGCGGCGGCTTGGGCGCCTATGCGGCCGCATCCGCGCGCGGCTCGGCGACCGACAGGCGCTGCAGCGCGGCCTGCACTTCCTCCGGCTCGAACGCGGCGAGCACGTCGGCCGTCGGCTTTTCGAGCGCCTTCAGGTGTGCGCGCAGGATCTCCTGCTTCACGACGAGCAGCTGGCTCGGGTGCATCGAGAACTCGGTGAGCCCCATCCCGAGCAGCAGGCGCGTGAGCGCCGGGTCGCCCGCCATCTCCCCGCACACCGACACGGATACCCCCGCGCGCTTCGCTTCGCGCAACGTGTAGGCGATCAGGTGCAGCACGGCCGGGTGCAGCGGGTCGTACAGGTGCGCGACCGCGTTGTCCGCACGGTCGATCGCGAGCGTGTACTGGATCAGGTCGTTCGTGCCGATCGACAGGAAATCGAACCGCTTCAGGAACAGCGGCAGCGCGATCGCCGCGGCCGGGATCTCGATCATCGCACCGATGCGCACGTTCGGATCGTACGCGAGCCCCGCGTCGTCGAGCTGGCGCTTCGCCTCGCGGATCAGGTCGAGCGTCTGGTCGATCTCCTGCGCGTGCGCGAGCATCGGGATCAGGATCTTCACCTGGCCGAACGCGGACGCACGCAGGATCGCACGCAACTGCGTGAGGAACATCTGCGGCTCGGACAGGCTCCAGCGGATCGCGCGCAGGCCGAGCGCGGGGTTCGGCGCCGTCTCGTAGCCTTCGTCGAGCGCCTCGAGCGGCTTGTCCGCGCCGACGTCGATCGTGCGGATCGTCACCGGCATGCCCTTCATCCACTCGACGGCCCGCTTGTAGGCGGCGAACTGCTCCTCCTCTTCCGGCATCTCCTTCTGATGCATGAACAGGAACTCGGAACGGAACAGCCCGACACCGACCGCGCCGGCCTCGACGGCCGCCTTCGCGTCGTCGGGCAGCTCGATGTTCGCGTACAGGTCGATCTTGGTGCCGCACAACGTTTGCGTCGGCGAGAACTTCAGACGCTGCAGCTTGCGTTGCTCCAGCAGCTTCTCGGACTGCCGGTACGAATACTCCTCGAGGACGATCGGCGCCGGATCGACGATCACGATGCCCTGGTCGCCGTCGACGATGATCAGGTCGTCCTGGCGGATCAGCGCGCTCGCGTGCTGCACGCCGACCGCGGCCGGAATGCCGAGGCTGCGCGCGACGATCGCCGTGTGCGACGTGCGGCCGCCGAGGTCGGTGACGAACGCCTGGAACGACTGCGACTTGAACTGCATCATGTCGGCCGGCGCGATGTCGTGCGCGACGACGATCATCTCGTTCGTGCCGTTCGCGGCCGCGCGGTCGAGCGCCTGCGACGCGGACGGTGCACCGGCGAGCGCCTTCAGCACGCGCTCGACCACCTGCTCGATGTCGGCCTTGCGCTCGCGCAGGTACTCGTCCTCGATGTCGTCGAAGTGACGCGTGAGCAGCTCGAGCTGCTCGGTCAGCGCCCACTCGACGTTGTAGCGGCGCGTGCGGATCAGGTCGATGGTTTCCTGCACGAGCATCTCGTCGCCCAGGATCATCGCGTGGACGTCGATGAATGCACCGACCTCGCTCGGGGTGTCGTCGGTCAGGTCGGCGCGCAGCGCCTCGAGTTCGTGATGCACGACATCGAGCGCCGTGCGGAAGCGCTCGACCTCGGCATCGGTCTGGTTTGCGTCGATCAGGTAATGGGCGACGTCGAGCGCCGCCGGCGCGATCAGGTACGCTCGCCCGATCGCGATACCTCGTGAGACGGGAATGCCATGCAGCGTGAAGGACACGCGCACCTCCTCTGTACAAGTAAAGCCGCGGCACACTGCTGCGATGCGCTTATGACCCCGGTTAGCGATTATAAATTCCGCGACTCCCCGCTGACTGCATGCACCGCAGCATTGCGCATTCCGCATCAATGCTTCCGACGAAAAAAATGCCGCGGAATCCGCGGCATTCTGACTGGAAACGGCAACGATCCCGTGCGCGGCGCGCGCGGATCACTGGCCTTCGCCGAATTTGTCCGCGATCAGTTTCAGCAGTGCGTCCATCGCTTCCCGCTCGTCGGGCCCTTCGGTCTCGATCGTCACGGTGCTGCCGATGCCCGCCGCCAGCATCATCACGCCCATGATGCTCTTCGCGTTGATCTTGCGCCCGTTGCGCGTCATCCAGACTTCCGACTGGAAGTTGCCGGCCAGTTGCGTAAGCTTGGCCGATGCGCGCGCATGGAGCCCCAATTTATTGACGATGGTGGTTTCTTGTTGAAGCATGATTCTCGGTCGGGTCGGTCGGGATCGCCGGCGGCGCGCGCCGGCGGTGCTGTCTAAAACGGAAAACGGGAAATCAGTGCGACTCGGTGCGCGGTTGCGGTTCCGGCGGAATCGGCGCGCACTGGCCGCAGCCGGTTTCCGTCGGCGGCGGCGGCGTGCCGGCCGACACTTCGTGGACGCCCTTCGCGCCGCCGGACAGCGCCTTGTCGACGAGCTTGTCGAGCGGCACGGTGCGGTAGCAGACGGCCCGCACGAGCATCGGCAGGTTCACGCCCGCCAGCACGCGCACGTTGTCGAGCTTCGCGAGCTGGCCGGCGATGTTCGCCGGCGTCGCGCCGTACATGTCGGTCAGCACGACCACGCCGTTGTCTTCCCGGAGCCGCGCGAGCTCCGCATGCGCGAACGCCATCACCTGGGCCGGATCGCTGTCCGCCATCACGTCGATACAGCCGATGCGGGCGGGCACGCCGCCATAGATGTGCGCGATGCAGTCCCGCAGCGCGGTGGCGAGCGGGGCGTGCGCGATGATCAGGATCCCGGCCATGTCAGATCGCTCCCGGCCGCCCCTGGCGGGCCGATACCCCGCGGCGGGGCAATGAGCGTAGCGAGTGTGGGAAACGTTTCATGGTCAGCCTTGCAACAGTTTCGGCCCGACCGCCGGGCCTTTGGTGCGCGATCGCGGCACCGGGCAAGCGGGCATTGTAGCAGGCCGGTCGAGCTGCTCCGGCGACGGGGGACCTGCGCGGCCGCCGCCGGGGTTGCGCGGGAGACGGCCTACGCGGCCGCACGCTCCAGCGCGTCGATGAACATCGCGGCGACGTCGAAGCCCGTCTGCTCCATGATCTCGCGGAAGCACGTCGGGCTCGTGACGTTCACCTCGGTCAGCCAGTCGCCGATCGCATCGAGGCCGACCAGCAACAGCCCGCGCGCCGCGAGCACGGGCCCGAGCGTGTCGGCGATCTCGCGATCGCGCGCGGTCAGCGGCTGCGCGACCCCGAGCCCGCCCGCCGCGAGATTGCCGCGCACCTCGCTGCCCTGCGGAATCCGCGCGAGCGAATACGGCACCGGCTCGCCCGCGATCAGCAGAATGCGTTTGTCGCCGGCCTTGATCTCGGGAATGAACTTCTGGATCATCAGCGAGCGCGTGCCGTCATGGCCGAGCATCTCGATGATCGCACCGAGGTTCATGCCGTCGGCCTTCACGCGGAACACGCCCATCCCGCCCATCCCGTCGAGCGGCTTCACGATCACGTCGCCGTGCTCGGCGTGGAAGGCGCGCAGGCGCGCCGCATCGCGCGTGACGAGCGTCGGCGCGACGAATTGCGGAAACTCTCCGATCGCGAGCTTTTCCGAGTGATCGCGAATCGACTGCGGCTTGTTGAACACACGCGCGCCCGCCCGTTCGGCAAGCTCGAGCATCCACGTGGCCGTCACGTATTCCATGTCGAACGGCGGATCCTTGCGCATCAGCACCGCGCCGAACGACGTCAGCGCACGCGACTCGTGAGCGGCCGCCTCGTACCACGGTTCGCGGTGCAGGTCGGCCGTGTCGCCGACGATCGTCACGCGCTGCACGTCCGCCTCGACACCGCTCCCCGTCCATGCGAGCTGGTGCGGCTGGCACGCGTACACCGCATGCCCGCGCCGCGCGGCCTCGGCCATCATCGCGTAGGTCGAATCCTTGTAGATCTTGAAGCGCTCGAGCGGGTCGGCGATAAAGAGAATGTCCATGAGGTCCTGTACGTGGCGAAGGTCCGTTATACCTGGATGGCTTCGGGGTCGGTCTTTTCCAGTTCGATCGACGACGCGATCAGCGACAGCCGCGCGACGACGCCGTACATGTAGAAACGGTTCGGCGGCGCGGCACCCGGCTTCGCGCCGGCATCCGGCAGCGCGGTGTGCTCGAAGCCGAGCGGCACGTAGTGCATGCCGGGCGCGTTCAGGTTCTGGTCGCGCTCGCGGCCGGCGTGCGTGCGGTAGAAGCCGCCGACCACGTAGCGGTCGATCATGTATACAACGGGCTCGGCCACTTCGTCGCCGACGCGCTCGAACGTATACACGCCTTCCTGCACGATGACATCGCGCACCGCGAGGCCGGCCTTCGACTCGGCCATCTGCGCGCGCTCGGCCTTCGACATCCGGCCGATCTCGGCCGCGTCGTGCACGGTCATCACGCCGCGCCCCGCCGTGCCCGCGTCGGCCTTCACGACGACGTACGGCTTCTCGCTGATCCCGTATTCGCGGTACTTGCGCGCGATCTTCTTCAGCACGCCGTCGATCGCGTCGGCGAGCGCCTGTTCGCCTTCATGCGCCTGCCAGTCGACACCTTCCACGTGCGCGAAATACGGATTCACCATCCACGGATCGACGCCGACCATCTTCGCGAACTTCTTCGCGACGTCGTCGTAGCACGCGAAGTGCGTCGACTTGCGGCGCACGGCCCAGCCCGCGTGCAGCGGCGGCAGCAGGTACTGCTCGTGCAGGTTTTCCAGCACGGCCGGAATGCCGGCCGACAGGTCGTTGTTCAGCAGGATCGAGCACGGGTCGAAATTCTTCAGGCCGAGGCGGCGCTGCGAACGCTCGAGCGGCTCGAGCACGATCTTCTGGCCGTCGGCCAGCGTGATCGGCGTCATGTCGGTGATGCTCGGGTCGAGCGAGCCGAAGCGCACGTTCAGGCCGGCCTGGCGCATGATCGTCGCGAGACGCGCGACGTTTTCGAGGTAGAACGCGTTGCGGGTCGGCAGCTCGGGAATCACGAGCAGGTTCTTCGCGTCCGGGCAGATCTTCTCGATCGCGGCCATCGCGGCCTGCACGGCGAGCGGCAGCACTTCGGACGGCAGGTTGTTGAACGCGCCGGGAAACAGGTTCGCGTCGACGGGCGCCAGCTTGAAGCCGGCATTGCGCAGGTCCACCGAACAATAGAACGGCGGGGTGTGTTCCTGCCATTCGAGCCTGAACCAGCGTTCGATCGCAGGCGTCGCGTCGAGGATCTTCTGCTCGAGTTCGAGCAGCGGACCGTTCAACGCCGTAACGAGGTGGGGAACCATGAATCACTCGCGAGCGGGAGAATGAAGATTGTAGAGCAATTGCCTTGCCCATTTGGGGATTGTTCCCGGCTTCACAAGGATATGCAGGAAGTTTTCGGCTATTGACCCGATAGAGTGAAGGGTTATCCGCTACGTCAGTGCGTGACAGGAGAAAAAAAGCCCGCCGGGTGGGCGGGCCGAAGTCGCTGCGCTCATTCGGGGCGGGCGCCGTCGTCGCGGCGGCCCGCCATTGATTCGTGAGACTTATTCCACGTGCTCGCCGTGCAGGATCACGTCGAGACCTTCGCGCTCTTCCTCTTCGGACACGCGCAGGCCCATCGTCAGGTCGATCAGCTTCAGCAGCACGAAGCTCAGCACACCGCTGTAGACCAGCGTGATCAGCACGCCCTTCGCCTGCAGCAGCAGGCTGCCGTCGGCGCCGCCGATGTCCTTGACCGCGAACACGCCCGTCAGCAGCGCGCCGAGAATCCCGCCGATGCCGTGCACGCCGAACGCGTCGAGCGAATCGTCGTAGCCGAGCTTCGACTTGAGCCAGGTCGCCGACCAGAAGCAGACGACGCCGGCGGCGATGCCGATCACCAGTGCGCCCGCCACGCCGACGAAACCGGCGGCCGGCGTGATCGCCACGAGACCCGCGACCGCGCCCGACACGATGCCGAGCACCGACGGCTTGCCCTTCGCGATCCACTCGGCAAACATCCAGCCGAGCGCCGCGCAGGCGGTCGCCACTTGCGTGGTCAGCATCGCGAAGCCGGCACGGCCGTCAGCGGCAACCGCGGAGCCCGCGTTGAAGCCGAACCAGCCGACCCACAGCATCGAGCCGCCGATCATCGTCAGCACGAGGTTGTGCGGCGCCATCGATTCGCGGCCGTAGCCGACGCGCTTGCCGAGCACGAGGCACGACACGAGGCCCGCGATACCGGCGTTGATGTGCACCACCGTGCCGCCCGCGAAGTCGAGCACGCCGTCGGCCGACAGCCAGCCGGTCGGCTCCCACACCATGTGCGCGACCGGCACGTAGACGATCAGCGACCAGAGCGTCATGAACACGAGCATCGCCGAGAACTTCATGCGATCGGCGAACGCGCCGCAGATCAGCGCCGGCGTGATGATCGCGAACGTCATCTGGTAGACGAAGTAGACCGATTCCGGAATCGTCGTCGCGAGATGGCTGACGGTCAGCGTCGTCGCCTTGTCGCCCTTGATGTAGTTCATGCCGTGCAGGAATGCACGCGACAGGCCGCCGATGAAGCCGTTGCCCGGCGTGAACGCGAGGCTGTAGCCGACCACCGTCCACAGCACCGTGATCACCGCGGTGATCGCGAAGCTCTGCATCACGGTCGCGAGCACGTTCTTCTTGCGGACCATGCCCGCGTAGAACAGCGCGAGGCCCGGGATCGTCATGAACAGCACGAGCGCGGTCGACGTCAGCATCCACGCGGTGTCGCCCGCGCTGATCTTCGACGAATCGACCGAGAACGGTGCGGTCGGCGCAGCCGGTGCGGCCGGCGCGGACGCGGCGGCGGCGGCCGATGCGTCGGCGGCGCCCGAAGCCGGTGCCGCGGCAGCGGCCGGTGCAGATGCATCGGTTGCGGCCGGTGCCGAAGCGGCCGGCGCGGCGGCAGCCGAGGCGTCGGAAGCCGTTGCGGCGGGCGCGGACGCAGCGGCGGCGGACGCCGCGTCGTCGGCGAGCGCGGAGCCGACGCCTGCCGCGATCAGCGAGCCGGCCATCAGCAGGGACATCAGAAGTTTGCGCATCTTGGGTTTCCTCTTGTCGCTTGTCTTGTCTGTTCTGTTACAGCGCGTCTGCGCCCGTCTCCCCGGTGCGAATCCGGATCACCTGTTCGATCGCCGTGACGAAGATCTTGCCGTCGCCGATCTTGCCGGTGCGCGCGGCCCGCTCGATCGCCTCGACCGCCTGGTCGACGAGATCGTCGGACACCGCTGCCTCGATCTTCATCTTCGGCAGGAAATCGACCACGTATTCGGCGCCGCGATACAGCTCGGTGTGCCCCTTCTGGCGGCCGAACCCTTTTACCTCGGTCACCGTGATTCCCGAGACGCCAAGCGCCGACAGCGCCTCGCGCGTCTCATCGAGCTTGAACGGCTTGATGATTGCGGTAATGAGTTTCATGAAGTCCTCTCGCTGAGTTGTCCCGTCGAATTGGTTGGAATGTTGTAACGGACTCTCCTCAGCAACTCGCATGCCATGTCGGTTCGAGCACCGTTTCAAAGGGCTTCATCAAGGGGTCGCATCCCGCGATGTAAGGTGCGCAAGCCCGGCCGAATGGCCAACGCGGGCGGGTTTGCTGGCGCGGCGAAAGGAACGTTGCTAGAGTGCACGCACGTCCCGGGTCACCGGGCCATTCACCCATGCCGGCGCCATGCCCGGAATTCGCGCTCCCGGCGCACCATTTCCGGTCATGCGTGCATCATGGGCACGTACGCAACCGAAGATGCACATTTTTTGTGCAAGGAAGGGGAATCACATGAAGCAACCCAGCGACGTTTTCAACGATCTGCAGTCGCGCGTCAGCGATCTGCTGAAAAATTCGCCGGCCAAGGACGTCGAGCGCAACGTGAAGGCCATGCTGTCGCAAGGCTTTTCGAAACTCGACCTCGTCACGCGCGAGGAATTCGACACGCAGGCGCAAGTGCTCGCCCGCACCCGTGTGCGCCTCGAGGAACTCGAAAAGCGCGTCGCCGAACTCGAGCAGAAGCTCGCCGCGCCGCAAGCCTGACGCCCCACCCGGCCGCAAGGTCCGGACGCGGGCCGCCTCGTGCGGCCCGCGTCCGGCACCTTCCTCCGCACTTCGTCGTCCGTCGTTCTTCGCAGCACCCTCCGCTCTTCGTAGTCCATCGCTCTTCGCAGCACGCCGCTCTTAGCCGTTCATCGCTCTTCGCAGCACCTCCGCTCTTCGCTGTTCGTCGTTCGCAACACCTCGTTCTTTCCTCGCGCCACGCCGGCAAGCGCGCACCGATTTCTCCGATTACCGCGGCACGCGGCCACGAACAGCGTCGCCCGTCCGTCTTGTTTACAGGAGCCTCGCCATGTCGCTCGCCGTGGTGCGCAGTCGCGCGCCCGCCTCCGGCCGTGCGCCGGACGTCACCGTCGAAGTCCATCTCGCCAACGGGTTGCCGTCGTTCTCGATCGTCGGCCTGCCCGATCTCGAGGTCCGCGAAAGCCGCGAGCGCGTGCGTGCCGCGCTGCAGAACTGCGGCTTCGAATTTCCGGTGCGCCGCATCACCGTCAACCTCGCGCCGGCCGACCTGCCGAAGGAGTCGGGGCGGTTCGACCTGCCGATCGCGCTCGGCATCCTCGCCGCGAACGGCCAGATCCCGGCCGACGCGCTGGCCGGCCGCGAATTCGCGGGCGAACTGTCGCTGACCGGCGCGCTGCGGCCGATGCGCGGCGCGTTCGCGATGGCGTGCGGGGTCGCGCGGGACTCGCAGGTCGCGGAAAACGGTGCGGGTTCCGGTTCGGGCAGCGGTGATCAACGAGCCGCCCCCGATCCGGCCGCCGTCGCGTCAAATGCTCCCGAGCTGTACCTGCCGCTCGCCAGCGCCGCCGAGGCGGCGCTCGTGCCGGGCGTCACCGTGTTCGGTGCGCCGGACCTACCCGCGCTGTGCGCCCACCTCGCCGGCACGCCCGACGCCCGGCTCCCACCGGTCGCGGCACCGTGCCTCGACGGCCTGCCGATGCCGGCCGCCCCCGATCTCGCCGACGTGGTCGGCCAGCGCGGTGCCCGCCGCGCGCTGGAAGTCGCGGCCGCGGGCGGCCATCACATGCTGATGGTCGGGCCGCCGGGCGCCGGCAAGTCGATGCTGGCCGCACGGCTGCCGGGCCTCCTGCCGCCGCTGACCGACGACGAGGCGCTGACGTCGGCGGCGCTCCTCTCCGCCAGCCGCGTCGGCTTTTCACCGGCACAGTGGCGCCGGCGGCCGTTCCGTGCCCCGCATCATTCGTCGAGCGCCGCCGCGCTGGTCGGCGGCCGCAACCCGCCGCAACCGGGCGAAATCACGCTCGCCCATCTCGGCGTGCTGTTTCTCGACGAGCTCCCGGAATTCGACCGGCACGTGCTCGAAATGCTGCGCGAGCCGCTGGAAGCCGGCCGCATTACGATCTCGCGCGCGGCGCAGCAGGCCGACTTTCCCGCCGCGTGCCAGCTGATCGCCGCGATGAACCCCTGCCCGTGCGGCTGGCACGGCGATCCGTCCGGCCGCTGCCGCTGCACGCCGGACGTCGCCGCGCGCTACCTGCGCAAGCTGTCGGGGCCGCTCGTCGATCGCATCGATATCCAGATCGACCTGCCCGCGCTGTCGCCGGCCGAACTCGCGTCGCGCGCGACGGCGCCCGGCGAGCCGAGTGCCGCGGTGGCCGCACGGGTCGCACACGCGCGTGCGCTGCAGCTCGACCGGCAGGGCAAGACGAATCACATGCTGAGCGGCCGCGAAACCGACGACCTGTGCCGGCCGACCGACGAAGGCGAGCGGCTGCTGCGCGAGGCCGGCGAGCGTTTCGGCTGGTCGGCGCGCGCGTATTTCCGTGTGCTGAAGGTCGCGCGGACGATCGCCGACCTGGCCGGCGACCCGCTGCCGACGGCCGCGCAAATCGCCGAGGCGATCCGCTACCGGCGCGCGCTGACGGCGCTGTGAGTGCCCTCGGAGGACAAAATCCGGCTGTCAAGACTTGACTTATGCACAACTCCACCAATCCGGCCCCGGATCGGGGCTCGGCGGGACCTTTGCAGCACGGAATCCGTATCTCGTTGTTTTGATTGGCTTTTCCAAAAACGCGAGCGTGCGACCAAATGGGCCGGAAGGCCGTCCCGCGCGGCTTGGCGGGAAATTCGGGCAACTTTTCAACAAAGTTATCCACATGCGCTGTGGATAGCCGAAAAAACCTCGCAAAATCCGGCGACTAGCGCCGAAAGTTGCGAACGAACTTTCAGTTGTCAGGGAGTGCCCCGGCGCGCTCGCCGATGCCGTCAGTCGAGCTTGAACGACCCGAAAAACTGGTCGAGCTGCTCCTGGGCAAGCGGCCCGTCGGCAATCACGACGGCCTGGTACGCATGCCGGCCGCGCGCGACAAGCCGCGCGACGATCGTCTTGCGCGCGCGATCGCCGCCGGCGGCCGCGCCCGCGATGCGCAGCTCGAGCCCGTTCACCGCGCCGCCGGCCGCAAGCGGCACCGGCACCGCAGCCGTCTGCGGCGCGCCTTCGAGATTGCGCGACAGCCCGGTGCGCAGGAACTCGAGCGCCGCGCGGCGCGTGTCGTCGCTGTCGTCCGGCAGCGTCAGCGTGCCGACCGCGAACACCGCGCCGTCCACGTGCGCGGCCTGCATCCGCATCGGCATCGACGCGCCGCCGATCGCCACTGGCTGCTGCTCGACGGTCGGCTTCGCCGGCAGGTCGACGGTGTAGCCGGCGTCGTTGTGCAGCGTGCGCCAGTCGTACGACGGCGAGCACGCGGCCAGCGCGACGCTGATGCACGCGAGCGCGGCGAACTGTCGCAGCGGACGAAAAAGGGGGCGCAACGAATCGGTGACTTCCTTCGGCATGGCGTGGAGCGGGCAGGCAAAACGGGCATTATCCGCCGAACGTGAATTCCGGGATGCGCGGCCGCCGTCGGTGCACATCCCGCATTCGCGCTAAAATGAGCGCCGAATTTCGATGTCCTTTGCTTCGATCCGCGTCATCGACCGACTCCGAGAGCCCCAGATGAACACCACGCCTCCCGCCCGGCGCAGCGCCGGCCCCGTCCGCTACATCGTCGCCGCCGCCGTCGTCGCGGCGATCGCCGTTGCCGGCTTCTTCGCGTTCAACGGCAAGTCCACCGTGCCGGACGCCACGTTCACGCTGCTGTCGGGCCAGAAGGTCTCGACCGCAGGCGACCTGAAAGGGAAGGTCTATCTCGTGAACTTCTGGGCGACGAGCTGCGCGACCTGCATGCAGGAAATGCCGCAGATGGTCGATACCTACAATCGCTTCAAGGGTCAGGGGCTGGAGTTCGTCGCGGTCGCGATGAACTACGATCCGCCGATGTACGTCGCGAACTACGCGCAGACGCGCCAGTTGCCGTTCAAGGTCGCGCTCGACGACGGCAGCGTCGCGAAGCAGTTCGGCAACGTGCAGCTCACGCCGACGACCTTCGTCGTCGACAAGGACGGCAAGATCCTGAAGCGCTACGTCGGCGCACCGCAGTTCGCGGAACTCGACGCACTGCTCAAGAAGGCACTCGACAGCAACGCGGCCTGAGCGCCGCCCGATCCGGCTCGAAGGGCCGCGCGCCGCGCCCTTCCCCGCACGACGGACCGCACGACCGGGCAACCCGGTTCCGCGGTCCGTTCGCTTTTCAGCGCTCGGTTTCGCCTTTCGCCGACAGCCCGTAGCGCTTCATCTTCTCGTACAGCGTCGCCTTGCCGACATGCAGCCGGTCGGCCGTCGCGGCGACCGCGCCGCCCGTCTGGTTCAGCGCCTCGGCGATCACCGCGCGCTCGAATTGCTCGATGCGCTCCTTCAGCGTCTGCTCGTTGTCGGCATCGCCGCCGTTCGCGCCCGTCTCCTGCGGCATGTCGGCCACGCCGAGCACGAAGCGGTCGGCCGCGTTGCGCAGCTCGCGCACGTTGCCGGGCCAGTCGCGCTGCATCAGGCTCGCGCGCTGCCGGTCGGTCAGCACCGGCGCGGGCCGCGCGTAACGCACGGCCGCATCGAGCATGAAGTGCTCGAACAGCGGCACGATGTCCTCGCGGCGCTCGGCAAGCGGCGGCAGCGCGATCGTCACGACGTTGAGCCGGTAAAGCAGGTCGCGCCGGAACGTGCCGGCCGCGACGAGCTCGCTCATGTCGCCCTTCGCGGCCGCGACGACGCGGCAGTTCACGCGAATCGGCTGGTTCGAGCCGAGCCGCTCCAGTACGCCGTCCTGCAGCACGCGCAGCAGCTTCACCTGCAGCGCGAGCGGCATGCTTTCGATTTCATCGAGGAACAAGGTGCCGCCGGATGCGTACTCGAGCTTGCCGACCCGGCGCTTCGCGGCGCCGGTGAACGCGCCGGGCTCGTAGCCGAACATCTCCGATTCGAACATCGGCTCGGGCAGCGCGCCGCAGTTCACCGCGATGAACGGCTTGTCGCGACGCGGCGACAGCTCGTGCAGGCTGCGCGCGATCAGCTCCTTGCCGGCGCCCGTGTCGCCGTTGATCAGCACCGACGCGTCGGTCGGCGCGACGTTCGCGATCAGCTTGCGCACCTGCTCGATCGCGGGGCTGCGGCCGATGATGCGCGGCGCGACCACGTTCTGCCCGGCAAGCTCGCGTCGCAGCGCGTGGTTCTCGAGCACCAGCTCGCGCCGCTCGAGCGCACGGCGCACCGTCTCGATCAGGCGCTCGGCCGCGAACGGTTTTTCGATGAAGTCGTATGCGCCGTCGCGCATCGCCTGCACGGCCATCGAGATGTCGCCGTGCCCGGTGACGAGGATCACGGGCACGTCGGGCACGCGCTCGCGGCACTGCGCGAGCACGTCGAGCCCGCTCGCGCCGGGCAGCCGGATGTCGCTGACGATCGCGCCGGCGGTATCCGCGACGATCGCCTTCTCGGCTGCCTCGGCCGACTCGAAGCCGGCGACGTCGAACCCCGCCAGCTGAAGGCTCTGCACGCTTGCCCGGCGAACGAGCGCATCGTCTTCGATATAGATCACTTGCAGGCGGTTGGCCATCGTACTCACTTGCTCCTGACGGGCCGCACGGCGGCAGCGCGCGCGGCGTCGGTTGATACCGATCGTGCACCGATCGGGCGGGCGGCATGGCGCGCCTAGCGCGAGCCCGCCGGCTCGGACACGGAGTCCGGATGATGCGTGCGGGCGCGCCGCAGCGTCAAGACGAACAGCGCGCCGCCCGACGGCGCGTTGCGCGCGGTCAGCGCGCCGCCCGCGTCGCTCGCGATCGACGACGAGATCGCGAGCCCGAGCCCGAGCCCGCGCCCCATTTCCTTGGTCGTGAAGAACGGCTCGAACAGGCGCGGCAGCAGGTCGGGCGCGATGCCGGAGCCGTTGTCGCGCACCTCGATCGCGAGCGTCGCGGCCGACACCGCGACCGTCACCTCGATCGCTGGCGCCGCCACGCCGGCGACCGCGTCGAGCGCGTTGCCGAGCAGGTTGATCAGCACCTGTTCGAGGCGCAGGTCCTCGCAGCGCGCGACGAGTTCGGGATAGTCGCGCGCCAGGTCGAGCGGCGCATCGTGCGCGGGCGACACGGTCGCATCCTGCAACGTCAGCGTGAGTGCGACGCCGCGCAGGCGCTCGTCGAGCAACGACAGCACGCTGCGCAGCGCGCGCACGACGAGCGCCTGCTCGTTGCGCGGCTTCGCGCGGCCGACGAACAGCTTCAGCTGGTTCGTGATCTTGCCCATCCGCTCCGTGAGCGCGGCGATCGCCTCGAGGTTCTCGCGCGCGGCCGCCTGCTCGCCGCGATCGAGCAGCACACGCGTGTTGTCCGAGAAACTGCGCAGCGCCGCGAGCGGCTGGTTCAGTTCGTGCGTGATGCCGGCCGCCATCTGGCCAAGTGCGGCGAGCTTGCTCGCCTGGATCAGTTCGTCGTGCGCGGCGCGCAGTTCCTGTTCCGCGCGGATCCGGTCGCCGACCTCCTTCTGCAGTTGCTCGTTCGCTTCCGACAGGTCGGCCGTGCGCTCTTCGACGCGCCGGTTCAACTCCGCGTACGCCTGCTGCAGCAACGCGCGGCCGCGAATCATTTCGCGCACGCGCGCGCGGCGCATCCGCCAGTAGAACGCGAGCAGCGCGACCGACACGAAGCCGAAGCCCGTGACGATCGTCGCGTTGCGCGCATCGGCGTCGACGGGCGCGATCGGCGCCAGCGTGACGAGCAGCCAGTCGGGCTCGCCGATCCGGCGCTTGCTCGCGAGGTAGCGCGGCGCGCGCAGGCCCGCGCCGAGACGCACGATTTCCGCATCGGGGCCCAGCACCTGCTCGATGCGCAGCGGCAATGGCGTGACGGGCTGCTGCGCGTACTGGCGCGTCTCGTAGATCGACGCGGCGACGGACCCCGTCAGCGGCCGCAGCGTGTGGTACTTCCAGGCTGGCACCGACGACAGGAACACGACGCCGTGGTCGTCCGCGACGACGAGCGGCTCGGACGCATCGGCGCCCTGGAACCATTCGAGGTTGAGCTTCACGACGACGACGCCCGCGATCCTGCCGTCGCGCCACACGGGCTGCGAGATGTAGTAGCCGGGATCGCGCGAGATCGTGCCGATCCCGAAGAAGCGGCCGACCTGGCCGTTCATCGCATCGAGGAAATACGGGCGGAAGCGGTATTCGATCCCGACGAAGCTATCGGGCGCGCGCCAGTTGCTGGCGGCGACACACAGGCCGTCCGCGCCGATCACGTAGGTGACGGTCGCGTGCGCGTGTTCGTTGAGGTCTTCGAGATAGCGGTTGACGCGTGCGGTGTAGTCGGTGCGCTTCGGCTCGGCGAGCAGGTCCTGCACGTACGGATGGCTACCGAGCAGATAAGGCAGCGATTCGTAGCGGTCGAGCGTGCTCTTGAGCGCGTTGGTGGTGCGGTCGACGCGCACCGCGGCGTTGCGCTGCAACTCTGCGACGCCGCGCCGCCAGGTGATCGTCCACGTCAGCGTGCACGCCGCGGCGAGCGCGGCGGCAAGCACGACGAGAATGAGCAGGCGGCGCGTCACGGTCGAGGCTTCCTGGCGATGCGGATCGCCTATTGTGTCATAGGCCTCCACCTGCCCGCCCTGGCCGCCGCGGGCCGCACCGCCCGCGGGCGATGCCGCCGCCTGCCCCTTCATGACGTCAGACGCCGGCCGTCTCGGTCGGCGTGACTTCGCCGCCGCCCTTCAGCGCCTGGCGCAGCTTGTTGCGGTCGAGTTCCTTCTCCCATGCCGACACGACGACCGTCGCGACGCCGTTGCCGACGATGTTGGTCAGCGCGCGGCATTCGCTCATGAAGCGGTCGATGCCGAGGATCAGCACCATGCCCGACAGCGGGATCGTCGGCACGACGGCCAGCGTCGCGGCGAGCGTGATGAAGCCCGCGCCCGTGACACCGCTTGCGCCCTTCGACGTCAGCATCGCGACCGCGAGCAGCGTGAGCTGTTGCATCCACGTCAGTTCGATGTTGGTCGCCTGCGCGATGAACAGCACGGCCATCGTCATGTAGATGTTGGTGCCGTCGAGGTTGAACGAATAGCCGGTCGGCACGACGAGGCCGACGACCGAACGCGAGCAGCCGGCCTTCTCGAGCTTTTCCATCAGCTGCGGCAGCGCGGCTTCCGACGAGCTCGTGCCGAGCACGATCAGCAGCTCTTCCTTGATGTAGGACACGAAGCGGATGATCGAGAAGCCCGTGACGCGGGCGATCGTGCCGAGCACGACGAGCACGAACACGACAGACGTCAGGTAGAACGTGCCGATCAGCTTGAGCAGCGGCACCAGCGAGCCGACGCCGTACTTGCCGATCGTGAACGCCATCGCGCCGAACGCGCCGATCGGTGCCAGCTTCGTGACGATGTGCACGATGCCGAACAGCACGCGCGTGAGCCCGTCGATGAAGTCGGTGACGACCTTCCCGCGCTCGCCGAGGTGCGCGAGCACGCTGCCGAACAGCAGTGCGATCAGCAGGATCTGCAGGATCTCGCCCTGCGCGAACGCATCGACCATCGTGTTCGGGATGATGTGCATCAGGAAGTCGACCGTCGACTGCCCGTGCGCCTTCGCCGCGTAAGACGCGACGGCCTTGCCGTCGAGCGTCGCCGGATCGATGTTGAAGCCGACGCCCGGACGCAGGATGTGCGTGGCCGCGAGGCCGAGCACCAGCGCGAAGGTCGACACGATCTCGAAGTACAGGAGTGCCTTGCCGCCGACGCGGCCCACCTTCTTCATGTCCTCCATGCCGGCGATGCCGGTGACGACCGTACAGAAGATGATCGGGCCGATGACCATCTTGATCAGCTTGATGAAGCCGTCGCCGAGCGGCTTCATGTCGGTGGCGATCGACGGGTAGAAATGGCCGAGGATCACGCCGACGATGATGGCGAAGATCACCTGCACATAGAGCACTTTGTAGAAGGGTTTCTTCTTCACGATGGTTCCTGCTGAAGTAGATGAGCCGATGGAAACGGCGTCACGCGCGCGGACGAATGTCAGGGGGAAACAAATCGCCCGCGCGGCTGCCGTGCCGCAACAAGCGATGCCTCAGGACATCCGGAGGGGGAGGAAGGCAGTGGTCATCGGTTGTCTCCTTGCTTGCTGTAGTAGTTCGGCCGGGGGATGGCCGTGCGCTTTATATCGCAAGGTCGATGCCAGGTTTCCGTAACCCCTCAAGCCGTTGTTTTCATTGTATTTCTCATAATGCGGCAGGCAAGGAAATCCGGCTTTCCGGATTTCCGGAAAATATCCGTCCGGGGATTCGGACGGATTGGTGAATTCTTCAGATGAATCAGTGCTGCACGGCCTCGCCGGCCAGCAAGCCCGTCTGCGCGTAGAACTCCTGCTGCGCGAACGCGTCGCGCTCGCGCCGTGCACGCTCGCCGCGATCCGCGAGCGAACCGACGACGATCCCGACGAACGCGAGCGGCACCGACACGAGCGCCGGGTTGTCGAGGAACACCGGCGCGTGCGCGTGATGCAGCACGTCGACCCACACCGACTTCGACAGCACCGTGAGCGTGACCGCCGACACGAGGCCGAGGCCGCCGCCGAGCACCGCGCCGCGCGTCGTCATCCCGCGCCAGAAGATCGACATCGCGAGCACCGGGAAATTCGCGCTCGCGGCCACCGCCGCGACGAGGCCGACCATGAACGCGACATTCACGTGCTCGAACAGGATCGACAGCCCGATCGCGACCGCCGACAACGCAATCGTCGCCGCGCGCGAGATACGCATCTCGAGGCGCTCGTCGGGCTTGCCGCGCGCCCACATCTGCGCGTACAGGTCATGCGAGATCGTCGTCGCACCGGCGAGCGTGAGGCCCGCGACCACCGCGAGGATCGTCGCGAACGTGACCGCCGCGATGAACCCGTAGAACCAGTTCCCGCCGACCGCTTGCGCGAGCTTCACAGCGACCATGTTCGAGCCGCCGAGCAGGTCGTGCGTCAGGTTGAAGGACCCGTCGGCACCCAGCTTGAAGAATTCCGGATGCTGCGCGAGCAGCACGATCGCCGAAAAGCCGATCACGAAGGTCAGCAGGTAGAAGTAGCCGATGAAGCCGGTCGCATAGAGCACCGACTTGCGCGCCTCCTTCGCGTTCGGCACCGTGAAGAAGCGCATCAGGATGTGCGGGAAGCCGGCCGTGCCGAACATCAGCGCGATGCCGAGCGACAGCGCGTTGGCCGGATCGCGGATCAGCTTGCCGGGGCCCATGATCGACAGCGCGCCCGGATGCACGGCCACCGCGCGGCGGAACATCTCGTCGACGCTGAAGCCGAATTCGGCGAGCGCGAGCACGACGAGCAGCGTCGCGCCGCACAGCAGCAGCACGGCCTTGATCACCTGCACCCAGGTGGTCGCGGTCATCCCGCCGAAGAACACGTAGACGACCATCAGCACGCCGACGATCAGCTCGGCCGTCCCGTACGACAGCCCGAACAGCAGCTGGATCAGCTTGCCCGCACCGACCATCTGCACGACGAGGTACAGCACGACGATGGTCAGCGAATTCGCGGACGTCAGCAGCCGGATCGGCCGCTGTGCGAAGCGGTACGCAACGACGTCGACGAACGTGAACTTGCCGAGATTGCGCAGCGGTTCGGCGATCAGGAACATCACGAACGGCCAGCCGACGAGAAAGCCGATCGAGTAGATGAGCCCGTCGAAGCCGAACATGAACACCATCCCCGACAGCCCGAGGAACGACGCGGCCGACATGTAGTCGCCCGCGATCGCGAGCCCGTTCTGCAGCCCGGTGATGCCGCCGCCGGCCGTGTAGAAGTCGCGTGTCGAGCGCGTGCGGCGCGCGGCCCAGCGCGTGAGCGCGAGCGTCGCGAACACGAACGCGAAGAACATCCCGATCGCGACCGGGTTCAGTTCGACCTTGTCGGGCATCGGGCCCGCGACCGATACCGCATGCGCGGCAGACGAAACGAGGGCCGCGGGAACGGCAAGCGCGCGGAGCGCGATCGAGGTACGTCGCATGTCGGCCTCCTTCACGAACGCTGCAGGAGCGCGTCGACGCGGCGGTCGAACGCACGGTTCGCGCGCAGCACGTAACACGCGGTCAACCCGATCGCGACCAGGATGATCGCGACGCCCGCGGCGATTCCGACCGTCGTCGTCGCGCCGCGATACAGCGGCGCCGCGAGCACGTGCGGCGCGAGCGCGACGAGCAGGATGAAGCCGTAGTACGTGGCGATCATCAGTGCCGTCAGCGTGAAGCTGAAACGGCGCCGCGCACGCACGAGCTGCTGGTAGTCGCGGCGCGCCGTGACCGATTCGATGACGGAAAGCTCCATGGTGTCTCCATTTCCAACTCGTCGTTGCGAGGGTGTTGTGTGGAATGGTCGGCGCGCGTCGACTACCCCGCCCGCGCCGTGGCGGAAAAAAGCGATCTACACGACGCGATCCGCGCGCAGCCGCGCGACCTCGTCGGCCGACATCCCGAGCCAGCCGCCGAGCACCGCCTCCGTATCCGCGCCGAGCACCGGCGGCGCGCCGCGCACCGGCAGCCGCGCGCCGTCGAACCGGTACGGCGGCGCCAGGACGTCGACGCCGCCCGCGACCGGATGCGGCTGCCGCGTCACGAGCCCCGCGCTCGTCGCGCGTTCCGACGTCAGCGCTTCGTGCAACCCGAGCACTTCGCCGCACGGAATGCCCGCGTCGGCCAGCGCCGCGAGCAAAGTCGCGCGTGAACGGCGCGCGAGTTCGCGACGAATCTCGGGCAGCAGGTCGGCGCGGTTCTCCGAGCGGCCGAGGTTGGTCTTGTAGCGTTCGTCCGCGGCGAGGTCGGGCCGCTCGATCGCATCGCAAAAGCGCGCGAACTGCGGGTTGTTGCCGACCGTGATCACGAGCGGGCCGTCGGCCGCGTCGAACACGCCGTACGGCACGATCGACGGATGCGCGTTGCCGTAGCGCGGCGGGTCCTCGCCCATCAGCAGCGCGTCGAGCCCGTAGTACGCGGTGATCATCAGCCCGCAGTCGAACAGCGCCATCTCGATGCGCCGCCCGCGCCCCGTCGCATGACGTTCGTACAGCGCCGCGAGGATCGCCTGCGCCGAATACATGCCGGTGAACAGGTCGACCGCCGCGACGCCGAACTTCAGCGGCGGCTGGCCGGCTTCGCCGTTCAGCGCCATCAGCCCGGCCTCGCCCTGCACGACGAGGTCGTAGCCGGGCCGCGCGGCCTCGGCGCCCGAGCGGTCGTAGCCGGAGATCGCGCAGTGCACGAGGCGCGGGTTCAGCTCGGCCAGCGCGTCGTAGCCGAGCCCGAGCTTCTCCGCACCGCCGAATTTGAAGTTGTGAAGCACCACGTCGGCCTGCGCGGCCAGCTCGCGCGCGAGCCGCCGCCCTTCGTCGGTCTGCAGGTCGAGGCAGATCGAGCGCTTGCTGCGGTTCACGCTGTTGAAGTAGGTCGTTTCGGTGTCGCCGATCCTCAAGCCCCAGTCGCGCGTGTCGTCGCCGCGCGCCGGATGCTCGACCTTGATCACTTCCGCGCCGAAATCGGCGAGCACCATCGCGCACCACGGCCCCGCGAGCACGCGCGAGAAGTCGAGCACTTTCACGCCGGCCAGCGGCAAAACGCGCGATTCGTTCGTCATCCTTGTCTCCTCCATTCGCGTCGTTCGTCTTTACTGTTTCGACAGCGCGATGTAGCGCGCGAGATGGTGATCCTCGTCGCCGAGCTGGTGATCGATCATCACGAGGCGCTTTGCGTAGTGCGACAGCGGCAGCTCCCACGTCATCCCGATCCCGCCGTGCAACTGGATGCTCTCCTCGGCGACGAGCGTGCCGATCCGCCCGATGCTGAATTTCGCCGCGGCCAGCGCGCGTTCGCGCACCACGCGCGGCGCATCGAGCTGCGCGGCCGCGTTGATCACGGCCGAGCGTGCCTGCTCGACTTCGAGCAGCAGGTCGGCCATCCGGTGCTGCAGCGCCTGGAAACTGCCGATCGGCAGCCCGAACTGCTTGCGCGTGCGCAGGTACTCGAGCGTGTGCTCCTTCGCGACGTCCATCGCGCCGAGCGCTTCCGCCGACAGCGCGAGCAGCCCGTAGCCGAGCACGCGTTCGAGCAACTCGGCGCCCGCTTCGCCGTCGTGCGCGCCGAGCGCCGCATCGGCCGGCAGCACGACGCGCTCGAAGCGCACTTCGGCCGCGCGGCCGCCGTCGATCTTCCGGTAGTCGCGCAGCGACACGCCCGGCGCGTCGGCCGGCACGACGAACAGGCCGATGCCGGCCGCGTCGTCGTCCTGCCCGGACACGCGCGCGCTGACGACGAAGAACGCCGCCTGCGCGGCCTGGTCGACGACGCCCTTCGCGCCCGCGAGCACCCAGCCGTCGCCCGAGCGTTCGGCGCGCGTGCGCACGGTCGTCAGTTCGTAGTGCGAGCCCGGCTCGTCATGCGCGAACGCGGCGCTCGCGCTGCCGTCGATCAGCGCGGCGAGCCGCTCGCGATGCGCGTCGCCGCCTGCGAGCGACAGCGCGCGGCCCGCGAGCAGCGCACCGAGGAACGGCTCGACGACGAGCCCGCGCCCGAGGCATTCGAACACCACGGCGATGTCGAAGCCCGCGCCGCCGAAACCGCCGTCGGCTTCCGCGAACAGCGCGCCGACCGTGCCGAGTTCCGCAAAGCGCTGCCACATCGCGCGATCGAAGCCCTCGGCCGACTGCGCGATGCGATCGCGCACCGGGAACGCATACTGTTCGGTGATGAAGCGGTTCAACGTGTCCGCCAGCATCCGGCGGTCTTCTGTGTGCTGGAAATCCATCGTCGCGCTCCTCGTTACAGCCCGAGCATCATCTTCGCGATGATGTTCTTCTGGATCTCGTTCGAGCCGCCGAAGATCGACAGCTTCCGGTTGTTGAAATACTGCTGCGCGGCGCTCGCGGCTTCTTCCGGGCCGACCGGCTCGCCGTCGTAGTCGGCATCGAGCGCCTCGTCGATGAACGGCTGTGCATACGGTCCCATCGCGCGCCGCATCAGCGCGGTGATCTCCTGGCGGATCTGCGTGCCGCGGATCTTCAGCATCGAGCTTTCCGCGCCCGGCACCCCGCCGCCCGCGACCGCGGCCAGCACGCGCAGGTTGGTCGTGCGCATGTTCTCGAGTTCGATCTCGACACGCGCGACGCGCGCCGCGAAGAACGGATCGTCCGCGAGCGGCCGGCCGTTCTTCATGACCTTCGCGGCAACGGCACGCAGCCGGTCGAGCGCGGCCGTCGAAAAACCGATCCCGGCGATGTTGGTGCGCTCGTACGTGAGCAGGTATTTCGCGTAGGTCCAGCCGCGGTTCTCTTCGCCGACAAGGTTCTCCGCCGGCACGCGCACGTCGGTGAAGAACACCTCGTTCACTTCGTGCTCGCCGTCGAGCGTGATGATCGGGCGGACCTCGACGCCCGGCGTGTTCATGTCGATCAGCAGGAAGCTGATGCCTTCCTGCTTGCGCACGTCGGTCGCGGTGCGCACGAGGCAGAAGATCATGTTCGCGTAGTGGCCGAGCGTGGTCCACGTCTTCTGGCCGTTCACGATGTAGTGCTCGCCCTGCGCGTCGCGCCCGCGCACCGCGCTCGTCTTCACCGACGCGAGATCGGAGCCGGCGCCCGGCTCCGAATAGCCCTGGCACCACCAGTCGGTGCCGTCGAGAATGCGCGGCAGCCAGCGGCGCTTCTGCGCTTCGTCGCCGTACTTGATCAGCACGGGGCCGAGCATGTTCACGCCGAACGGCACGATGCGCGGCGCACCCGCGAGCGCGCACTCGTTGTCGAACAGGAACTTCTGCGCGACGCTCCAGCCGGGGCCGCCGTACTCGCGCGGCCAGTGGCTCGCGAGCCAGCCGCGCGCGTTGAGTATCGCGTGCCATTCGCGCATGTCGTCGCGCGTGAGATGCAGGCCGCCCTTCACCTTGCGCGCGATGCGCCCGGGCAGTTCGGCTTGCAGGAAGCGCTGCACTTCCGTGCGGAAGGCTTCCTCTTCGGGAGTGAAATTGAGGTCCATCGTCAGTCCATGGCGAATGCGGTTGGCGTTCAGTCGAGGCGGTTCAGGCTCGCGAAATCCGCGCCGCGCGCGACGAGATCGACGAGCAGCGGCGACGGCTTCCAGAACAGCGGATCTTCCTTCGCGAACGCGCGGATATCGGCGAGCACGTTCGCGAGGCCGACCGTGTCCGCGTAATGCATCGGGCCGCCGCGATAACGCGGGAAGCCGTAGCCGTACAGGAACACCGCGTCGACGTCGAGCGGACGCAGCGCGATCTTCTCGTGCACGACGTTCGCGCCTTCGTTGATCATCGCCGCGAGGTAGCGGCGCAGGATGTCTTCATCGGTGAACGTGCGCGGCGTAATGCCCTTCTTCGCGCGTTCTTCCGCGACGATCGCCTCGACTTCCGGGTCCGGCGTGCCGACGCGCGCGCCGTTCGGATACAGGTAGTAGCCGCGCGCCGTCTTCTGCCCGAACCAGCCGCGCTCGCACAGCCGGTCGGAAATCTCCACGTAGCGCGCGCGCGGGTCGCGCGTCGCCGCGCGGCGCTTGCGAGTCGCCCAGCCGATGTCGCCGCCGGCGAGGTCGACGACCTGGAACGGCCCCATCGGGAAGCCGAATTCGCGCACCGCGCGGTCGATCTGGTACGGCGATGCGCCGTCTTCCATCAGGTAGTCGGCCGCCGTGCGGTAGACGGCGAGGATCCGGTTGCCGATGAAGCCGTCGCACACGCCGGCGCGCACCGGCGTCTTCTTCAACTGCTTCGCGAGCGCGAACGCGGTCGCGACCACTTCGGCGCTCACGCGCGCCGGCACGACGATCTCGAGCAGCTTCATCACGTTGGCCGGCGAGAAGAAATGCAGGCCGATCACGTCGGCCGGCCGGTCGATGCTCGCGGCGATCTCGTCGATGTCGAGATACGACGTGTTGGTCGCGAGCACCGCACCCGGCTTGCACGCGCGCGCGAGTTCGGCGAACACGGCCTTTTTCACGGCCATGTCCTCGAACACGGCCTCGATCACGACGTCGGCCTGCGCGAGCGCGTCGTACGACGTGCTGCCCTTGAAACGCGCGAGCCGCGCGGCGTGCGCGGCCGGCGTCATCCGCCCTTTCGCGACGAGGCCGTCGTACACCTTCTCGACGTGCGCGCGGCCGCGTGCGAGCGACGCTTCGTCGCGTTCGATCATCGTCACCGGCAGCCCGGCATCGAGCGCCGCGACCGCGATGCCCGCGCCCATCGTGCCGCCGCCGACCACGCCGATCCGCTCGACCGGCCGCGCGCTCGCGCGACGTGCCTCGGGCACCTTCGCCGCTTCACGCTCCGCGAAGAAGGCGTGCACGAGGCCCGCGCGCTGCGGGCTGTCGATGCACTGCAGGAACAGGCTGCGTTCGAGCTTCATCCCCGCGTCGAACGACTGCGTGAGCGCGGCCTCGACCGCGTCGACGATCTTCGCGGGCGAGAACAGGCCACGCGACTTCTTCGGCAACTCGGCGCGCGCCGCGTCGATCGCGGCCTGCGCGGCCGCGCGGTCGGCCAGCCCCTGCGCGTCGCGCGTGCGGCGCACCGGCGCGCCGAGCGATACGAGCTCCTGCGCGTAGGCGAGGCCTTCGGCGAGCGTGTCGTCGCTGTGTGCGACGCGGTCGACGAGGCCGAGCGAGAGCGCTTCGTCCGCGCTCGCGTGGCGGCCCGTCAGCATCAGGTCGAGCGCGGCCTTCGCGCCGATCAGGCGCGGCGCGCGCTGCGTGCCGCCCGCGCCGGGCAGCAGGCCGAGCGTGACTTCGGGCAGCCCGAGCTTCGCGCCGGGCACCGCGAGCCGGTAATGCGCGGCGAGCGCGACTTCGAGGCCGCCGCCGAGCGTCGCGCCATGCAGCGCGACCACGACCGGCTTCGTGCCCGATTCGATCCGCTCGCACACGTCGGGCAGCGACGGCGGCACCGGCGGCTTGCCGAATTCGCGGATATCGGCGCCCGCGATGAAGTTGCGGCCGGCGCCGACGATCAGCACCGCGCGGATCGCGTCGTCGGCCTGCGCGGCGTCGAGCGCGTCGGCGAGGCCGCGCCGCACGTCGGCGGACAGCGCGTTGACGGGCGCGTGGTCGATCGTGACGACGAGCACCTTGTCGCGCCGCTCGCGCGTGACGGTGCCGGCCGGGCCGGTGGGGGAAGCGGGTGAGTTCATCGTGTCTCCTTGACGCGGCGGCAGGCGCGGCGACGCCGGTTCGTGGCTCGCGGCCACGCGAGCGGCGCCGGGGCGCCTGCCCCGGTCCCGCACGAAGCGGGACAAGATCCGGCCGTACGCCGGGCATGACCTGATTCTCGATTGATCGAGATTCATTGACAATTCCCTCCCGCTTTTACAAGCTGTCAAGTCTGACTTGACACTGAATGCTTCCGACCGTTAAACGGGACGGATCAGGAGATGCGACGCATGGACCTGAACGCGCTGACGCTGCTCGTCGAGATCCTCGACGCCGGCAATCTCAGCAAGGCCGCGCAGCGGCTCAAGATGAGCCGCGCGAACGTCAGCTACCGGCTGAACCAGCTCGAGCGCTCGATCGGCCAGCAGCTCGTGCGGCGCACGACGCGGCGCATCGAGCCGACCGAAATCGGGCTGAAGCTGTACGAGCACGGGCGGCGCATCCGCAACGAACTGCTCGCTGCGCAGGAGTCGGTGACGACGCTCGGCCAGGACCTGCAGGGCCGCGTGCGGCTGTCGGTGCCGAGCGGCTACGGGCAGATGGTGATGTCCGACTGGCTGCTCGCGTTCAAGCGGCTGCATCCGGGCATCGTGCTCGACGTTGTGTTCGAGAACCGCGTGGAAGACCTGATGCGCGACGAGATCGACATCGCGGTGCGCGTGATGCCGGAGCCGCCGCAGAACCTCGTCGCGCGCGACATGGGTGCGGTGCGCTACGTCGCGTGCGCATCGGCCGCGTTCGCGGCCGAGCACGGGATGCCGGCGAGCCTCGGCGCGTTGTCGGCCTCCCCGGTCGTCACCGCGACGGTGATGGGCCGGCAGCTCAGGATCGCCGCGTATCTCGGCGACGAGCGCCACGAGGTGCTGCTCGAGCCCACGCTGGTTTCGGAGAACTTCCTGTTCCTGCGGCAGGCGATCCTCGGCGGGATCGGCGTCGGCATCGTGCCCGACTACGTGGTGCAGGACGACATCCGGCGCGGCACGGTCGTCACGTCGCTCGACGCGTACCGGCTCAGCATCTTCGGCACGCACATGTACATGCTCTACATGCCGAACCGGCACCACACGCGCGCGACGTCGACGTTCATAGAGTTCATCCTCGAACAGGCCGGAAAGACCGGCCGGGGCGGGCCCGGCGCGATGCGTCAGGGTTTCCTGTCGGGTGACAACCCGCCGGCCGCGCGGCGACAATAGCGCGCCGGGGCGGGCAGCCGCGTTGCGCCGGCATCGTCGCCTCCTTCGAATTCACTGCTGCCGAGGGTTCAATGTTCGACCGGATTCGTCCGCATTCGCGCTCCTGGACGCTGCTCGCCGCCGTCGCGCTCGTCGCGTTCAACGCCGGCTGCACGTCCCCGTCCACGCCGCCGTCGGGCGCGGTGGTGCCCGTCGCCGCCGCATCGGGTGCCGCCGTGCCGCTGCCCGGCGTCCATGCGCCCGAGCTGTCGTCCGGCTGGACCGACAAGCCGGGCTGGACCTCGCAGCATTTCATGATCGCGGCAGCGAATCCGCTCGCGACGCAGGCCGGCTACGACATGCTGAAGGCGGGCGGCACCGCGATCGACGCGGCGATCGCCACGCAGATGGTGCTCGCGCTCGTCGAGCCGCAATCGTCGGGAATCGGCGGCGGTGCGTTCCTGCTGTACTTCGACGGCAAGGCGACGCAGGCGTACGACGGCCGCGAGACCGCGCCGGCCGCCGCGACCGACCGCCTGTTCTACGGGCCGACCGGCCAGCCGATGAGCTTCTACGAAGGCGTCGTCGGCGGGCGCTCGGTCGGCACGCCGGGCGTGCTGCGCATGCTCGACGCCGCGCACCGCGCACACGGCAAGCTGCCGTGGCGCCGCCTGTTCCAGCCCGCGATCCGGCTCGCCGAGCACGGCTTCACGATCAGCCCGCGGCTCGCGACGCTGATCGCGAACGACAAGTACCTGAAGAACGATCCGGCTGCGCGTGCGTATTTCTACAACCCGGACGGCACGCCGAAGGCGGCCGGCACGGTGCTGAAGAACCCCGCGCTCGCGACCGTGCTGCGGCAAGTCGCCGACCGCGGCGCGAACGCTTTCTACAGCGGCGCGATCGCGCGCGACATCGTCACGAAGGTGCGCAGGCACCCGACCAACCCGGGCCTGCTGTCGCTGCAGGATCTCGCGCGCTACAAGGCGAAGGTGCGCGCGCCGCTGTGCGCGGATTACCGGCGCTCGGTGGTGTGCGGGATGCCGCCGCCGTCGTCGGGCGGCCTCGCGATCGCGCAGATGCTCGGCATCCTTGAAGCGATGCCCGACTGGCAGCAGATCGGCGCGCAGAAGCCGGTGCGCAACGACGTCGGCTACGAGCCGACGCCGTTCGCCGCGCACCTGTTCAGCGAAGCCGGGCGGCTCGCCTATGCGGACCGCGCGCGTTATGTCGCCGATCCCGATTTCGTGCCGCTGCCGGGCGGCAGCTGGGCGAGCCTCACCGACAAGACCTATCTCGCGCAGCGCGCGCACCTGATCGGCGACAGCAGCATGGGCGTCGCGCAGGCCGGCACGCCGCAGGGCGCGACGCTCGCGATGGCCGACGACCGCAGCCCCGAGTTGCCGTCGACCTCCGACATCGCGATCGTCGACCGCTACGGCCAGGCGCTGTCGATGACGACGAGCATCGAGGATGCGTTCGGATCGCGGCTGATGGTGCGCGGCTTCATGCTGAACAACCAGCTCACCGATTTCTCGTTCGTGTCGAACGACAACGGCCGGCCGGTCGCGAACCGCGTGCAGCCCGGCAAGCGGCCGCGCTCGGCGATGTCGCCGGAACTCGTGTTCGACAAGAAGACGAAACAGGTGACGATGATCGTCGGCTCGGCCGGCGGCCCCGCGATCATCAATCACGTCGCGAAGGCGCTGGTCGGCGTGCTCGACTGGGGGATGACGATGCAGCAGGCGATCGCGCTGCCGAACTTCGGGTCGATGAACGGGCCGACGCAACTCGAACGCGGCCGCGTGTCCGATGCGCTCGCCGACGGGCTGAAGGGCCGCGGGCACGACGTGCGGGTGGTCGAGATGAACTCGGGGCTGCAGGGAATCCAGCGGCTGAACGTGCAGGGGCAGACGGTGTGGTTCGGCGGGGCGGATCCGCGACGGGAAGGCGTGGCGATGGGGGAGTGAGTGCGATGAGCGACAACTTCACCTATCTGGTCGATCCGGTGGTTTCGCTCGCTGAAGCGCCCGCCGAGGCACAGCGCATGATCGCGTGGCTGCAGGCGCGCGGAATCGTCGGCGCGGCGACGCGCGTCGGCGACCTGTATCGCGACTGGGGCGCGACCTGGGGGCTCAAGGAGAGCGATCTGACGGCCATCGACCGAACCGGTTACCCACCCGGCCCGCTTTATGCGAACGCCTGCGACGCGCGCGCAAATTTGCCGCCGTCCATCCCGAACTGGCTGGAGGTCGACGTGGAACGCCGCATCTTCGATGCAGGCGGGAACGGCCTCGAGATTTTCTGCCCGGCGTGCAACGCGGAGCAGACCGCGCTCGGCGCCGCATGGGGTGACGCGTTTTCCGACTGGTTCGAGGGTGACGATGCGGCTCCGCTCGTATGCGGCGCGTGCGGCCATCGGCAACCCGTCACGCAATGGCGCTACGATCCGCCGTGGGCCTTCGGCCATCTCGGCTTCAATTTCCAGAACTGGCTGCTGAGCGATGCGTTCATCGCCGAATTCAACGCTGCGTACGGCCGGCCGCTGACGGTCGTGCACCAGCACATCTGAGCGCCCTGCGCGCTGCGTCAACCGCGCCCCTTCCAGGGCACCACCCGCCGCTCGACCCACCGCATCGCGAGATCGAACAGCCACGCGATCGCGCCGATGAGCAGGATGCCCATCACGACGATGTCGGTGCGCAGGAAGCTCGATGCGTTGAGCACCATCTGCCCGAGCCCGGCCGTCGCGGCGACCATCTCGGCCGCGACGAGCGTCGTCCAGCCGAACCCGATCGCGATCCGCAGCCCCGTGAGGATTTCCGGCAGCGCGGCCGGCAGCACCACGTGGCGCACGATCTGCGCGAAGCTGCCGCCGAGCGAATACGCGGCGTTGATCTGCTCGACGGTTGCCGCACGCACGCCGGCGCGCGCGGCCATCGCGATCGGCGCGAAGCACGCGAGGAAGATCACGACGAGCTTCGCGGTTTCGTCGATGCCGAACCAGATCACGACGAGCGGCAGATACGCGAGCGGCGGCAGCGGCCGGTAGAACTCCAGCAACGGATCGAGCACGCCGCGCGCGATGCGGCTCACGCCCATCAGGATGCCGGCCGGCACGCCGATCGCGGTCGCGAGCGCGAACGCACCGAACACGCGCGCGGTGCTCCACAGCAGATGGTCGGACAACGGCAGGCCGCCCTGGATGCGGCCGTGCCACGCATCGACGAACGCGGTCCACACGGCTTCCGGCGCGGGCAGGAACAGCGGCGGCAGCCACTGGCGATGGGTGGCGACCCACCACAGCAGTGCCAGTGCCGCGACCGTCGCCGCGCTCAGCCCGGCTGTCTTCCCCTGCCCCGGCAACCGGTAGCTATGCGATGCGCGAGCCGGACGCGCCGCGTGACGCCGTTGCGTCGCGCGTTGATCCTGCCCGGGCTCCGCGGCCGTGCGATCGGCCGCCCAAGAATCCTGCGTGCTCATGCTGTCCTGCCTGTGCAAGGTACTGATCCGACCGCGTCCGACCGACGCGCCCTGTCGCGCGAGTTCGTGCATCACGCCGCCGCCTCGGCGGCCTCGTCGCGATGCAGGTACGCGATCAGCCGTTCGCGCCATGCGATGAAATCCGGTGACGACTTCACCGCGCGCGCATCGCGCGATTCGACGTAGCGGCGCGCGAACGGTAGTTCGAAGGTTTCCGCGATCCGGCCGGGGCCGGGCGTCATCACGACGAGACGCGTCGCGAGAAACAGCGCCTCCTCGACGTCGTGCGTAATGAAGAACACCGTCTTGCCGGTACGTGCCCATACGTCGAGCACGAGCGCCTGCATCGTGCCGCGCGTCATCGCGTCGAGCGCGCCCATCGGCTCGTCCATCAGCAGCACGCGCGGGTCGCTCGCGAGCGCGCGCGCGATGCCGACGCGCTGCTGCATCCCGCCCGACAGCTCGTACACGCGCGCATGCGCATGCCTGTCGAGCCCGACGAGCGCGAGCATCTCCCGCGCCCGCGCTTCGCGTTCGGCCTTCGACACACGTGCGAAGCGCAACCCGAGCGCGACGTTGTCGAGCACGTCGAGCCACGGCAGCAGCGCGTATTTCTGGAACACGACACCACGATCGGCGCCGGGGCCCGTGACCGGCACGCCGTCGACGCGCACGTCGCCGGTCGTCGGCGCGACGAAGCCGGCCATGCAGTTCAGCAGCGTCGTCTTGCCGCAGCCGGACGCGCCGAGCGCGACGACGAATTCACCGGCCTCGATGCGCAGGTCGACGCGCGCGAGCGCCTGCGTCGTCGGCCGGCCGCGTTCGCCCGGATAGTCGACCGATACCTGACGGACTTCCAGCGTGCTCATGTTCAGGACTCCGCGACGAGTGGGTTGAGTGGCCGCACTCAGCGCGCGGCCTTCTGCACGAACTGCGGATCGACGCCGGCCGAGTAGTCGGCGAGCACCGTCTGGATCGTGCCCTGCGATTTGAGGAACGTGGCGGTGGCCGCGAGCGATTTCGCGGCGCCCGACTGCGCACCGCCGCCGAGCCACGTCGGCGACGCCTGCTCGGCCGGCGTCGGGAACGCGTAGAGCGCGAGGCTGGCCGGTACGTCCTGCGCGTTCGCGCCCGACACCTTCGCGACCGCCGCGACCTGCGGCGAGCCGACCTTCCACGCGGCAGCGTGCGCGCGATAGTCGGCATCGGCGGCCGCGAGCACCTTCACGAAGCGCGTGACGAACTCGGGGTTCTCGCGCGCGAACTTGCGGCTCACGACGAAGCCGTCGAAGGTCGCCTTGCCGCTTTCCTTCGCCACCTGACCCGACGTCGTGAGCACGGTGCCCGACTGCTTGACCTTCGCGAGCACCGGATCCCAGATGTAGGTCGCGTCGATGTCGCCGCGCGCCCACGCCGCCGCGACTTCGGGCGGACGCAGGTTGACGATCTTCACGTCGTTCGGATTGACGCCCGCGGCCTGCAGCGCGACGAGCGTATGGAAATGCGACGTCGACACGAACGGCACGCCGATCTTCTTGCCTTTCAGCGCGGCGATGTTGGTGACGCCCGAACCGTTGCGCGCGACGAGCGCCTCGGCGTCGTTGATGTTGTCGAGCACCCAGAACAGCGAGATGTCGAGCCCCTGCGACAGCCCGGCCGCGATCGGGCTCGAGCCGGCTTCGCCGAGCTGCACGGAGCCCGATGCGAGCGCGCGGATCACGTCGGCGCCGCTGTCGAGCTTGCGGAACGTGACCTTGTAGCCGGTCGCCTTTTCGACTTCACCGCTCGCCTGCGCATAGCGCCACGGCACGACCATGTCCTGGTACGCGATCACGACTTCGCGCGATTCGGCGTGCGCCGCGCCCAGCGCGGCAAAGGCGGTCAGCGCGACGACGGCGCGGCGGATGAAGCTGAAACGGGACATGCGGCTCTCCTTCGAATGCGGGCATTGCTGCGGGAGAGCCGACTATAGGAGCTTTGCGCGCGGCGGGAGCGAACTTATCCTGCGAAGCTATCGATGCCGTTTCAGCTTTGCTTTCCATGCTCGACCGGATTGCGTGTCCGGTCGGGTGACGATTGCCGTGCGAATGCGCGGGCGGCGGCCGCACCAACGAAAAAGCCCGCATCGCTGCGGGCTTTTTTCTGGCTCGTCAGAGGACGACGAAGCAAGCGGGCTCAGACCACCCCTGCGCCATGCGCCTGCAGGTCGGCGTGATAGCTCGACCGCACCATCGCGCCGACGGCCGCGTGCGTGAAGCCCATCTTGTACGCCTCTTCCTCGTACATCTTGAACGTATCGGGATGCACGTACGCGCGCACCGGCAGGTGGTGCTCGGACGGCTGCAGGTACTGGCCGATCGTCAGCATGTCGACGTCGTGCGCGCGCAGGTCGCGCATCACCTGCAGGATTTCCTCTTCGGTCTCGCCGAGGCCGACCATCAGGCCCGACTTCGTCGCGACGTCCGGATGCAGCGCCTTGAAGTCCTTCAGGAGCTTCAGCGAGTGCGCGTAGTCCGAACCCGGGCGCGCTTCCTTGTACAGGCGCGGCACCGTTTCGAGGTTGTGGTTCATCACGTCGGGCGGCGCGGCGTTCAGGATCGAGATCGCACGGTCGAGACGGCCGCGGAAGTCCGGCGTCAGGATCTCGATGCGCGTGTCCGGCGACTGCGCGCGCGTTTCGCGGATGCATTCGACGAAGTGGGCGGCGCCGCCGTCGCGCAGGTCGTCGCGGTCGACGCTCGTGATCACCACGTACTTGAGCTTCAGCGCGGCGATCGTGCGCGCGAGGTTCTTCGGTTCATCCGCGTCGAGCGGGTCGGGACGGCCGTGGCCGACGTCGCAGAACGGGCAGCGGCGCGTGCACTTGTCGCCCATGATCATGAACGTCGCGGTGCCCTTGCCGAAGCATTCGCCGATGTTCGGGCAGCTCGCTTCCTCGCACACCGTATGCAGGTTGTGCTCGCGCAGGATCGTCTTGATCTCGTTGAAGCGCGAGCTGCCGGTGGCCGCCTTCACGCGGATCCACTCGGGCTTCTTCAGCTTTTCGATCGGAATGACCTTGATCGGGATGCGCGCCGTCTTCGCCTGCGCCTTCTGCTTGGCGGTCGGATCGTAGGCAGGGGTCGCGGCCGGATCGGCCGGTGCGGGGGAAGCGGTAACGTCAGTCATTCGAATGTTGTTCCAGTGCCTGCGGCTTGTCGGCGGCCGCGGATGCGCCGTCGAGGTTGGCGATCAGACGGCGCACCAGCGTATGGGCGACGTCGTTCCAGTCGGCGGCAACCTCGAGGCTCGCCATGTCGACAGTTTCCAGTCCGGCATAGCCGCACGGGTTGATCGCAAGAAACGGGCGCAGATCCATCTTCACGTTCAGGCTCAGCCCGTGATAGCTGCAGCCGTTGCGGATCTTCAGGCCGAGGGCCGCGATTTTCGCGCCCTCGTGCGCGCCGGATGCGACGTAGATCCCGGGCGCGCCCGCCTTGCGGACCGAAGCGAGATTATACGCCGCGAGGGTTTCGATCACGGCCTCCTCGATCTTCGTCACCAGCGTGCGCACCATCAGCTTGCGCCGGCGCAGGTCCAGCAGCAGGTAGGCGACGATCTGGCCGGGGCCGTGGTAGGTGATCTGCCCGCCGCGGTCGACCTTCACGAGCGGCACGCCGCTGTCGGCCACCAGCAGGTGGGCCGGGTCGCCGGCCTGGCCGAGCGTGTAGACGGGCGGGTGCTCGACCAGCCAGATCTCGTCGCCGGTATCGGCCGTGCGCGTGTCGGTGAACGCGCGCATCGCGTCGAAGCTCGTTTCGTAGGTCTCGACGCCCCGCCACCGCACGGTGACCGGCGGGGCCGGCTGATCCGGGGACCCGGCGGGCGATGCGGAAACGGCAACAGGCGTGGACACGATGGAAACCGGCGAAACGGACATGGGCGGTAGTTTACCGAAAACCCGTCGGTCTCGCCGGCCTCGGAGGGGGACGGATCGCCGGTATCCGTCGGAGGAAATGATGGTCAGACGGTGCGCCATCCGTCGTGGAGCAGCGCGCTCACGCGTTCGCGCAGCCGGGCCAGCCCGCCGAGCGCGACTTCCCGGGGCGGCCGCGACACCGAGAACGCCACGCGCGCGCCCTCCCGGCCTTCCGCGCTGAGCCACAGCCGCTCGCCGCGGCGCAGCTTCAGCGTCTCGCCGTCGACCAGGAAGTAATCGTCGACGTCGTTGCTGCGCGTCGCCCACACCGGCCCGCACTGCACCACCAGCCGCGTGCTGCGCTGTACCTTCAACGGCACGGTTTCGCCCACCGGGATTTCGAACGTGATGCTTGAAGAAATTTCTTGCATGATCGACTCCGCCAATAAGTGCTTCGATGGCTACAATCGTAGTCACTTCAAGGCGTCCGACAAAACGACCAATTTTCACGTCGATGTGAGGAAAATTAGCAAATGGACCTCCGCCAGCTGCCTGCGCTGAACGCGATTCGCGCGTTCGAAGCCGCCGCCCGTCACGAGAATTTCTCGCGCGCCGCCGACGAGCTGTACGTCACGCACGGCGCGGTCAGCCACCAGGTGCGCGCGCTCGAGGAAGAGCTCGGCGTGCAGCTGTTCACGCGCAACGGCAAGCGGCTGTGCCTGACCGACGCCGGCATGCGCTATGCGCAGCAGATCCGCACCGCGCTGATGGTCATCGCCGACGCGACACGCGACGTGCGCGCGAGCGACCGCGACCGGCGGCTCGTGGTGTCGATGCTGTCGTCGTTCGCCGCGCGCTTCATCACGCCGCGCATCGGCTCGTTCATCGAACGGCATCCGGAAATCGACGTCGAGCTGCAGTCGACGAACTCGCTCACCGATTTCGCGCGCGACGACGTCGATCTCGCGATCCGCTTCGGCCACGGCAGTTATCCGGGGCTGCATGTCGAGCCGCTGTTCGACGAAGTGTTCTTTCCGGCATGCGCGCCGACGCTGAACGGCGGCAAGCTGCCGCAAACGCCCGCCGATCTCGTGCACTACAACCTGCTGCGCTCGGACGACGAGCTGTGGCGGCCGTGGTTCGACGCGGCCGGACTCAAGACGCTGACCGAGCCGAAACGGGGGATTCTGTACCAGGATTCGTCGAACCTGCTGCTGGCCGCGATCGACGGTCAGGGCATCGCGCTCGTGCGCCGCTCGCTCGCGGTGCACGACCTGCTCGACGGGCGCATCGTGCGCCTGTTCGACATCGACGGGCCGAGCCCGTGGCACTATTTTTTCGTGTGTCCGCCGCCGCTGCTGAACACGCCGCGCGTGCAGGCGTTCAGGACCTGGCTGTTCGAGGAAGTCGCCGAATACAAGCGGCTGTGCGACGAGCTGGACGCGCGGCGCGCGGCGGGGAAGACCCCCGCCGAGTGCGCGCAGGAAGGAGGATGGAAGGCGCTTAAAGTACGACCTTGACCATCGGATGGCCGGTCAGTGCGCGGTAGATGTTGTCGAGCTGTTCCTGGCTGGTCGCCCGCACGGTGATCGTGAGGCCCGTGTAATTGCCGCCGCTCGACGCACGCTCCTCGATCTTCTCGACGTCGATCTCGTTGTCGTGAACGGCCACGACCTTGAAGATCGTGTCCTTGAACTCGGGGTGCGCCTTGCCCATGATCTTGATCGGGAAATCGCACGGAAACTCCAGCAGCGACTCCTTCCGGGTATCGATCGCGCCGGTCACCTCGATGGTTTTGGTCGGTTCGCTCATCATTTTCTCCGGGTTAGGTCAAACTGTTCAAACTCGCGCGCCTTCGCACGCTGGTACGCGTCATACAACGCCGCGAATACGGGGCCCGGCTTGCCGCCATGGACGGGCAGATCGTCGAGCGACGTGACGGGCAGCACTTCCTTCGTGGCCGACGTGATCATGATCTCGTCGGCCGCGCGCAATTCCACTTCGCTGATCTCGCGCGCGACGAACGGGATCTTGCATTCGTCGGCCAGCTCCTCGATCAGCGCGTAGCGGATCCCTTCGAGGATCTTGTTGCTGCGCGGCGGCGCGAGCAGCTCGCCGTTCTTCACGATCCACACGTTCGACGACGAACCTTCCGTCAGGTTGCCGTCGCGCAGCTGCAGCGTCTCGAACGCATCGCGTTCGGCCGCATGCTGCGCCATCAGCACGTTGCCGAGCAGCGAGATCGACTTGATGTCGCAATGCAGCCAGCGGCGGTCCTCGGCCGTCACGCAGCGCACGCCCTGCGCGCGTTCGTCGGCGGACGGCAGGCGCAGCGGGCTCGTCATCACGAACACCGTCGGCACCGCGTTCGCCGGGAACGCGTGGCCGCGCTTCGCGACGCCGCGCGTCACCTGCAGGTAGACGAGCGCGTTGCCGTCGCCGAGCCCTTCGGCATTCGCCGCGACGACGCGCTCGATCAGCGCGCGCCAGCCCGCGTCGTCGTGCGGGCTGGCGATGCCGATCTTCTTCAGGCTGCGCTCGAGCCGCGCCAGATGCTGCTCGATCCGGAACGGCACGTGCGCGCCGTCGTGCGCATAAACGGGCACCACTTCATACACGCCGTCGCCGAAGATGAACCCGCGGTCGAGCACCGGTACACGGGCTTCCGACAGCGGCACCATTTCCTCCTGCGACGACACGCTGAGGTAGACGATCGGTTCGAATTCGGCTTGGCTCATGGTTATGACAGATGGGGATGAAGTCGTGAAAACAAAGGCCCGTCGTGCTTACTTCTTCTTGCTGAACATCAGCAGGATCGAGTCCCAGATACGCCCGAAGATACCCGCTTCCGGCACGGCCTGCAGTGCGACGACCGGGAATTCGGACAGCGTCTTGCCGTCGGCGACGATCTTCACGGTGCCGACCTGCTGGCCTGCCGCGAGCGGCGCGATCAGCGGCGCGTTGACGTCGACTTCCGTCTTGACCTTGTCGCCGAGGCCGCGCGGCACGGTCGCCCACTGGTCGCCCTTCACGCCCACCTGCACGGTGTTTTCCTTGCCCTTGTAGATGCGCGGCGTCGACATCGCCTGGCCGCCCTTGAACAGGCGCACCGAATCGAACGCGCTGTAGCCGTAGTTCAGCATCTTCATGCTGTCCTGCGTGCGCTCGCTTTCCTTCTGCTCGCCCATCATCACCGACACCAGGCGGCGCTGGCCGTCCACGCCCGGGATCGCGCGCTTCGCCGACGCGATCAGGCAGTAGCCGGCCGCCTGCGTATGGCCCGTCTTCAGGCCGTCGACCGTCGGATCCAGCCACAGCAGGCGGTTGCGGTTGCCCTGGCGGATGTTGTTGTACTTGAATTCCTTCTCCGAGAAGATGCTGTAGTACTGCGGAAAATCGCGGATCAGGTGCGCGGACAGCTTCGCGAGGTCGCCGGCCGTCGTGTAGTGGTTCGGGTCGGGCATGCCGTTCACGTCGGCGAAGTGCGTGCCCTTCATGCCGAGGCGCGCCGCCTCGTCGTTCATCATCGTGACGAACTGCCCTTCGCTGCCGCCGACCAGTTCGGCCAGCGCGATCGCGGCGTCGTTACCCGACTGGATGATCATCCCGTACACGAGGTCGTGCACCGACACCGGCTTGTTCGCCTCGATGAACATGCGCGACTCGTCGCGGCCGACGCGGCGCACGGCTTCGCTCGGCGTGACGATCTGCTCCATCGAGATCTTCTTCTTGTCGAGCGCCTCGAACACGAGGTACGCCGTCATCAGCTTCGTCAGCGATGCGGGCTCGACGCGTTCATCGGCATTACCCGACGCGAGCACCGTGTTGCTGGTCGCATCGACGAGCACCCACGAGCGCGCATTCACGCCCGGCGGCGGCACCGCGCCCGGCATGTAGGTCGCGGGCGCGCCGGTGAACTGCTCGGCGGCCGGCGCCGCATGCGCGGCCTTGGCCTTGGCGGCCGGCTTGGCCTCGGCGACGACGATCGTCGACGCGAGCGCGACAGGCAGCATCACGCCGAGCGCGACGTTGCGCGCGGCGGTGCCGAAGGCGATGGAGGAAGCGAGGGACTTGAGGCCTTGGGAAGACAGACGCATGATCGATTCAGGCTGATGGCAGAAAGTGCGGTGCGAAACGCGCAGGGTTGAACGGCAAGGCGGCGGGCGTTTCGGGCACTCGCCCGAAATCGTCGGGCGACGCGAAACGCGCCGGTTGGACTCGTGCGGACGCGTTCGGTTCGCGGCCGTCGCGAGCGGGCGGACAGGCGGCGAAACGAGCGCCGCATGGGCCCAGCCGGGCCGCGGGCGACGCGGAATCCGGCCATTATACGTGGCCGCGCAGCGCGTTTTCGCGAACCTGGCGCAGGATCGCCGTCCATCTTCATCGGGCGCGGGGTGCCGGCAAGCTGCGCGTCATCGCACGCGAAGGTGTGCGAAAGGTGTGCGCAGGCGAAGGAGAAGTCGGGTCGCGCCGCACGCCGCGGCGCGATGTCGCGAGAAGGGAAACGCGCATCCGGCGCCGGCCGGAGCACGTATAGCAACACCGTGCGGGCCGGCGTCGCGCCGGCCTCCCGCGTGCCGGCTAGCGCCAGGCGTCGACGATGATGCGTTTGAGCACGTGCAGCTTGCGATGCAGGAAATGCTCGGCGCCGGGAATCACGACGACCGGCAGTTCCTGCGGCCGCGCCCAGTCGTACACCGACGCGATCGGCACCGTGTCGTCGGTTTCGCCGTGGATCACGAGCGTGTTCTCGGGCACGTCGGCCACCTGCCAGCGGCTCGCTGCCGTGCCGACGAACACCATCCGTTCGATCGTCTCGCCCGCGTCGCGCAGCCGCTTCGCGACGTGCGACAGCACGAAGGTGCCGAACGAGAAGCCCGCGAGCACGAGCGGCAGGTCCGCATACGCGGGCTGCGCGCGCATGTGCGCGAGCACCGCGAGCAGGTCGTCGGCCTCGCCGGTGCCGTTGTCGTGCACGCCTTCGGTCGCGCCGACGCCGCGGAAGTTCGACCGGAACACGACGTAGTTCAACTGCACGAGCGTGCGCGCGAGCGTTTGCGCGACCTTGTTGTCCATCGTGCCGCCGAACAGCGGATGCGGATGCGCGACGAGCGCGATGCCGCGCGGCGCGGCGCCGCCTTCGCGCACGGCATCGGGGAGGTCGACCGCGATTTCGATCTGCCCGACCGGGCCCGCGATCAGCGATTTCTGCGTATGAACGTTCATTCGGCCGGCCCGCTCAGATCTTCAGGCGGTCGACGACCTTGCCGTCGCGCAGGTGCGATTCGACGATCTCGTCGATGTCGGCCTGGTCGACGTACGTGTACCACGTGCCTTCCGGATACACGACCATCACCGGCCCTTCCTCGCAGCGGTCGAGGCAGCCGGCCTTGTTGATGCGAACCTTGCCGGGCCCCGCGAGGCCGAGCTCCTTCACGCGCTTTTTCGCGTATTCCTGCATGGTCTGAGCGTCGCATTGCGCGCAGCTCGGGCGTTCGGCGCCCGGTTCGCGCTGGTTCAGGCAGAAGAAGACGTGGTGCTGGTAGTAGGAATCCATGGTGATGGCGAGCTGCCCGGCGCAAGGCCGTGCGGAAAGAGGAGCGGTTGCCGCTGCGCGGGGCAACGGGCGTGTAGTGTTCGGCGCCCGGCGGCGCTTGGGTGCCAGCGGATTCGTGCTCGTGGCGACGCGCAAACCGCAGCGATGCCTGGCGGCATCGCGAGGATTTGCAACGCGGCCACGGGTGCGAAGGCGCCGCACACACGTGCCGATCGGTGCCGAACACTGCACTCGTGCGGACGATTATAACGAGGGGCGCACGCCGCTGCCCGCGGTACCGCCGCGGCCATCGCGGCGCAACCGCCGCAGCCTTCGCGTCAGCGGCGCAGCACGGCCGGCAGCCATGCGTGCTCGACGCGCTGGCCGAGCCAGATCAGCGCCGCGTAGGGCCAGATCCACGCGAGCCAGCGTGCGAGGCTGTTGAAGTGCACGTAACGGCCCTGCCGCCAGCCCGACAGCGTGAAGTCGAAGAACGGGTTGACGGGCAGCAGGTTCACGAGCGCCACGCCGGCCAGCAGCGCGAGCGCAGCCAGTGTCGCGCGCCACGTCGCCGGCACGTGCAGCGCGACGAGCGCGGCCGCGAAGCCGAGCTCGATCCCGAGGCGCGCGCCGGGCGTCGCCCACACGACGACGAGTCCGGTGGCCGACTGCATGAAGGTCGCGGCCGCCTTCAGCACGAGCGTCGCGGCGACGAGCGCGATCAGCAGCCGGATGCGCGGTGCGCGCGGCCGCATCGCGAGCGACGCGATCGCCAGCGCGGCGAACAGCATCAGGCCGCCGAGCGCGGCCTCCCACGCGGAGTCGGACAGCCAGCCGTCGACGCGCTCGGGCCATTCGCCCACGCGCCACGCGGCCGGCAGCCATGCGATCAGCGTGTCCTGCATCGACGCGTCGGCACGCTCCCACAGCGCGGCCGGCCAGTCGCCGATGCCGAACAGGAACGGCGACGGGAACAGGATCGCGAACGGCCACAGCCCGGCGAGCAGCAGCGGCGTCGCACCGTCGTCCTCGAACCACGCGAAGCGCAGCCGGCGCAGCGCGCCGCGATCGAGCAGCGCACCGGTGGCCGGCGCGACGAGCGCCGCCCCCAGCAGCGCGCCGAGCGCGTTGGCCGCGAGATCGAGATTCGACGCGACGCGCGTCGGCAGGTAGGTTTGCAGCGCTTCCATCGCGCCCGACAGCAGCACGCCGAGCCCGGCCACGATCAGCGTCGCGGCCACGCCGCGCCAGCGCGGGTGCAGCGCGAGCACGCCGAGCGCGCCGAACGGCAGGTAGCCGAGCACGTTCGTGACGACGTCGAATGCGGTCACGTAGCGCTGCATCGGCGCGAACAGGTAGTCGAACGGCCCGATGCCGAGCGATGCCCAGCCTGCGAACGGATACAGCGACGCGTAGACGATGAGTGCCGCGTAGGCGGCAAAGGCCTGCCGCGCGAGCGGCGATGCGCGAGGCGTGCCGGTCGCGCTCATCGCGGCTGCGCGGCACGCGTCACGGCGTGCCCGCGTACGCCTGGATGCCGACCCATGCGGCGATCTGCGACACGAGCTCGTTGCTCGCCGCCGCGAGCGCGCGGGCGCCGCCCGCCGCGTCGGGCGTGCTCGACGGCGCGCGCGCGACGAACGTGCGCTGGCCGAGCACCTTGCCGTCCAGCGTCAGCGTCGCACGCGCGGTGACGGCGCCGTAGCTCTGCGACTGGCCGTCGAACACCTGCTCGAATTCGTTCAGGTCGACCTTGAGGGTCGGCGCGCGCACGCCGTCGGCCCCTTCGAGCACCGTGCCGCGCGACGACAGCGCGCCGCGCAGCCGCTGCGTGAGCAGTTGTGCGGGCGGTGCCGTCCAGCGGCTGTCGCGATAGACGGCCACGTGCTGCGCGTCCACGTACGCGAGGCGGTACGCGAATTTGTCGGAGTCGAGCGCGTCGGGCACGACGACGTCGAGCACCTTCAGCGCGGGGGCCGTGCCCGCGGTCACGACGGGCGTGGCCGGCCCGAGGTCGTAGCGGACATTCGACAGCGCCGCGCTGTTGCCGGCGCAGCCGGCCGCGAGCGACAGCGTCAGCACGGCAAGCGCGGCCGCGGCCGGACGCAGCGCGCGGTCAAGGATTCGTGGCATGGCGTGTTCCTGCATGATGTTTCCGGTTTCGATGGGGGTCACTGCCGGGCCGTCGCGCCGGGCCAGACGAAGCCCGCTTCGCCGGGCCCCGGCGCCGCGCCGGGCGAACCGAACAACAGACTGCGCGGGTTGCGGCCAAGTTCACCGGCCACGTCCTTCAATTGCCGCGACGCATCGCCGACGCTACCGGCCAGCGCGTTGAAGCGCGGCAGCGTGTCGTACTGCACGCGCGCGTTGAGATCGTTCAGCGCGACGCCGACCTGCTCGGCGGCCGTGCCGGCCTTGTTCAGGTTCGACACGAGCGGCCCGTTCGGCTGCAGCAGCGTGTTCGCCGACGCCATCGCGCGGTTCACCTCGTGCATCGTTTCCGGCAGCGCGGTGACCGCCGGGCCGAGCTGCTTCGTCAGCGTGGCGGCCCCGTCGGCCGCGTGCTGCAGGCTTTCGGCGGTCGCGCGCAACTGCTCGCGCATCTCGGGCGACATCAGCGCATTCGCGCTCTTCGCGGCCAGCTCGAGCTGCCGCAGCAGCACGTCGCCGCGCTCCTGGATCTGGTCGAACAGGCTCGGCCGCATCGGGATCTGCGCGATCGCCTTCGGCGACGACGGCAGCGGCGCCAGGTCGCGGCCCGTGTCCTCGAGCTGCACGAACGCGATCCCCGTCACGCCCTGGAAGCCGAGGCTGCCGTAGGTCGACTGCGTGATCGGCGCGTCGTGGTCGACGAGGATCCGGATCCTGATCTGCCCCGGGTGCGCGCGGTCGAAGCCGATCGACTGCACCTTGCCGACGTCGAGGCCGCGAAAGCGCACGGCCGCGTCCGGGAACAGCCCCGTCACGTTGGTGCGCGCGAGCAGGTCGTACGGCACGCGCACGGTGCGGTCGACGTTGAACCAGAACACGGTGCCCGCGATCGCGAGCGTCAGCGCGATCGTGAACAGGCCGGCCCAGAACGCATGTGATTTGTTTTCCATTCGAGGATTCCTTCGTGCCTACAGCTCGACGCTCGACAGCGCCGGTTCGAGGGCCGCCTTCGGCAGCTTCGCGCGCCGCTCGGGCGGCAGCGCCTGCAATGCGCGGCGCCCGCGCAGCCCCAGGAAATATTCGTGGATGAACGGATGGTCGACGTTCGCGGCCTCCTCCACCGGCGCGGCGACCAGCACCTTGCGGTCGGCCAGCACCGCGACGCGCGTCGACAGCGCGACCATCGTGTCGAGATCGTGCGTCACCATCACGACGGTCAGCCCGAGCGTGCGGTGGAGCGTCGCGATCAGCTCGACGAATTCGTCCGACGCCTGCGGATCGAGGCCGGCCGTCGGCTCGTCGAGGAACAGCAGCTCGGGCTCGAGCGCGATCGCGCGCGCGATGCCGACCCGCTTGACCATCCCGCCCGACAGCGCGGCCGGCATCTTCGACGCATGCTTGCACGGCAGCCCGACCATCTCGAGCTTGAGCATCACGATGTCGTGCAGCAGGTCCGGCGGCACGCGGCCGAGCTCGCGCAGCGGCTGCGCGACGTTGTCGAACACCGTCATCGACGAGAACAGCGCGCCCTGCTGGAACAGCATCCCGGAGCGCGTGCGCATCATCCGCGCGCTCGCGTCGTCGATCGTCGCCGTATCCTCGCCGAACACCTTGATCGTGCCCGACGTCGGCCGCTCGAGGCCGAGGATCTGCCGCACGAGCGTGGTCTTGCCGGAGCCCGAGCCGCCGACGATCGACACGATCTCGCCGCGTCGCACGTCGAAGTCGAGCTTCTGGTGAATGATGTTGCGCCCGTAGCGCTTGGTCAGGTTGCGCACCTCGATCACGAGATCGCCGGGAGCGGCCGCCGCGGCCGGCCGCTCGCCGACCGACCCGGCACCGATGGCCGCGGCGTGCGCGGTCGTTTCGTTCGATGCGTTCATCCGAGCCCCACGTTCTGGAACAGGATCGCGAACACCGCGTCGGCGAGGATCACGACCGTGATCGACGTCACGACCGACGTGGTCGTGCCTTCGCCGAGACTCTGCGAGTTCGCCTTGATCCGGAAGCCGAAATGGCAGGCAACCAGCGCGATCAGCATGCCGAACACGACGCCCTTGCCGACCCCGATGTACAGGTTCGCGATCGGCACGACGCCCGGCAGCGAGCGCACGAAATAGTTGACGTCGATGCCGAGCACGAGCTTCGCGGCGAGCGCGCCGCCCGTCAGCGCGATGATGTTGGTCCACATCACGAGCAGCGGCATCGCGACGCCGAGCGCAAGCACGCGCGGCAGGATCAGCCGCAGCCCGTGCGGGATGCCCATCACGCGCATCGCGTCGAGCTCCTCGGTCACGCGCATCACGCCGATCTGCGCGGTGATCGCCGAGCCGGAGCGGCCTGCGACGAGAATCGCCGACAGCACCGGGCCGAGTTCGCGGATCACCGACAGCCCGAGGATGTTCACGATGTAGCGGTTCGCGCCGAACATCTGCAGTTGCTGCGCGGACAGGTAGCTGAGCACGATGCCGATCAGGAACGCGACGAGCGCGGTGATCGGCAGCGCCTGGGCGCCCGCGCTGTAGATGTTCGCGGAGGTCTCCTTCCACGGCATCGTCTGCGGACGGCGCAACACCGACAGCGCATCGAGGATCACGAGGCCGAACAGTGCGATGCCGCCCTGCAGGTGCTCGCCGAACCGGAAGATCGCCTGGCCGAGCCGCGTGACGGGATCGACGCGCACGACGCGCTCGGGCGCCTCGCGCTCGCTGTCGAGCCGCTCGATGCGCTCGAAGATCGTGCGCTGCGTGGCGCTCAGCGCGACGCCGTCCGGCAGCTTGCGGCCCCACACGCGCCACAGCGCCTGGCCGCCGACGTGGTCGAGCCGCTCGATGCCGGACAGATCCCATTCGCTCACGCGCCCGGACGCGATGCTCGCGATACGGCGCGCCACCGCGCCGCGATTGCGTGCAAGCGCGAGCGCGGTCCACTGGCCGGTCAGGCGCACCGTCTGGCCCTGGCCGCCGGCGTCGACCGACAGGCCGGGAGGAGTCTCGAAGTCCAAGGGCAGGTTGTTTGCAAAAAGGTGACAGCGGCCATTGTAGCGAACCGCCCGGCGCCGCGACGTGAGGATTTCCGTGCGGGCGGCCAGCTCGGGGCGCGCAGCCGGGGAGCCCGCCCCGGCGTGCGGGAGGAAGCCGCCGCCCGTTGCCCGATGCCGACGTCACCACCTTTCATTCTTCCGTCACGTTTCCTTTCGATACTCTCTCGCGCCGCACATCAGGCCGTCGGCGCCCCGCGCCGCCAATCGTTGCGCACCTCGCGTTTCATAAAACAGAACACCGAACAGGACAACCGATGCGTCTCCCCCTGCTTTCCCGCCGTCGCGTGCCGGCCATCGCCGCGCTCGCCAGCCTCGCCTTCATCCTCGCCGCCTGCGGCGGCGACGACGTGACCTCGCCGCCGGCGACGCCGCCGGCAGCCCAGGCGCCCGTCGGCACGACGGCCACGCTCGCCCTGCTCGAGACGACCGACCTGCACACCAACGTGCTGTCGTACGACTATTTCAAGCTCGCCGCCGACAATTCGCTCGGCTTCGAACGCGTGTCGACGCTGATCGCGCAGGCGCGCAAGCAGTACCCGAACACGCTGCTGCTCGACAACGGCGACACGATCCAGGGCACCGCGCTGTCCGACTACCAGGCGCTCGTGAAGCCGGTCGGCTGCGACCAGACGCTCGCGATCTACAAAGTGATGAACGCCGCGAAATTCGACGGCGGCGGGATCGGCAACCACGAATTCAACTACGGGCTGCCGTACCTGTCGCAGGTGACCGGCAACACGTTCGAGGTCGACGGCCTGCCGGCGCCGGCCCAGCAGAAGAAATGCGCGGGCCCGAACTTCCCGCAGGTGCTCGCGAACGTGATCAGCGCGAAGACCAACGCGCCGCTGTTCACGCCGTACACGATCCTGACCCGCACCGTGACCGCGACCACGCCGGACGGCAAGACGGTCAGCGCGCCCGTGAAGATCGGCATCATCGGCTTCACGCCGCCCGCGATCATGAACTGGGACAAGCGCTGGCTCGACGGCAAGGTCTACACGACCGGCCTGAAGGAAGCGGCCGAGAAGTACATTCCGGAGATGCGCGCGAAGGGCGCCGATCTCGTCGTCGCGATCTCGCACGGCGGCCTCGACAATTCCGCGTATTCGCCGACGATGGAGAACGGCAGCTGGTGGCTGTCGAAGGTGACCGGCATCGACGCGATGCTGATCGGCCACTCGCACCAGGTGTTCCCGGACGCGAACAGCACCGTGTCGCAGTTCAACCTGCCGGGCGTCGACAAGGTCAAGGGCACCGTCAACGGCGTGCCGACCGTGATGGCCAACTACTGGGGCAAGCACCTCGGCGTGATCAAGCTCGGCCTGAAGTTCGACGGCAAGACGTGGAGCGTCGACAAGTCGCAGACGACCGTCGAGGCGCGGCCGATCCAGAACGCCGACAAGAGCTACGTGGCGGCCGATCCGTCGGTTTCCGCCGCGATCGCCGCCGAGCACCAGGCGACGATCGACTATGTGAAGACGCCGATCGGCTCGACCGACTACCGGATGAACTCGTACTTCGCCGATGTCGGTGATCCGGGCGCGATCCAGATCGTCAACGAGGCGCAGGCCGACTACGTGAAGACCTACGTGCAGGCGAACCTGCCGCAATACGCGTCGCTGCCGGTGCTGTCGGTCAGCGCGCCGTTCAAGAGCGGCTTCGGCGGCGGCACCGACTACACCGACGTCGCACCGGGCGCGCTCGCGATCAACAACGCGGCCGACCTGTACCTGTATCCGAACACCGTGTATGCGGTGAAGGTCAGCGGCGCCGACGTGAAGAACTGGCTCGAAACCGCCGCGAAGCGCTTCAACCGGATCGACCCGACCAAGGCGACCGTGCAGCCGCTCGTCAGCACCTTCCCCGGCTACAACTTCGACATGTTCACGTCGGCCGATCTCGCGTATGAAATCGACGTCACGCAGCCGGTCGGCAGCCGGATCAGGAACCTGACGTACAAGGGCGCGCCGATCGACCCGAACGCGCAGTTCATCGTCGCGACCAACAACTACCGCGCGAGCGGCGGCGGCAACTTCCCGGGCCTCGACGGCAGCAAGACGATCTTCGCGTCGCCGGATGCGAACCGCGACGTGCTGATCGCGTTCATCAAGAAACGCGGCGCGATCACGCGCACGGCGGACGGCGCGCAGCGCAGCTGGCGCTTCACGAAGCTCGCGAGCTCGGTCGCGCATGTGCAGTTCGCGTCCGCACCGAACCGCCTCGGCGACGCGGCGGCGGCCGGCCTGACCGGCGTCACGCAGGTCGCGGCCGACGACGGCTCGGGCAAGAACCTCGCCACCTACGAGATCGACCTCACGCAATGAGACACGCGATGCAACCGATCCGGACGATGCGGCCGGCCGAATCCGGCCTCGCCGCTGCCGCGCGGCGCGTGCTGCGCGCGAAACTTCCGCCGGCCGCGCTGCTCGCGGCGGCGGCCGTGACCGTCGCGGCCGTCGTCGCGGCGACCGGCCTGCACGGCGCCGGCTCCACGCCGAGCGCCGCGCAGCTCGACGAGTGGCAGGCAATGGTCACGCAGGCCACCGAGCCGCACGCGCTCGCGCAGTTGCGCACGCTGGCGCGCCGCGGCTCGGGCGACGCGCAGGCGGCGCTCGGCATCGCGCTCGTCGACGCGCGCGAACCGGGGCTGCGCGACGAGGGGCGCGGCTGGCTGGAAACGGCCGCGACGGCGGACGGCAAGGCCGACGCGCCGGCCGCCCGGCGGGCGCAGCTCGCGCTCGGCAAGGCGTTGCTGCTCGGCAGCAGCGACATGCCGAAGGACTATGCACGCGCCCGCACACTGCTCGGCGAAGCGGCCGCGCAGGGCGACCCGGCCGCCGCGTATTACCTCGGGCTGATCTATCGCAGCGGCTACGGGATCGCCGCCGATCCCGTGCAGGCCGCGCACTGGTTCGAGGTCGCGTCGCGCGCGGACATCCCGGCCGCGGACTTCATGCTCGCGAACGCGTACCGCGACGGCAGCGGCGTGCCGCGCGACGACGCACGCGCGCTCGCGCTGTATCGCCGGGCCGCCGAGCACGAGTTGCCGGAAGCCGTGCAGACGCTCGCGATGGCCTATCGCAACGGCGAGCTCGGGCTCAAGCCCGACGCGGTCGAATTCCACGCGCAGTGGATCGAGACCGCGCACGCGCTGAAGCATCCGGTCGTCGCGCCGTAACGCGAACCCGCATCGCACCGGCTGCCTGACGCGCAAGCCCCGACGCGCCGCGCATCGATCATCCGGCAACGGAATCGATCGCGGCGCGCGGGTGCGCGCCTGTTGCATTGCCGCCACCCGGCCGCTCTCCGTCGATCGGCCGGCGTGCGGCGATGCATTAACATGCAGCCTCACAATAAAACCTGAGAGAACTGCATTCATGTCCCTTCGCCTGTCCGGGCGTCGCGCCGCTGCCGTCGGCGCCGCCGCCATCGCCATTGCCCTCTCCGCCGCGCCGCTCGCTGCATTCGCCGCGCCGCCCGCCCAACCCGACATCTTCAACGCCGCGATCTGCAATCCGCCGTTCACGTCGGACCTGATGGACTCGATCTACAACACCGTCAAGGCCACCGATCCGAAGCCGGACGAATCGATGCTGGGCGCCGCGGTCTTCCGTCTGCCGGAGCCGATCCACCGGGACGGCTTCACGACGCAGCACGTCGTGTTCACCAGCACCGGGATCGGCGTGCTCGTGGACGGCGAAGTCGCCGGCCAGCTCGCGCAACGCTACAAGCTCGCGCCGGAAAAGGGGCACCTGCTGGGCGCGTCGTCGGCAGGCTATTCGCGCCGCCTGACGGTGCGCGGCCCGGGCGGCGCGCTGATCCTCGTGTCGGCGCGCCAGGGCCCGGCGCTGAAGGGCAAGACGCTGCTTGCGTGCGAAATGACGTCCGAAGAAGACATCAAGGCGCTGGAGCAGATGGAGAAGCATTGAGTCGTGCGGCGGCACGCCGGCGCCGCGCGCATGCGGGCGACCGCGCGCCGCCGTGGCGGTAGATGCTGGTCGGTCATTGCCGGTTGGTCGCTGCCGGTTGGTCACTGCCGGTTGGTCATTGCCG